>CAZFCY010000041.1:20605-31208 GCA_964517665.1 uncultured Opitutaceae bacterium | reverse complement strand
ATCTTTGACATCGCGGGTGGTCGGCAGGAATCGGGGATCGATCGACTGCAAAAATAAAGCAGCGCCCCGTTTGTCTCCTTCCGCCACCATCCTCAGCGTCACCGACACACCCATGCCACGGCCCCTGCGGAGGGGTAGGCGATCGGAATCAAAAGACATGCGCTGCAGAGCGGCCGTCGAGCCGTCTTTTCCGCCCTTGAAGCCCATCCATCGTCGCCGGCACGCGAGATGGGCCTGTTGCGGCTGACCGCCACGTTTTCTCCCCGCCTCGCGAAAAGGTTTCCTACTGCGGGACAGGTCGGATACAACGCATCTCCGGGAAGTGCCCTACGTGCGATCGAGTTCAGATCGCGTGCCAGCAGGCATGCGCAAGATTTGTTCTTACGGATCTCTACGGGCTGTCTCCCCTCTCGCCATTGCGCTCGAATCATCATCAAAAGCGGACCCTCGCGGATTGCATCACGGCGTTATCCACTGTCGGGAACAAGCGTAAGCATGGACATTTGTCGCGGGGTGGGACCGTTTCCACGTGAAGAAGGTCGCGCAGTGGCTGATTGCGGAAGAGCTCCGCGCAGGTGAGCGCGAGGATACGAAAAGTCGTGCCGCCTTTCGCGTGTGCGAAAAGCTGCGCCGACCTTTGGCCGGCTGGATGGGCGTCGCCGGGTTTCGCTCCCTGCTCGCCCGTGCTCTCACGCTGGCGACCGCGACCGTGCCGTGGCTGGAGGGAATGAAAATCGACGGGGAGGGGCGCCTGGAGTTTCCCGTCGGAGGCGAGACCGAAGTGCCCGAAGACGAGGCCGTCCAGGGTGTCTCCGCCCTCATCGTGCAGTTGCTCGAGTTGCTGGTCACGTTCATCGGCGAACCGCTCACGTTGCGGCTCGTGCAGGACGTCTGGCCCAAGGCGGCGCTCGAGCCTGCCGAATCGGAAAAAGACCAGTTATGAAAAAATCCAACAAAGGTCCGGCGCGCCGACGCCTTGAAAACACCGCGGGAGCCGACATCGGCAAGGTAACCATCAATCAACTGCCAACCGGGGTGCGAGGGCTCGATGAGATTCTGGGCGGAGGGCTGCCCGAGTTTTCGTTCAATATCATCGCGGGCACGCCGGGCTGCGGCAAGACCACGCTGGCGCATCAATTTGTTTTCGCCAACGCCACGCCCGCCCGTCCGGCGCTCTACTTCACCGTGCTCGGCGAACCCGCCTTGAAGATGTTGCGCTACCAGCAGCAGTACACGTTTTTCGATCAGGCGAAGCTGAACACATCGATTCGTTTCATCAATCTGACCGATGTGGTGTTGAAGGCCGACCTCCGCGCCGTGTTGGACGAGATCGAGCGGGAAGTGGCGACCGCCAGCCCGGGCGTCGTCGTGGTTGATTCCTTTCGCACCGTGCTGCGCAAAAACCAGCGCGGCGGAGCCAGTGAGATGGAGTTGCAGGAATTCGTCCAGCGACTCGCCATGCTCCTGACCAGTTTTCAGGCCACGACCTTCCTGATCGGCGAGTACAGCGAAGTGGAGATGCGCGACAATCCCGTGTTCACCGTGGCGGACGGACTCTTCTGGCTCTCGCAAGCGGCCGAGCGGAATTCCGTGGTGAGGAAGTTGCAGATCGTCAAGTTGCGCGGGCAGGCCTCAGTGCCGGGATTGCACACGATCCGCATCGGCAACTACGGACTTCAGGCGTTCTCGCGCACGCTCGGGCTCGTCGGCAAGGAAGGGCAACGGCAGGGGACGCGGCGTCTGTCCACCGGCGCTCCTGAATTGGACAAACTGCTGGGCGGGGGCATTCCTTCGGGCGACAGCGTCCTGGTGGCCGGTCCGTCGGGCACGGGAAAATCGGTCCTCGCCACGCAGTTCATCGCGGAAGGCATTCGCCAAAACGAGGCAGGAGTCATCGCGATCTTCGAGGAGCGTCCCGCAGGTTATGCCATGCGCGCCTCTGGCATGGGCATGGATCTGAGCGCACCGCAAAAAACCGGGAAACTCGAGATTCTCTATCTCCGGCCGCTCGACCTGTCCGTGGATGAAACCATGCAGGAGATTCTCGATGCCGTGGAAAGAATCGGCGCCAAACGACTGGTGATCGATTCGCTGGTCGGATTTGAAATGGCGCTGGCGCCGGGCTTTCGCGCGGACTTTCGGGAGTCGCTCTACCGGATGATCAGCGCATTGACGGGAGCGGGGGTGACCATTGTCAGCACGGTCGAGATCGAGGACGGATTCACCGCGTTCCCGTTCAGCCACTATGCGATTTCGTTTCTCACCGACGACATCATCCGGATGCGCTACGTGGAGATCGATGGGCAGCTGCGCAAGATTCTGGTTATCGTCAAGACGCGCGGGGGAAACCACAGCAAAGACATTCGCGAATACGTCATCACCAACAAGGGCTTCGTCATCATCAGTCCGCGGCGCAGCGAGCACGCCCGCCTGACCAGCGGGCTGCCGGAGCGCATGCATGGAGTGGGAGATGCCCCGGAACCCAGGTCGGTGACGTAATCATGAGTGATGCGCGCGAAGTCACCGAGCCCAACCCGGGGGCATCGCTGGACCGGCTGAGCCGCGCCCAGCCGGTGATCGAGCGCGCGCCTCTGCCGATGATCGAGGTGGCGGGCAAGGACCACTATGTCTGCTTCGTGAACGCGGCCTTTTGCCGCCTCGTGGGTCGAACCCGCGAAGAGCTGATCGGAAAACAATTTGTCGAAATCGTAAGCAACGGAGACAAATGTGTGCCGTTGCTGGACCGGGTGTATCAGACCGGAGAACCGGAAACCCTCGTGGAATCCGAGGGAACGGAGGCTGATCCCACTCACTGGCTCTATGCCATGTGGCCCGCGATGGATGAGAACGAAATGCCTGCACGAGTGGTCGTGCAGCTGTCGAGATCCTCCTTTTTCAGGCGGAACGAGATGGAGATCAATGCCGCGTTGCTCATCGGCGCCCTGCGCCAGCACGAACTCCGGGAGGCGGCGGAAAAGGCGAACGCCCGACTTGAGGAGGAAATCGCCGAACGTAAACTGGCGGCCATCGCCTTGCGCGAGGCGGTCGACAACCTCCAGATCGCTCGACGCGCCGCCGAGCAAGCCAATCAGGCCAAGGATGATTTTCTCGCCGCCCTCTCGCATGAGTTGCGCACTCCTTTGACCCCTGTGCTGCTGACGGCCGAGGCCCTGCTCGAGGACCAGCGCCTGCCCGCCGATGTCCGCGAACAGATTGGCATGATCGAACGCAACATTGCGCTGGAGGCGCGGATGATCGACGACCTGCTCGACGTCACCCGTATCGCCCACGGCAAACTCGAGCTGATCCGCCAGCCGTGCGACGCGCATCATCTGATCGACCTCGCGATCGACATCGTCCGGAAAGACGCCGCCGCCAAGAATATCACCATCGAGCGCGACTTCGATGCCCGGCACAGCGGGTTGAGCGCCGATCCGGCGCGCTTTCAACAGGTCATCTGGAACCTGCTGCGCAATGCGGTGAAATTCACTCCTCCGCGCGGGAAGATTTTCATCCGCACCCGGGAAGAAAGCGGAAAGGATGGGATGCCATGGCTGCGCATCGAAGTTGCCGATACGGGAATCGGGATCGCTTCCACCCAGCTCGAAAAGATCTTCCTTCCGTTCGATCAGGGCGAACTTGCGGGCAGGCATCTCTTCGGTGGCCTCGGCCTCGGTTTGGCGATCGTGCGTTCCGTGGTCCATCTACACGGGGGCACGATCAGCACGCACAGTGCGGGCCTGAATCGAGGCGCGACATTTGTGGTCGAACTTCCCGGCGTCACGGCGCCGTCCGTCGGCGCGGTCGAGCCGTTCGTATCGCCGCTGGAAGGCGCCGTCTCGCTTCGCTTGCTCGTGGTCGAGGACGACCCCAGCACCCTGCAGGTGTTGAGCCGCCTGCTTGAACGCCGAGGCCATCACGTGGTTGCTGCCAGAACCGCCGCGGCTGCGCTGGCGATGGCGGCGGTCGACACGTTCGATGTCGTGATCTCCGATCTCGGGCTGCCGGACGCAAGTGGCCTGGAACTGATCAAGCAATTGCGCGACTGCCAAGACCTGCGCGGCATCGCACTCAGCGGCTACGGCAGCGAAGAAGACATCGCGCGTTCACGCGCCGCCGGATTTGATATCCACCTGGTCAAACCGATACAGTTCGCCCAACTCCGCTCCGCGCTTGCCACGCTCATGCGCAAATAGAGGAGGCTCTGTTGCGATCAAAGGGCAAGCCGGGCATCGCGCCAGGTTCGGCGTGGAGCCGATTCGCTCCCGGCCGCGAGATCGCTTGTGCGCTTTCGTGATTGGCGGCGCCATCCAGAGCGTGTTTTTGCAGATGAGGATCCAGTCAGGTGAGCACCGGGCAGGTTCGCTCGAAGCCATCGAAGGTTTTATCCTGCACGATGTCGGGACACAGAAATTGTTCCGGCGAATCCATCATCGCTCTCCAATCTGCTGCCGCCACATCGCGTAATAGAGGCCTTTCTGTGCCACCAGCGCGTCGTGACCGCCCGTTTCCACGATCCGGCCTTTCTCCAGCACAAAAATGATGTCGGCATGCAGGATGGTCGAAAGGCGGTGGGCAATCAGGATCGTGATGCGCTCGTTGGACAGGGATACCTCCTTCACGGTGTCGGTGATTTCGTCTTCGGTGAGGGAATCCAGAGCCGAGGTGGCCTCATCGAAAATGAGCAGGCGCGGGTTGCGGATCAGCGCGCGGGCAATGGAAATCCTCTGCCGCTCGCCACCCGAGAGTTTCATGCCGCTTTCACCGATGGTCGTTTCCAGGCCTTTTTCCGTGCGATGCACGATCGCCATCGCAGAGGCCTTTTCCAAGGCGTCCAGCATTTCAGCCTCCGTGGCGTCGGGCTTCACGAACCGCAGATTCTCCCGCAGCGTGCCCGAGAAGAGCTGGGTCTCCTGCGTCACGAAACCGAACTGCCGCCGCACGGGATTGAAACGGATGTCCTGCGTGGAGATGCCGTTGTAATAAATCTGCCCTTCCACGGGCTTATATAAGCCCACCAGCAGTTTCACCAGGGTCGATTTTCCGGAACCCGAGGGACCGACAAACGCAATGGTGTCGCCTGCCCTGGCCTCCAGGGAGATGCCGTCGATGGCATTGGCGCCGGAGCCCTGGTGACGGAACACCACCTGCTCGAAGCGAAGATGCTGGATGGGGCCGGTCTCGATCGGCGTTTCCGGATTGGTCTCGATGGGCCGATGCATGAGCGCGTCGTAGGCTTGCAGGGAGGCGTCGGCTTCGCGGTAGAGAAGGATGATGTTGCCCAGATCCTGGAGCGGCATGAATATCTGAGCGGTGATGGCCTGCATGGCGACGAGTTCTCCGGGCGCCAGGATTTTCCGGAAGATGAGCCACAGCAGAATGAAGAGGATCGACTGCTTGAGCAGGCTCAGCGCCGCGCCTTGCATGAACGACAGCGTCCGCGCTTTGCGCACCTTCACCATCTCCAGGCTGAAGATCTGCCGGGTATGCTCGCGCAACCGGCGGATCTCCTGAAAGGTGAGTCCCAGGCTTTTCACCAGCTCGATGTTTCGCAGGGACTCGGTGATCACGCCCGACATTTTATTCGTCTCGCGGTTGATGCTTCGCTGCAGCGTTTTGATTTTGCTGCTCAACAATCCCGTGAGCCCGCCCAGCACCAGAATGCCGATGACGAAGACCGGCGCCAGCGCCCAGTGCCTGGTGACCGAATACCAGACAAGGAAGCCGATGCCCACCAGCGAGGAAAACAGGATGTTGATGAACGAGTTGATGAACCGCTCCGTGTCCGTCCGCACTTTCTGGAGGATCGACAGCGTTTCACCGCTGCGCTGATTCATGAACTCCTGGTAGGAAAGGCGGAGCGTCTGCCGAATCCCGTCGTTGAAAATCTGCATGCCGAATTTCTGCACCACCAGCCGCACGACGTATTCCTGCATCGCTTTCACGAGTCTCGACGCCAGCGCTATCGCCACGGCGAGCGCCAGCAGGCCCAGCGCTCCCGAGATCAGTTCCTCCTGAGGCCTGGCGTCTTGCGACAGCGCGTACTCGTCGATGATCTTTCCGAAGATGATCGGGTCCACCAGGCTCAGCACCTGCGCCACGCCGGCCAGAAGCAGGGAGAGAAAAATGAGCCATTGGTAGGGCTTCAAATAGGTCCAAAGAATTTGCATGCGCGAATGAAACGATGACGACGTCGCCGCCTTGTGAAAGCATTTGATCCATCACCGCGGACACGAAGACGTCCCTGGTTTTTATCTTCCTGCGGCTGGCCCCGCCGCCTTTTGACGGTTGCGCTGGAAACGATCAGGAGTGGCGGCGCTTTGGGCCGGGCCGTCCCGGCAATTGGACCTTCGTCGCACTCGACGCGGCCGGCCGGCCAGAGACGTCGGGGCTCCTGCGAGGGCTTTGCCGGTGTCCTTCGCGGCGAGAAATTTGTGTCGACCTCACCAAAAGATTCGTAGTCAGGACGCGGCGCCGTTTTCGTTTGGCGCGTGTCAACCGACGAGGGAGGAACGACGCGCGCGGCGGCCGGGGGCGCTTCAAGGCAGGCGCAGGGCGGCGGCGCCGGGTGGTGGCTGCCGGGGGCGCTCGCCATCGTCGTTTTTGCGTTCTTCCCCGTGCCGTGGGACTGGCCGCCGGCCGGAGCGGCGGCCTTGCTTCCGGGCTCGAGCGACTGGCCGGCGGTGGCGGCGTTTGGTGTCGGGTTCGTCGCTTTCCTCGTCGTCCGCCGGTGGATCCTTCCAGGCGGCCGGGTCGGAAACGCGCGGGTGGGGTGGTGCATCGGATTCGTGGCGCTGCAGGCGCTGCTGTTGCGGATCGCGATCGAGGCGCGGCCCTTCGTGATCGTGAACACGCGTTTCGAGATGCCGGAGCCGGCGCTCGTGTTTCCATGGATCGTGCCGGTCGGGCTCGCGACGGTGTTGTTCGGGTTTCGCCACGGCTTCGTCGTGGCGACGGCAACCGCGGCGCTGGCGTGGCTGGCGCCAGGCTCGGGGACGACGCCGTTGTGGTGCGCCGGCCTCCTCCTCGCGGGTTTTCTGGGCGTCCTCGGGTTGCGCCGGTGTCCGCTGCGCTGGCACGTCATCCGCGGCTGTTTCCGCGCGGGCGCGGTCTTTGGCGCGGTGGCGCTGGCCGGCACGCTGTTTCGCACGCGCGGGTGGGAGGAACTCGTCGTCGCGACCGTCGTGCCGGTGATCATGGGCGGGCTGGCGGGCGTGTTTCTGCTCGCCGTGCTGCCGTTTGCGGAGTGGCTCACGGGCAGTCTTTCCGACATCACGCTGATCGAGTTCGCCTCGGATCATCGGCTGCTGGACAAACTCCGCGCCGAGGCGCCCGGCACGTGGAACCACACGATCAATGTCGCCGACCTCGCGGAGTCCGCGGCGCGCGCGATCGGCGCGAACGCGCTCTTCTGCCGCACCGCCGCGCTCTTTCACGACATCGGCAAGACGGTCGATCCCGAGATCTTCGCGGAGAACCAGCGCAACGGCTCGCCGCACGACAAACTGACGCCGCAGGAGAGCGCGGAGAAGATCATCGCGCATGTCACCGATGGCCTTTCGATCGCGCAGAAGCACCGGCTGCCGCGGCCGTTTCGCGCCATCATCGCGGAGCATCACGGGACGTCGCTCGCGCGCTTCTTTTACTCGCGCGCGGCGGAGCAGGTGGACGATCCGGCGGAGCGCGAGTTGCTGCGCGAAAAGTTCCGTTATCCGGGGCCGCCGCCTTCCACCCGCGAGTCGGGCATCATCGCGCTCGCGGACACGGTCGAGGCGGCCGCGCGTTCGGCGGAGCAGCTCGACGAGGCGCGCATCCGCGACCTCGTGCAAAGCCTGGTCAGCGACCGGATCAAGGAGGGCGAGCTGCGCGACTGCCCGCTCACGCTCGCCGAGCTGGCAAAGGTGGAGGCGAGCTTCATCGCGATGCTGACCTCGCGCCACCACAAGCGCCCGGCGTATCCAAAAACTGGTGACGCATCGGAATCGGCGCCTCTCGCGGAGGCCGGAAGCCGGAAGTCGAAGGTCAAAAGCCGAAGGTCCTGAGCACGGGCGCGATTGGAAAATGGCGACTGCGCAGGTTGAAGTTTGGAGTCCCGCCTTCAGGCGGCCCATGGGCTTTCGCCAGACCGCCTGAAGGCGGGACTCCGAACCCGGACGCGCTTTTTCTCCTGTCCGCTGTCTCCTGGCCCCGGCTACGTTTCGAGATCTTCCTCGTCGCTTTCGATCGAGGCGTCGCGGCTGCCGACGGCGTCGAAAAATCCCTCCTCGTCCAGAATGGCGAGCACGCCGGCGATGACCTGTTCGGAGTCGGGCTTGCTCATGGCCGGAAATTTGTCGGCGAGGAAAGCGCGGATCGCGGCGCGCGCTTCTATCATCGAGCGGGCATCGCCGAGGAAATCGTCGGCGTTGTCCGCCACGTCATTGATGATGACCTGGAGGTTCATGGGAAAACAGCGGAAACATGTCCCGGCGCGGGCCACGAGGCAAGGCTTGCGCGCGGTGTTCCGGCAACCTTTTGGCGCCGCCGAATCCGTCCCATGGATCCTATGGGCGCCATGCGTCGGGGTGTAATTGGAACTGGCGGGTGCTGGATCGGCGCCTGCTCGCTCCACAAAAGCGGCGATGAATCGCAGCGCTCCAGAGAAGCTGCCGGCCCGTTTTGGAGTGCTGGCGATTCATCGCCGCTTTCAATCGCCCATCACTTCCAACCGCGCCTCATGCGCCGGGCGACTCCGCTCCGCAGTTGCCAACCGCATCCCATTGGCGATGGTGAACACTTTTTCATCGAGCCGCGAAATGACACCGAGCGAGACCCGGCACATCCACGTCAAAGGCGCCCGCGAGCACAACCTCAAGAACCTCGAGGTGCGCATCCCGCGCGGACAACTGGTGGTCGTCACGGGCGTGAGCGGATCGGGCAAGTCGTCGCTCGCCTTCGACACAATCTACGCCGAGGGCTACCGGAAGTACATGGAGAGCCTCTCCACCCAGGCGAGGCAGGTGCTCGAGCAACTGAAGCGGCCCGACGTCGATTTCATTCACGGGCTTTCGCCGGTGCTCGCGATCGAGCAGCGCACCGCCGGCGGCTCGCCCCGCAGCACGATCGCGACGGTGACCGAGATCGCCGATTACGCGCGGCTGCTCTGGACGCTCGACGGCGTCGCTTATTGCCCGAAGGACGGCGGACGCATCGTCCAGCAAACGCTCGACGCCAGCGTGGACCGGCTCCTCGCGCTGCCCGAAGGAACGCGCGTGATGCTGCTCGCGCACTGGATGACGGCGCGGCCCGCGGTCTTGCGCGACGAGGTGGAGAGCCTGCGCCTGCGCGGTTTTCAACGCCTGCGCGTCGATGGCGAGGTGAAGTCGATCGACGAGCGCGACATCATTCCGACCGGCACGCGCGAGGTCGTCGTCGATCTCGTCATCGACCGCGTCGTGATCGCGCCCGATCAGCGCAGCCGTGTCGCGGATTCGCTCGAACTGGCCTTTCGCGAGGGCCACGATCGCGCCGTCGCGCTTCACCAGCCGCGCGGCGCGACGGCGTGGTCCGAGATCGCGTTGAGCCGCAACCTCGCGTGCGAGATCTGCGGCGACACGCACGAGCCGCTCAGGCCGCGGCACTTTTCCTTCAACACCTCCGAAGGCGCCTGCCCCGACTGCGGCGGGCTCGGCAAGCAGATGCGGTTCGTCGAGGAACTCGTCGTGCCCGATCCCGACAAGTCGGTGCGCGAGGGCGCGATCAAGCCGCTGCGCATCGGCGGCAAGGCGCTCATCATCCGCCACAACGCGTTGCTCAAGCAGCTTGCCGAGCAGCTTCCGTTCGATCCGGAAAAGCCGTGGAAAAAACTCCCGGAGGAAACGCGGCGCACGCTGCTTCACGGCGCGGGCGGGCGGATGTTCAGCTTCCGCCTGCGCCGCGGCAAGGGCGAGCTGCAGGCGTTTCCCGGCATCCTCCCGATCCTCGACAAGGCGCGGCGCGAGTCGCGCAGCGATGGCTACCGCGCGCGCCTCACGGCGTATCAGGCCTCGACCGATTGCCCGACCTGCGGCGGGCGCCGCCTGCATCCGCGCAGCGCCGCCGTCCTCGTCGATGGCGTTTCCCTGCCGGACTTCCTTGGCCGTTCCGTCGGCAGGGTCCTGGAGTTTGTCACCGCGCTTCCCGGCGAGGCCGCGGCCGGCGCCGCGCGCGGCGAGGTGGTCGAGGGCATCCGCCAGCGCCTGCGCTTTCTCGACCAGGTCGGGCTCGGTTATCTGTCATTGGATCGTGAATACAGCACGCTGAGCGGCGGCGAGGCGCAGCGCGTGCGGCTTGCGACGCAGCTCGGCATGGGGCTGGTCGGCGTGGTTTACGTGCTCGACGAGCCGAGCATCGGCCTGCATCCGGCGGACAACCGCAACCTCCTGCGCACGCTCCTCGAGCTGCGCGATCGCGGCAATTCGGTCCTCGTGGTCGAGCACGACGAGGAGACGATGCTCGCCGCCGACCAGATCATCGAACTCGGCCCCGGCGCGGGCGAGGCGGGCGGTCATCTGCTCTTCCAGGGAACGCCCGCGGAGATTTGCGAGCCGGGACGATCGCGCACGCGCACCGGCGCCTATCTGGC
>CAZFCY010000041.1:13138-20595 GCA_964517665.1 uncultured Opitutaceae bacterium | reverse complement strand
GAGGCTGGCTCGCGTCGTCCAAACGAGGACTGGCTGACGGTGCGCGGCGCCTCGCAGCACAACCTTCGAGACGTGGACGCGGCGTTTCCCGTCGGCCTGTTCACCTGCGTCACGGGCGTGAGCGGCTCGGGCAAAAGCACGCTGGTCAACGACATCCTCGCGGCCGCGGCGGCGCGCAAGCTCAACGGCGCGATGACCATTCCCGGCTCGCACCGCGCGATCGAGGGGTTGAATCTCTTCGAGAAGGTCGTGCGCGTCGATCAGGAGCCGATCGGCCGCAGCCCGCGTTCGAACCCGGCGACCTACACGAAACTCTTCGACCAGCTGCGCGATCTCTTCGCGCGCTGTCCGCTCGCCAAGGTGCGCGGATACAAGGCGACGCGCTTCAGCTTCAACGTCCGCGGCGGACGCTGCGAACGCTGCCAGGGCGACGGCGTGATCAAGCTCGACATGATGTTCATGAGCGACGCCTACACCGAGTGCCCGAGCTGCCATGGACAGCGCTACAACCGCGAGACGCTCGAGGTTCGTTTCGCCGGCCGCAACATCGCGGAGGTGCTCGCGATGACCGTGAGCGAGGCGCGCTCGCTCTTCCGCAACATCCCGCGCGTGATGGAAAAACTGGACACGCTCGCGGCCGTCGGCCTCGGTTATGTGCAACTCGGGCAGCCCGCGAACACGCTCAGCGGCGGCGAGGCCCAGCGGATCAAGCTCTCGCTCGAACTCAGCCGCCGCCAGCAGGGCGGGGTGCTCTACGTCCTCGACGAGCCCACGACCGGCCTGCACTGGGCCGACATCCAGAACCTGCTCGACCTGCTCTTCAAACTGCGCGACGCCGGCAACACGATCGTCGTGATCGAGCACAACCTCGACGTGATCAACCTCGCCGACTGGATCATCGACCTCGGGCCCGGCGGCGGCTCGGCGGGCGGCGAAATCGTCTTCGCCGGGACGACGGACGGACTCGTGAAAAAAACGCGCTCGCTCACGGGCGCGGCGCTGCGCGACTGGCGCTCGCGCGCCGGGGCTTCGCAAAGTCGGCCAGCCCTCGCGTAGTATTTGCGAGAGGAGCGCGGCGATTCATCGCCGCTTTTCGACCGGCTCCATGGCCCTGCCTGGAATGCGGTGGCGACCACTGGTCGATCCGCGCGGCCAGCCCGGCCTGTTTCACCGGCTTGGAGAGATAGTCGTCCATCCCCGCCGCGAGGCAGTTGTCGCGTTCATCGCTGAGCGCGTTTGCGGTCAGCGCGATCACCGGAGTGCGGCTCCGTCCATCTGTCTCCAGATCCCGGATACGGCGCGTGGCCTCGTAGCCGTCCATCTCCGGCATCTGGCAGTCCATGAGGATGAGATCGAACGAGCCGGCGGCGAAGGCGTCGACCGCCTCCCGTCCGTTGTTCGCGAGGGTGGCGCGGTGCCCGAGCTTCTCGAGCATGCGCACGGCGAGCTTCTGGTTGATCGGGTTGTCCTCCGCCACGAGGATGCGGGCCGGCGGCGCGGCCCCGGCCGGCGGGTTGCGGGGAGGCGGCGCGGAAACCGCGGCGGCCTCGCCGGCCCACAGGTTTTGCAGGGCGCGAAGCAGCGTGCTCTGGCGCACGGGTTTTTGAAAGGCGGCGGCGATCCCGCAGCGATCGACGCGCTCGCGATAATCCTTGATCAATGCCGAGCTGAGCAGGATGAGCGGCAGGCCGCGAAACGCGGGTTCCGCGCGGATCGCCTCGGCGAGTTCGATCCCGTCCATCCCCGGCATGTGCAGGTCGAGCAGCGCGAGATCGTAGGGTTTTCCATCCGCCGCGGCCGAGCGCAGCGCCTCGAGCGCCGCCGGGCCGTCGGCCGCTTCACCGGACAATGCTTCCCAACGGCGAAGGAGTTCGATCAGGATGACGCGGTTCGTCTGGTTGTCGTCCACCACGAGCACGCGTTTGCCGCGGGCGGCGGACGCGCCACTGGCATCCGGCCGCGGCCTCGATGCGCCGCGGCAGGCGATGGTGTACCAGAAGGTCGAGCCGCGTCCGAGCACGCTTGAAACGCCGATGCGGCCGCCCATGAGTTCGCAAAGCTGGCGCGAGATGGCGAGGCCGAGGCCGGTGCCGCCGAACTTGCGGGTGGTCGAGCTGTCCACCTGGCTGAACGACTTGAAAAGGCGCGCGCGCCCTTCCCCGGTCATGCCGATGCCCGTGTCGCGGACCTCCGTGCGGAGAAGCGCGCCGCTGCCGCCGCCGCCCTCCATCGTGAGGCGGACGACCACCTCCCCCTTCTCGGTGAACTTGACCGCGTTGCCGACGAGGTTGGTCAGGATCTGGCGAAACCGGCCCGGATCGCCGAGGATTTCCTCCGGGACCGCGGCATCGGCCCAGCAGGCGAGTTCCAGGTTCTTTTTCAAGGCCGCGGCGGACATCAGCTCGAGCACATCCTCGACCGCCGCGCGCGGGTTGAATTCGATTTCTTCCAGCTCGAGTTTCCCCGCCTCGATCTTGGAGAAGTCGAGGATGTCGTTGATGATGCAAAGCAGGGACTCGCCCGATTTGCGGATCGTTTCGCCGTAGTCGCGCTGCTCTTCGTTGAGCGGCGTGTCGAGGAGGAGCCCGGTCATGCCGATCACGCCGTTCATCGGCGTGCGGATCTCGTGGCTCATGTTCGCGAGAAAGCTGCTCTTGGCCCTGGCGGCGGCCTCCGCGGCCTCCTTCGCCTGCAGCAGCTCGCCCGTGCGCTCCGCGATGCCGCGCTCGAGCTCCTCGTTGCGGCTGCGCAGGGCGACGGTTCTGTATCGATAAAGTGAATACGCTCCGACCAGCAGGCACGCGGCGACGCAGGCGAAGAAGCCGCCCGTCTGGCGGAAGAAGGGGCGCTGGACGAGATCGAAGCCGGCGCCGGCCGTGTTCCAGACGCCCTCGTCGTTGCACGCCGTCACCTGAAATCGGTACGTGCCGGGCTTCAGGTTCGAATACATCGCCGCGCGGCGCGTTCCCGCCTCGACCCAGCCGGCGTCGTGCCCCTCGAGACGATGGCGGAAGAAGACGCGGCTCGGGCGCACGAAGCTCGGCGCGGAATAGGCGATCGAGATCGAGCGCGCGCCCGGGCTCACGTCGATGACGCCTGTATCCGGGACGCGGATACCATCGATCCACACGCCCTTGATCGTGACCGGCGGCGGCACGGTGTTGGCCACGACCTCCCCGGGATCGACCCGCACGAGCCCGCTGCGGGAGGCGAAGGAAATGCTCCCGTCCGCGGCCGGCCAGACCACCGGCTGGGCGGCGGAGCTGACGCCGACGCCGCGGACATTGTCCACCGTGACAGCGCTGCGCAGGACATTGTCCGCGCGCGCGCCGCGCGCGAACTCGAGCAGCTCGGCGCGCGGCGCCCACATCACGCCCTGCGGGCTTCCAACCCAGATGCGATCCGACGCGTCGATCGCGAGCGCGGAGACGAGGTCGTTGGTGAGGTCGGCGAACAGGTCCGGGTTCCACCACCGGCCCTCGTGGAGGACGGCGAGGCTGCGGCCGCGCGTGCCGACCCACACGTTGTCGTCCCGATCGACGAGGACCGATCGAACATCGTCCGCGGGCAGCCCGTTTTGCCGCGAGAAAAAGGTGGGCGCGCCGCGATCGAGCTTCGCGAGCCCCGATCGATAGTAGCCGATGTAGATCGCGCCGTCGGAGCCTTCGGCCATCGCCACCGCGATGTCGTCGATCGCCCGCAGCGGGGCCGGTCCGGGCTCGAATTTTCCATCCGCGAAGCAGACGACGCCGGCGTTCGCGCTTCCGAACCAGACGCGCCCCGAACGGTCCTGGAAAATGCAGCGGACGAACTCGTATTCGGGAAGCGCATCCAGTTTTCCATTGCGCCAGACATGCAGCGCTCCGCGCGTGCCGATCCAGACCGCGCCGTCGCGCGCGCCGTAAACGGACCAGACATCGCTTCTTTTGCCGGCGTTGGGAGGGATGATGGTTTCCCTTCCGGACGCGCTCAGGCGCACCACGCCGTTTCCCGGCATGCCGACCCAGGTGGCGCCGCTCGCGTCGACCGCGACCGTCTTCGCCGTCCCGCCGGGAATGCCGTCGGCCTCGGTCAGGAATTGCACGCCCATCGCGCGCATGCGCCAGACGCCGACGCCGTTCGTGCCGAGCCAGATGTTGTTTTCGGAATCGACGATGATCGACCGCAGCGGCTCGTGAAAGGGAAGCTCGATGCCGGCGAATCTGTCCCTGCCGTCCCATCGAAAAAGACCGCCGCTGATCGCCCAGACCGTCCCGTGGCGGTCGGTGTAAACCGTTGTGGCGAGGTTCCGCGCGAGGCCCTGCTCCTTGCCGAACCGGCGCGCGCCGTCGTCAGTGACGCGGAGAACGCCGCCCGTTTCGGTCGCGAACCAGAGGCCGCCCTGGCTGTCTTCCGCCATCGCGACGACCGTTTGATTCTGCAACTCCGGTTCGGAGACGGCGGCGAACTTCCCGTGTTCGCGCACGACCAGACCCTTCTCTTCCGCGAAGCCGACCCAGACGCGATCCCTGGAATCGACGAAGACACTTTGCACGCGCGCGCTCGGCATGGCCGGATCGTCCGCGTGCGGGATGACGCGGCCGTCGCGGCATTCGAAGAGGCCGCGGGTTTCGGCGCCGATCCAGACTCCACCCGAGCGATCGATCGCGATGCCCGCGATCGTGGACCCGGGCAGGTCGAGCGCCTTGAATCTGCCGTCGCGATAGCTCGTGACGCCGTCCTGCGTGCCGATCCAGAGCGTGCCGGCGTCGTCCTCGGCGAGCGCGCGGATGATGTTGTGTTTCAACTCCGGCGTGTTCGAGGTGCGAAAGATATCGTAGTCGATCCCGTCGAAGCGCGCGAGCCCGGCCTCGGTTGCGATCCAGAGGAAGCCGTCGCGCGTCTGGGTCAGCGTGCGCACGATCGGCGCGAGCCCGGCGACGTGGGGTTGAGCGGTGAAGAGGTAGTCGGCGGAGGCGTCGTGTCGCTGCGCGAGCGCGGGCGTCGCCAAAGACAAAAAAGCGCCAACGAGCCCGGCCGCCGCGCGCATCGGCGCGAGCGCACAGGGAGTCCTTGAGGCCGGTTTCATCACGGGGAGGGGAGCGATGGAGGGGATGAGTTTTTTGAATCGGACCCAAAATGTTGCGCTTGATGACGATCGGGCGGGGCGACGAAACGATTTGAAACCGGCGCGCGATTCCGTCTTGTCCGGGACATGTCCACCCAGGTGAAACCCGAGCTGCTCGCGCCCGCGGGCAATTGGGATTGCGCGCGCGCCGCCGTCGCCAACGGCGCCGACGCGATCTACTTCGGGCTGCCCGCCTTCAACGCGCGCATGCGGGCGGACAACTTCACCGAGGAGGATCTGCCGCGGTTGATGGAGTTTCTCCACCGCCATGGCGCGCGCGGCTACCTCACGTTCAACATCCTCGTCTTCACCAGTGAACTCGCGGAGGCGGAGCGGTTTCTGCGCGTGGCGGAGGACGCCGGGGTCGACGCGATCATCGCGCAGGATCTCGGCGCCGTGCAGCTCGCCCGAAGCGTCGCGCCCGGGCTCGAGGTGCATGCGTCGACGCAGATGACCATCACCTCGCCCGAGGGCGTGCGATTCGCGAAATCGATCGGTGTGGAGCGCGTCGTCGTCGCGCGCGAACTCTCCCTGCGCGAACTCGCGAAGTTCAAGCCCGGCGAGCCGGACATGCTTCCGGTCGAGGCTTTCGTGCACGGCGCGCTCTGCGTCGCGTATTCCGGACAATGCCTCACGAGCGAATCGCTCGGCCAGCGCAGCGCGAATCGCGGCGAGTGCGCGCAAGCCTGCCGGCTGCCCTACGAATTGATCGTGGACGGCGGGAAACGCGACCTCGGCGACCGCCGCTATCTCCTCTCGCCGCAGGATCTCGCCGCGATCGACGACGTGCCCGGCCTGATCCGCGCGGGTGTTTCCAGTTTCAAGATCGAGGGGCGCCTGAAGACGCCCGAATACGTCGCCGCCGTCACGCAGGTTTATCGCCGCGCCATCGATCGCGCGCTCGCGGACGGCGCAAACTTCGCCGTGCCGGCGGCCGATCGCTACAGGCTCGAGATGACTTTTTCACGCGGCCTGTTCAGCGGCTGGCTTCACGGCGTGGACCATCAAACGCTCGTGCACGCGCGCTTCGGCACGAGGCGCGGGCCGTTCGCCGGCATCGTCGCGCGCGTCGGTCCGGACTTCGCGGAGTTTGAAACCGAAGTCGAGCTGAAGCCGGGCGACGGCGTGGTCTTCGACACCGGCGGCAATCCCGACGACGAGCAGGGCGGCCGCATCTTCGAGGCGCGCGGCAACCGCTATTTCTTCCAGCGTGGGAAGATCGATTTCCGGCGCATCGCCGCGGGCCATCGCGTGTGGAAGACGAGCGATCCCGCGCTCGAGCGCGAGCTGCGCCGGACTTACGAAGGCGGCATCCCGGACGCGCCGCGCCCGGTCGCGCTCACGATCACGGGGGCGGCCGGCGCGCCGTTGCGCGCGATCGCGCGATGCGAGGACGCGCGCGTGGAGGTTTCCTCGGAATCAGCCCTCCAGCCCGCGCGCGCCCACGCCGTGGATGTGGCGATGCTGCGCGGGCAACTGGGGCGGCTCGGCGGCAGCGGATTCGAGCTTGCGGATCTCGCCAACGAACTCGAAGGCGAGGTCTTCATGCCGGTGCGGGAGCTGAACGAATTGCGCCGCCGCCTCGTGGACGCGCTCGTCGCGGCGCTGGACGCGGGCAAAGGCGCCGGGGCGGAGGCGCGCGCGCGTTCGCCGGTCACGGCGCGCGATCATCTCGCGCGCGTCGCGGCGCTGCGCTCCGCCACGCCGCCGGGCGCGCCGGCGGAGCGCGTGAGCCTCGCCGTGCTTTGCCGCACCATCCCGCAGATCGAGGCGGCGCTGGAGAGCGCGGTCGATGCGGTCTATGTGGATTTCGAGGACATCCGGCGCTACCCGGACGCCGTGGCGCTCGGGCGGGCGCGGCCGGAGATCCCGCTGCTCCTCGCCACGCCGCGCATTCAAAAGGCGGGCGAGCAGGGGTTCTTTAAACTGATCGAAAACGCCGGTCCGCACGGCGTGTTGATCCGCAACCTCGGAGGCCTCGAGTATTTTCAGGACGCGTCGCTGCGCAAGGTCGGGGACTTCTCGCTCAACGTCGCGAATCCGCTCACCGCCGGGTTGCTGATGGCGCGCGGCTTCGACCGGTTGACCATCTCCTACGATCTCAATCACCGGCAGGTCGCGGCCCTGCTCGACGCGGCGCCGCCGGAGTGGTTCGAGCTGACGCTGCACCAGCACATGCCGCTCTTTCACATGGAGCATTGTGTCTTTGCCGCCTTTCTCTCCAACGGGCGCACGCACCTCGATTGCGGCCGGCCGTGCGAGAAACACGAGGTGCGCCTGCGCGATCGCCTCGGCGTCGAGCATCCGGTCAAGGTCGATGTCGGCTGCCGCAACACCGTCTATCACGCGA
>CAZFCY010000041.1:0-13128 GCA_964517665.1 uncultured Opitutaceae bacterium | reverse complement strand
TTCGTCTCGCGCGGCCTCCGGCGGGTGCGCGTCGAACTCGTCGGCGAAGATCGCCACCGCGCGCAAACCCTCCTCGAAACCTACCGCCAGTTTCTCGATGGCGCTCTCTCCGCGCCCGCCCTCATCGCCCGCCTCGAGGTGGAAAACCAGCTCGGCGTCACCGAAGGCACCCTCGCCATCCGCCGCTGAAAATCAGAAGCCAGAATTCTGTAACGTACGCGACAGAATCGTGGCTTTAAGGGGCGGAACCACCTCGCCGCCCTCCCGGGCTCGGCTGCGGGAAATGGAGGCCGCTCAGACGCCGCTTCAGTCGGCGTCCGGCAGCGCGCGGAGGGCTTCGAGCCGGCGCGCCCAGGCGGTTTTCCCGCGATAGCCCGCGGGCAGCAGCGCATCGGGGAGCAGGGGATCTTGCGCGACGGCATGCTGCCAGCCGGCGGCCTCGGTCTTGAGCCATTTTTTCCAGGCGGTCTTCGTGATGCCGGACGCGGCGCCGGAGGCGGGCGGATGGGCCGCGAGGATTTTCAGGTAGTCGTCATAGGCGCGGTTGATCCGGGTAAAATCCCATGCCGCGCTCACGAGCGATTCGTCGGAAGCGCCGCCGGCCGGCCGCCCTTCGAGAAGCAGGAGCGAGCCGGGGCGTTGCGCGAATTCCGGCATGTCCGCGACGATGTCGCTCACGGGATCCGGCGTGACCCACACGCTTCGCTGCACGGCTCCGAATCCCACGTCGAGCAGTCGCCGGCGCAGGCGCATGCGCACGCTCGCCTCGCTTTGCGGGATGTCGAAGGAAAGCATGCGCCACTGGCCGTCCCATGCGCGCGCCCAGCGCTCGGGCGGAAGCCGGCCACCGGCGGCGGCGGCGCGGCCCGCCTCCGTCAGTTTGTAGATGCGGGCATCGACTTCGCGTCCGCCTTGCAGGCGTTGCACGAGCCCGCGCGCCTCGAGCTGGGCGAGCGCGCGCGCGAATCGCGCCTCGCCCGTCCAGGCCTTCCACAAGCCCTTGAGGGCCGCTCCGCTCAACTGGCCCGCCTGATCGGCAAGCATCAAGGCAACCCGTAGAGACGCCGGCGGCTTCGTAATATCCATGGCGCGACTGTCGCGCAGGCGGACTTCGGAAGCCAGAATTTTGTCGCGTACGTTACAGAAAATCGGCCCGCCGGGAGATCCAAAGCGGCGATGAATCGCCGCAGTCCAAAAAGCTGCGATCCCGAAAAAATCGGCCCCGGGTCGCGGCCGTTTCGTCGGGAGAAGGCTTGCGCGGGGTTTGGAAACTGATAATACTTTTTAAGTTTCCATCGTATAGCCGCTGCTATTTCTTTTTCGATGAATGGACAAACGGGGATGAGCCCGGCGCGGGCGCGAATTCTTTCGGGGGCGAGGAGGTGCTTTCTGGCGCACGGATCGCGTGGCGTGACCATGGATACGCTCGCGCGGGAGCTGGGGGTGAGCAAGAAGACGCTCTACGCGCATTTTTCGACCAAGTTCGCGCTTCTCGACGAGGTCGTCCGGACCAAGCTGGCCGAGGTCGAGGCCGACCTCGGCCGCATCCGGACGGAGCACGCGGGCAATCCCGTGAAAGGATTGAACGAGCTGCTGCTCGCGTGGCGGCAGCACATCTCGGAGGTGCGGCCGGGCTTCCTGCGCGACATGCAGATGGAGGCGCCGGAACAGTTCAAACTCTTCTCGATCAAGCGGCGCGCGCTGGCGCACAAGCATTTTGGCGGCTTGCTGGAAGAGGGACGCGCGGCCGGCGCGGTGCGAGACGACATCCCAGCCGGCTTCATCGTCGAGGTGCTGCTCGGCGCCGCCGGGGTGCTTGGCCGGCCCGAGAAGATCGACGAGCTGGGGCTGACGCCGAAGGCCCTGTTTTCGAATCTCACCTCGGTGTTGATCGAAGGCATGCTGACCGCGAAGGGGCGCAGGCGCTGGGCGACGTTCAAATCCAATGCGGGCCCGCGGTAGATTTTCCAGACGATCATGAAAAAGAGAAAGATTCTCGTCGTCCTCCTGCTTCTCGCCGTCCTCGCTGGCGCGGCCTATTTTCTCGCGCCAGGGCTCGGGCGGCGCGGCGAGCCGCCGCGCGAACTCACACTTTATGGCAACGTCGAGCTGCGGCAGGTGGCGCTGCCTTTCAACAACACGGAACGCATCGCCGAACTGCTCGTCGATGAGGGAGACCGCGTGAAGCGGGGCCAGGCGCTGGCGCGGCTCGATCGAAGCCGGCTGGAGCCGCAAGTGGCGGAGGCGGAGGCGCAGATTGCCGCGCAAAGGCAGGTGGTCGCGCGGCTTCGTCATGGCGCGCGGCCGGAGGAAATCGCGCAGGCCAGCGCCGCGCGGGCCTCGGCGGCGGCGGAGGCGGCGGACGCGAAGACGCGCTACGAACGCGCCGTGGCGTTGCGCGGCACCTCGGGTCTCAGCCGGCAGGAACTCGACAGCGCGCGGGCGGCGGCCGACGCGACGGAGGCGCGGCGGGTCGTCGGCGAGAAGACGCTCGATCTCGTCGTGGCCGGCCCGCGCGAGGAGGATATCGCGGAGGCGGAGGCGCGGCTGGCGGGGGCGGAGGCGCGGCTCGCGCTGCTCGAGCAAATGCTCGCCGACACGGAGTTGATCGCGCCGATCGACGCTGTAGTGAGAACACGGATACTGGAGCCGGGCGAGATGGCGTCGCCGCAGAAGCCGGTGTTCACCCTTGCGATCACGAATCCGAAATGGGCGCGCGCCTACGTGGGCGAGCCCGATCTCGGCCGGGTGCGGCCGGGCCAGCGCGCGTGGATCGTGGCGGACAGTTTTCCCGATCGCAGGATCGAGGGTCGGGTCGGGTTCATCTCGTCGGTCGCGGAGTTCACGCCGAAGACGCTGCAAACCGAGGAGCTGCGCACGAGCCTGGTTTATGAAGTGCGCGTGAACGTGGCGGATCCGGGAGACGACCTCCGGCTCGGCATGCCGGTGACGGTTTATATCGATCTCGATCCGGAGGGAGGAGAAACCGCCAATGAACGCCAATAGACGCTAATGATATAGCCGATTGCACCCGCGCTCTCCGCGCAAGCGACATCAGATAATCTGTGCTCAAACAAGAGGTCAGTTCCATTGGCGTCCATTAGCGGTTGAAACCGGTTTGAATTGTGAATGCTTCGATCGTGATATCCGGGCGCGATCTGCGGAAGTCGTTTCGCAGGGACAAAACAACCACGGCGCGCGCGCTCGATGGCGTCTCGCTCGAGGTGCGTGGCGGCACGCTGCTTGCGCTCGTCGGTCCGGACGGCGCGGGCAAGACGACGTTGATCCGGCTGCTCACCGGCCTGCTCACGGCGGAATCGGGCGAATTGACGGTCCTCGGGATCGACGTCGCGAGGCGCCCGGCGGAGGTCCAGGCGCGCATCGGCTACATGCCGCAGAGATTCGGACTCTACGAGGATCTGAGCGTGCAGGAGAACCTCGACCTCTACGCGGATTTGCACGGCGTGCCGCGCGCGGAGCGGAAGGAACGTTATGCGCGTCTCATGGAAATGACGGCGCTGGGCCGCTTCACGAATCGCCTGGCGGGCCGGCTCTCGGGCGGGATGAAGCAAAAGCTCGGACTCGCCTGCACGCTCGTGCGCTCGCCCGATCTGCTCGTGCTCGACGAGCCGACGGTGGGCGTCGATCCGTTGTCGCGGCAGGAGTTGTGGGAGATTATATTAAACCTCGTCGAGCGCGAGCGACTCACGGTGATCGTGAGCACCGCCTATCTCGACGAAGCGGCGCGCTGCCATCAGGTCGTCGTGCTGCACGAGGGGCGTGTGTTGGCTGAAGGAGATCCGGAAACCGTGACGCGTCGTGCGGCCGGGCGGACGTTTCTCGCGCAGCCCGCGTCGGGTCAACCGGCGCGCCTGCTTCAAGCGCGGTTGATCGACCGGGCCGACGTCATCGACGCCGTGCCGGAAGGCGGGAAAGCGCGTTTCGTGCTGGAGCGCGCGAAGGACGATGCCGACGACGACACGCCCGCCTTCGACCGGCTCGCGGGCGGCGCGGAGATCAGGCCTGTCGCGCCGCGCTTCGAGGACGGTTTCATGGCGCTGCTTCGTGAGCGGAGTGAACGCTCGTCCGCCGCGACCCTGATCGAGCTCGAGCGCCCGCCGGAGCGGAGGAACGGCGAGGTCGTCGTCAAGGTCGACGATCTCGTGCGCCGCTTCGGTGATTTCACCGCCGTCGATCACGTGAGCTTCGAAGTGCGTCGCGGCGAGATATTCGGGTTGCTCGGTCCCAACGGCGCGGGGAAGACGACGACCTTTCGCATGCTCTGCGGATTGCTGGCGGCGACGAGCGGCACGCTCGAGATCGCGGGCATGGACCTGGGCGTGGCGCGGGATTCCGCGCGGCAGCGGATCGGCTACGTCGCACAGAAGTTTTCGCTCTACGGCCAGCTTTCCGTGACGGAAAACCTCGAGTTCTTCGCCAGCGCCTACGGCCTGTCCGGCGCGGCGCGGCGCAAGCGCGTGGCGTGGGCGATGCGGCAGTTCGAACTCGGCGCGCTCGCGCGGCTGCCGAGCGGCCAGCTTCCGGGTGGTTTCAAGCAGCGGCTCGCGATGGCGGCGGCGTTGTTGCACGAACCGGAGATCCTCTTTCTCGACGAGCCGACGAGCGGGGCCGATCCGCTCGCGCGCCGGGAATTCTGGCGGCGCATCACCGCGCTGGCCGAGCAGGGCGTGACCGTGATCGTGACCACGCACTTCATGGAGGAGGCGGAGTATTGCGACCACATCGTGATCCAGGACGCGGGCAAGGTGCTGGCGAAGGGAACACCGGCGGAAGTGCGCGCGCGCGCGAAGCCCGTCGAGGGTCGCGAGGCCACGATGGAGGACGCGTTCATCGCGATCGTCCAGGAGGGGCGCGGCCGCGCGAAGGCAAACGGAAAGGGACCAGCCTCGTGACCCCGGAAAATCAGGAATCAGGAGACAGGGGTCAGGTGTCAGATCCGATCCCTCTGACTCCTGTCCCCCGTCTCCTGACGCCTGGACTGCGGCGGGTGCGCGCGCTCATCCGCAAGGAAACCCGGCAGATGTCGCGCGATCCGGCCACCATGCTCGTCGGCATTTTGCTGCCGATGATCCTGCTCCTCATCTTCGGCTACGGGCTTTCGCTCGATGTGAAGCGCGTGCCCGTGGCCATCGTGCTCGAGGATCCCTCGCCGGAGGCGAGCGAGTTCGCGGCGGGTTTTCAGTTGTCGCCGTATTTCGAGGCGCAGGTCGTCGCCTCGATGCCGCTCGCCACGCGGTTGATGCTCGATCGCGAGGTGGACGGCATCGTGCGCGTCCGCGGCGACTTCGCGCGGCGTATCCAACTTCGTGATACGCCGGAGGCGCAGGTGATCGTCAACGGCGTGGACGCCAACCGCGCGCGCGCGATCCAGGCCTGCGCGCGGGGCGCGATCGCGCAGTGGACGGCGCGCCGGATCGACGGCGGATTCATCGAGCCGGACGCGGGGCTGGTGGTCGTGCGGAGCCGGATGTGGTTCAACGAGGCCAGCGAGAGCCGGCACTTTCTCGTGCCCGGGTTGATCGTGCTCGTGATGACGCTCATCGGCGCGTTTCTCACCGCGCTCGTCGTGGCGCGCGAGTGGGAGCGCGGGACCTTCGAGGCGCTGTTCGTCACGCCGGCGCGCTCGCACGAGATCCTGATCGGGAAAACCGTGCCGTACTTCGCGCTCGGCATGGCCGGTTTCGCGCTCTGCCTGCTGACGGCGCGGTTTTTGTTTCACGTGCCTTTGCGCGGCTCGCTGCTGATCCTGACGGGCGGCTCGATGCTCTACCTGCTGGCGGCGCTGGGCATCGGGCTGGTGATTTCGGCCACGGTCAGAAACCAGTTCGTCGCGAGCCAGCTCGCGGCCGTCGTTTCGTTTCTGCCCGCGATGATGTTGTCGGGTTTTCTCTTCGACATCCGCAGCATGCCGGAAGCGCTGCAGACGTTCACCTTCATCCTGCCGGCGCGCTATTACGTGTCGTTTGTGCAGACGCTTTTCCTTGCGGGAAACGTGCCGTCGATCATCGCGACATCCACGATCGTCCTGGCGTTGATGGCGGCCGCGCTGCTCTTCGTGGCGCAGGCAAAAACGCGCAAGAAACTGGATTGAATGCCTGGCCTATGAAACTTCGGCGCGCTGGGAACGCATGGTCGCACAGACCGAGGTTTGGAGTTCCGGCTTTGGCCGGTCCGAACTGCCGCCTGAAGACGGATCTCCGAACTCAGCGGACGTTTTTCCGGCGCTGCAGCCTTCAATCCCGACTCCACCGGTGAAATCCCTCTTGCGCATCTTCGCGCTGATCAAGAAAGAGCTGCTGGCAACTTTGAAGGATCCGCGCTCGCTCGCCAGCCTGGTCGTGCCGCCGATACTCCAGTGCGTCATCTTCGGCTACGCGGCGACCTACGACCTCAACCGCGTGCCTTACGCCGTGCTCGACCAGGATCGCAGCGTGACCTCCCACGCGCTGCTGGCGGAGTTTGACGGCTCGGGGATTTTTCAACGCGCGGCCGATCTGCGAAGTGTTTCCGAGATTCGCGAGGTCATCGACGCCGGGCGCGCCGTGCTCGTGCTGACCATCGGGCAGGATTTCGAAAAGCAGATGCTCTCCGGCCGGCCCGCGCCGGTGCAGGTCATCGGCGACGGACGCAATTCGAACACCGCGGGCGCCGCGCTCGGCTACGCCGAGGCGGTCGTCGCGGCGTTCAATGCGAAGCGCGCCGGACCCACGGTCGATTCGACGTCCGTAAAGCGAATCGATCGCGCGTGGTATAATCCGAATCTCGAGACGCGCTGGAACATGATTCCCGCGCTCATCGGCGCGATCACGCTGATGCAGACGCTCCTGCTCGCCGCCATGTCGGTCGCGCGGGAACGCGAGCAGGGGACGTTCGACCAGTTGCTCGTCACGCCGTTTCGCACCTACGAGATCATGATCGGCAAGACCGTGCCCGCGATGCTCGTCGGGCTCGCGCAGGCGACCAACGCGCTTCTCGTCGCGCGCTTCTTTTTTCAGATCCCGTTCGCCGGCTCGTTCTTCACGCTTTACGCGGGCCTCATCCTCTTCGTCTTCGCCACGGTCGGCATCGGGCTCTTCATCTCGTCGATTTCCGGCACGATGCAGCAGGCGATGATGTATTCGTTCGTGGTCATGATGCCGTTCATGCTGCTCTCCGGGCTGGCCACGCCCATCAGCAACATGCCGGCGGCGATCCAATATTTCACGCTGCTCAATCCGCTGCGCCACGCCATCGCCATCACGCAGCGCGTGTATCTCGAGGGAACCGGCTTCGCCCGCCTGCTGCCCGAGATGGGCGCGCTGTGCCTGCTCGCGGCGATCACGCTGACGGCCTCGGTGTGGATGTTCCGCCGCCGGCTCGCGTAGGAAGCGAGCATCGCAAATGCGGTGATGCGGCGCGCGGGGCCCGGGCGTTGCCGGCCGTCACTCCGGCTTCGCCGCGTTCGCGACGCTGCGCGCGGCGACCCAGGCGTCGTATGCTTTGCGCGGCATGAATCGCAGTGACGCGGAATTGATGCAGTAGCGTTTTCCCGTCGGGCGCGGTCCGTCATTGAACACATGGCCGAGGTGCGCGCCGTCCACGACGCAATAAACTTCGTCGCGAATCATGCCATGGCTTCTGTCGCGATTGACTCCGATAAAGGCCGGCTCGATCGGCTTCGTGAAGCTGGGCCAGCCCGTGCCGCTGTCGAACTTGTCTCGACTGTCGAAAAGCGGCGAGTCGCTGCACGCGGAAAAATAAACACCGTCCTCGTGGTTGTCCCAATACTCGTTCGCGAAGGGGCGTTCGGTGCCTTGTTTGCGGGTGACCTCGTATTGCAGCGGCGTGAGAAGCTTGCGCCATTCGGCGTCGGCGCGCTTCACCGTGGCTCTCGACATATCGATGATGACATTCGAGGGCAGGCCACAGGCGGATTGAGGGCCGTCGAGGGCGCAAGTCGCATCGGCCGGCTCGGGCGCGGTGGATTCCGAATTCGCGGGGGAGGCGGGCAACTGGCCTGCCGCCGCAAGGCTCAGGGCGAGTATGAGCGCGGTCTGTTTCATGCGCCGTAAGAGTATTCCGGAGGCCGCGTCATTCCGATCAGTTTTTTTCAGGGGTCGATCTCGAGCGCGCGTTGCGCGGCGCCTTCACTGCAGCAGCACTTTCACGGGAAAATCCGGGCAGAGACGCGAAGCGGACAAGGGCTCGCTCGTCCCGGCCGCGAGAAACGTCATCCCGCCCGAGGTCGAGCAATGCCACACTTCCCGCGCGCCGGCGTCGAAATAAAGCGCGGTTTTCTCCTGGATTTCAGCTTTGGAGTTTCCGGGCGAAAGCACTTCCACGCAAATCTCCGGCGCGCGCGGAAAACAGTTTCCCTCGCCCAGCTCGCGCATGCGCTCGGGCGATGCCCAACCCACATCGGCTGCCCTCACGCCATCGGCGGTGGAGATCGGGCATTCGGTGAGCACACGACCGCCGTGCATCAGGCGATCCAGCAGGGCGCCGATGCGAAACTGATAACTTCCGTGACTCGCAGCCGGAGGGGGACTCATGATAATCTGGCCATGCCGATCGGTTTCAATCCGGCCCTCGATCTTCGCCAGCGCCGGATCGCGCAACAGTTCCGACCAGCGCCGCAAGTTGAACGCCGTTTGTGCCCGCTGTGGAGGCAGCTCGATCGTCAGCGCGCCGGTGTTGCTCATGCCAGCACGCTACGCTGGGGCGGCTCCGGCCGTCAACTGCCGGTCGCGCCGCTCAATACAGAGGGAAAATCCACAGCGCCAGCAGGATGGCGATGATCAGGGCAACAGCACGAGACGCGGCCCCGCGTCGCCGACGAGTCGCGGCACGCCGGTTGCCGCCACTCCGGTCGAACTCATGACCGAGCCGGGGGCGGGTTGGATTATTTCCTCGCTTGACAAAGAGAATGAACGTTCATTCTTTTCCGGCCTCAGCCGATTTTTACATGCAACACACGCACGCTTTCCGATGCTGTCTCGTCTTCCCGCCACTGGCGATTTCCCTCCTTCTTGCCGGATGTGGCAAGGGTGGCGCGCCTGTTTCCACGCCGCCTCCAGCCGCGGTGACCGTGGTGACGATGAAGGCCGAACCGGTCGCCCTGACCCGCGAGCTGCCCGGGCGCACCAGCCCGTTTCTCGTGGCTGAGGTCCGGCCCCAGGTTTCCGGGATCGTGGAGGAGTTGTTGTTCACCGAGGGCGGCATGGTCGAGGCGGGGCAGCCGCTTTATCAGCTCGAGGACACCACCTACCTGGCCGACGTGGCCAGCGCGGAAGCCTCGCTCGCCCGGGCGGAGGCGGCGCTGAAGCTGGCCCGGTTGAACGCGGATCGCTCGGCCGAGCTGGCGAAGGCGGACGCGATCAGCCGGCAGGAAAACGAAAACGCGATCGCGGCGCTTCATCTCGCCGAGGCCGATGTCGGCGTCGCTCGCGCGGAGGTCGAAAACAAGGGCGTGTACCTCGGCTACAGCCGCATCGTGTCACCAATTTCTGGATACATCGGCCGCTCGTCGATCACGAAGGGCGCGCTGGTGACGGCCAACCAGTCCGCGCCGCTGGCCACGGTGCAGCAGCTCGATCCCATCTATGTCGATGTCACGCAGTCCAGCCGCGAGTTGCTGCAGTTGCGCCGGGAACTCGCCGCCGGCACGCTGCATCGCGCGGACGGGACGCCGGTGACGATTCTGCTCGAGGACGGCGCGAAATATCAACACGAGGGCCGGGTCGCCTTTTCCGAGGTGACCGTGGATCCGACGACCGGGAGTTTCCTGCTGCGCGTCGTCGTGCCGAATCCGGACAACCTCCTTCTCCCCGGCATGTATCTGCGGGCGATCATCGGGACCGGCACGCGAGACAAGGCGATCCTCGCGCCGCAGGCCGGCGTGGCGCGCGGCCCCAGCGGCGGCACGTCCGCCTTCGTGGTGGATGAAAACGGCGTCGTCGAGCAGCGCGCGGTGCAGGTCAGCCGCACCGTCGGCAACAAGTGGCTGGTCGATGGCGGACTCCAGCCCGGCGACCGCGTCGTCATCGGAGGCCTGCAGAAGATCCAGCCGGGCATGACGGTCGAGGCCGCCGAAGCGAACTCCAGCGCGCCCGAGGCGCCGGCTCCCGCCAGGTAAGCAGGATATCCACATGGCACGTTTTTTCATCGATCGGCCCATTTTTTCATGGGTCATAGCAATCATCATCATGCTCGCGGGGGCGCTCTCGATCACGCAGCTCCCGATCGCCCGCTATCCGACCATCGCGCCTCCGGCGGTGACGATCAGCGCGACCTATCCGGGGGCGTCGGCCCAGGTGGTCGAAGACTCGGTGACGCAGATCATCGAGCAGAACATGACCGGGCTCGACGGCCTGCTTTACATGTCCGCGAACAGCGATGCGAGCGGACGCGCGTCGATCGCCCTGACCTTTGAGACGGGCACCGATCCGGACATCGCTCAGGTGCAGGTGCAGAACAAGCTGCAGGCCGCGATGCCGCTCCTGCCGTCGATCGTGCAGCAGCAGGGCGTGCGCGTTTCGAAGTCGGGCGAGGGCTTTCTCATGGTCGTCGGCTTCGTTTCCGAGGACGGGAGCATGACGCGCGACGATATAGCGGACTACGTCGTGGCCAATATAGTCGATCCGCTCTCGCGTGTGCAGGGGGTGGGAAGCACGCAGGTGTTCGGCGCGCAATATGCGATGCGCATCTGGCTCGACCCGAACCGGCTCGACACCTACCGCCTGACGCCCAACGACGTCGTGGCGGCGATCCAGGCGCAGAACCAACAGGTCTCCGTCGGCCAGGTCGGCGGGGCGCCCTCGATCGAGGGCCAGCAGATCAACTACACGATCAACGCGCGCGGCCGGCTCCAGAGTCCGGAAGAGTTTCGCGAGGTCGTCCTGCGCGCGAACACGGATGGATCCGTGCTCAAGCTGGGAGAGATCGCGCGAATCGAGCTTGGCGCGCAGGATTACGGCTTCGTCAGCCGGCACAATGGCCGGACCGCGGCGGGCGTCGCCGTCTCGCAGGCGACGGGGGCCAACTCGCTGGAGACAGCCGCCAACGTCAAGGCGCTGATCGACGATCTGAGGCCGTTTTTCCCGCCCGGGCTCACCGCCGTGGTGCCGTTCGACAACACGCCGTTCGTGGCGGTGGCGATCGAGGGCGTGGTCCACACGCTCCTCGAGGCGATCGTCCTGGTCTTTCTCGTCATGTTCCTGTTCCTGCAGAACTGGCGCGCCACGCTCATCCCGACGATCGCGGTGCCGGTGGTCCTGCTCGGGACCTTCGCCGTGCTCGCGGCGCTGGGTTTCACGATCAACATGCTGACGATGTTCGCGATGGTGCTGGCGATCGGCCTGCTCGTGGACGACGCCATCGTGGTGGTGGAAAACGTGGAGCGCCTCATGACCGAGGAGGGGCTGTCGCCGCTGGAGGCGACGCGCAAATCGATGGACCAGATCACCGGGGCGCTCGTCGGCATCGGCGTGGTGCTCTCGGCCGTGTTCGTGCCGATGGCGTTTCTCGGCGGATCCACGGGTGTCATTTATCGCCAGTTCTCCGTCACGATCGTGGCGGCCATGGCGCTGTCGGTGCTCGTGGCGATCATCTTCACGCCCGCGCTCTGCGCCACCATGCTCAAGCCGGTGGAGAAGGGGCATCACTATCACGACACGGGTTTCTTCGGCTGGTTCAACCGCGTCTTCGATCGCGGCAACAAGAAATATCAAGGCGCGGTGCGGGGCATCGTGTCCCGCCGCAAGCGCTTTGCGATGGCCTTCGTCGTGGTCGTCGGGCTGACGGGGCTGCTCTTCCTGAGGCTGCCGAGCGCCTTCCTTCCGAACGAGGACCAGGGCATGCTCTTCACGCAGATCCAGGCCCCGGTCGGCGCGACGCAGGAGCGCACGATGGAGGTGATCCGGGAGGTCGAGCGCTATTTCCTCGAGGAGGAGGCGGACGCGGTGGCGGATCTTTTCACCGTGCAGGGGTTCAGCTTCGGCGGCATCGGGCAGAACACCGGCATGGCCTTCGTCAGCCTGAAGGATTGGAGCGAGCGCGGGTCCGGGGAGTTGGGCGTTCCGGCCATCGCCGCCCGCGCCATGGCGCATTTCAGCCAGATCAAGGAGGCCCTGGTGTACGCCATCGCGCCGCCGCCGATCATGGAACTCGGCACCTCGGCCGGCTTTGTTTTTTATCTCAAGGACAACGGGGGCCTCGGCCACGACGCGCTCATGGACGCGCGCAACCAGCTCCTCGCGGCGGCGGGAGAAAGCCCGCTGCTCGTCAACACGCGGCCGAACGGGCTGGAGGACACGCCGCAGCTTCGCATCGATATAGACAACGAGAAGGCCGCGGCGCTCGGCCTCTCCACTTCCGATATAAACAGCGCCCTCGCGATCGCCTGGGGCGGCCGTTATATCGACGACTTCATCGACCGCGGCCGGGTCAAGCGGGTCTATGTGCAGGCCGACGCGGACTTCCGCATGCTGCCGGAGGACTTCAACCTGTGGTCCGTGCGCAACGACCAGGGCGGGATGGTTCCGTTTTCGGCCTTCGCCACGACGCGCTGGGACTACGGCTCGCCGCGCCTCGAGCGCTATAACGGATCCCCGGCCCTCCAGATCAACGGCGAGGGCGCCCCGGGCGTGAGCACGGGCGACGCCATGCTCGAGATCGAGCGGCTGGTCGGGCAACTGCCGGAGGGCTTCGACATCGAATGGACCGGCACCTCCTACCAGGAGCGCCAGGCGGGGGGGCAGACGACGATGCTCTATTCGCTCTCGCTGCTCATCGTCTTCCTGTGTCTCGCCGCGCTTTACGAGAGCTGGAGCATTCCCACGGCCGTGCTGCTGGCGGCTCCGCTCGGCGTGCTCGGCGCCGTGCTGGCCAACACCATGCGCGGCATGGAGCGCGACGTTTACTTCCAGGTGGCGATGCTCACTACCGTGGGCCTCACCAGCAAGAACGCCATTCTGATCGTGGAGTTCGCCAAGGAAAATCTGGAGCGCGGCATGGAACTCATCGAAGCCACGATGACTGCGGTGCGCGACCGTTTGCGCCCCATCATCATGACCTCGCTCGCCTTCGGCCTGGGCGTGCTGCCCCTCGCGATTTCCGGCGGCGCGGGCT
>CAZFCY010000040.1:0-31539 GCA_964517665.1 uncultured Opitutaceae bacterium | reverse complement strand
CTGATCGAGGCCACGCTGAACGCGGCGCGCGATCGGCTGAGGCCGATTCTGATGACCTCGCTCGCGTTCGGCCTGGGCGTGGTGCCGCTCGCCATCGCCTCCGGCGCCGGTTCCGGCGCGCAGAACGCGATCGGAACGGGCGTGCTCGGCGGCATGCTCGTCGGCACGTTCCTCGGCCTGTTTTTCGTGCCGTTGTTCTTCGTCATCATCGAACTCGTGTTCGGGAAAAAAGGAGCCGGATCCCATGAATAAGCCCGCGACCACCACGCTCGCTTTCGCGTCGATGCTCTTCGCCGCGGGCTGCGCCACGCTCGAGCCGCGGCTGCCCGAGGCGGCGCCCGCGATTCAGGCCCAATGGCCGTTGCCGCCGAACACCACGGCCGGGGAAACGGCCGGCGGCCTCGCCGTCGCCGACATCGGCTGGCGCGATTTCTTCGTCGATCCGAACCTCGAGGAGCTGATCGCCCGCGCGTTGGAGAACAACCGCGACCTGCGCGTCGCCGTGCTCAATGTCGAACGCGCGCGCGCGCTCCATCGCATCCAGCGCGCCGACCGGCTGCCTTCGCTCGCCGGTCGCGGCGTGATGACGCGAAGCGGCGGCGACAACCCGCCGGTTCCGGAGGGATACCAGGCCGACCTGCTCGCCGATTTCGAGATCGATCTCTTCGGCCGCGCGCGCCACCTCAGCCAGGCCGCGCTGCAGCAGTATTTCGCCACGGAGGAGGCGCGGCGCGGCGCGCAACTCGCCCTCGTCGCCGGCGTCGCCAACACCTACCTGACGCTCGCCGCGGACCAGGAGCTGCAACGCATCGCGGAGGCGACGCTGAAGAACCACGAGAAAGCGTTCGCGCTCTCCGAGAAACGCCATCAACTCGGCGCGGTTTCATCGCTCGACCTCAGCCAGGCGCGGACGATCCTCGAGAGCGCGCGGGTGGACTCGGCGCGGTTTTCCGGGCTGGTCGCGCAGGACATCAACGCGTTGACCCTGCTCGTCGGCGCGCCGGTCGAGCCCTCGCTCCTTCCGCAAACCTTCGCGCCCGAGGTCAGCGGCCTGGCCGCCCTTCCGGCCGGACTGCCGGCGGACGTGCTCCTGCGCCGGCCCGACGTCCTGCGGGCGGAGCGGCTCCTGCGCGCGGCCAACGCCAGCATCGGCGCGGCGCGCGCGGCCTATTTCCCCACGATCAGCCTCACCGGCAGCTACGGCACGGCCAGCGACGAGTTGTCGGGCCTGTTCGACAGCGGCTCCTTCGGCTGGAGTTTCATGCCGCAGGTCACCCTGCCCATCTTTCAAGGCGGGCGGCTGCGCGCGAACCACGACGTGGCGACGGCCGATCGCGACATCGCGCTCGCCCAATACGAGCAATCGATCCAGGCCGGCTTTCGCGAGGTGGCCGACGCGCTCGCCCTCAGCCGCGCGCTGGCCGAGCAACGCCGCGCCCAGGAGGCTCTGCTCGAGGCGGCGACGCGCACGCATCAGTTGTCCGAGGCGCGTTACGAAGCGGGGCAGGACAGCTACCTCGTCCTGCTCGACGCCGAGCGCACGCTCTACGCCGCGCGCCAGGCGCTCGTCTCCACGCAGGCGGCGGAGCAGGCCAACCGCGTCACGCTCTACAAGGTCCTGGGCGGGGGCTGGAAGGAGAACAATTCATGAACACCAACGAACGCCAGAACACAAAAGCCCGGGATCATGCCGAGGCGCAGCGCGACCGCATCCTCGAAGCGGCCGAGCGTTGTTTCATCGAGCACGGCTTCCATGCCGCGAGCATGGCGAACATCTCCGAGGCCGCGCAGATGAGCGCCGGGTTGATCTACCGTTATTTCGAAAGCAAGAACGCGATCATCCTCGCGATCATCGAGCGGCAGCTTCAGGAAAAGCGCGCCAGCATCGCGGAACTCCAGCCCGACGCCGATCTCGCTCCCAAGATCAAGGAGCTGTTCGTCCGCTGGCAGTCCCGCGACACCGAGATCGTGAACCCCGCCCTTTTTCTCGAGATGAGCGCGCAGGCCGCGCGCGATCCGCAGATCGCGCAGGCCGTGGGCAACGCCGATCGCGTCAGCCGCGCCGACGGCCATGCCTGGTTCGAGCGCGTCCTCGGCAAATCGGGCAGGCGCGCGGAGGAGGAGGACGTGCGCGGCCGCGCCTTCGTGCTCCAGTGTTTCGTCGACGGCCTCGCCATCCGCGCCTGCCGCGAGCCGGACCTCGATCCCGCCTTCCTCGACGCCGGCCTGAAGGCGCTCTTCCCTCATCTCGTCTCGCTTCGCGACAATTGAGGGAGCGGGAGTCGGAGGTCGCGCGAAAGACAGGGAAGGAAACGAAGAGGAATCACGGCGCCGCAACCCGGCTTGCGCAGCCCCGACCGGAAGCGCGGCCCTCCGGCCTGCCGTATCCAGAATTCGGCTACACCTCCAGCCACTCGCGAAACTGCTTCAGCCGGCGCGGGGTTCCCAGGACGAGGAGGCGGTCGCCGGCCTCGAGCCGGTCGGAGCCGGCCGGGCTGGTGATGTGATGGGAGCCGCGCTCGATGCCGACGAGGATCACGCCGGTGTTCAGCGGGATCTGCAGCTCGGCGAGCGAGGCCCCGGCGCGCGGCCCGCCGGAGAAATCGACGGTGTCGAGCACGGCCTCATGGGGGGCCGGATCGACGCCGGAGTCGGTCTTGTCGAGTTCCTTTCGCGCGGGATCGATCTGGCCGGGCTCGCCCAGGAGCAGAAGCCGGTCCCCGGGATACAGTTTCTCCGTGGGCGGCGGCGCGATGATGGTGTGGCCCTGGCGGTTGATCTCGGCGATGGTGGAGCCGAAGCGTGAGCGCATGGCGAGATCCGCGATGCTGCGCCCCGCGTAGGCGGCCCGCTCGGGGACGGTGTGCTCCTGGACGTTGAGCTTCCACTCCGAGGATTGTTGCGTCCATTGCGGCGCGGCCGGCGCGGCTTTTTTCGACGCGCCGAGGGCGGTTTCGAGCGAATACTGCCACTCGCTGTGCCAGTAGACGAGGCGGCGATAAAACACCGCGATCGCGAGGATCAACGCCGCGCCGATGCCCAGCCAGGCCAGGCGCGAGACGGTCGATATGGGCGTGATCTGCATCAGCCAGTAGGCGAGCAGGAGCGCGCCCGCGGCCTTGACGCCGGTCGAGGCCACCGCGCTCGGGACGCGCGAATTGGCCCCGGCCGTCTCCCCGAAGATCATGGCGAGGGCGGAAATATTGCGCCAGATCGCGAGCAGGGGAATGAGTGAGACGACGCCGATGACCGACCAGAAAACGACGCGCAGCGTGGACGGCTCGATGTCCTTCACGAATTCCGCCCCCTCGAGGGTCGGCAGGATGCGGTCGGCGAAGATCAAGAGACCGCTGACGAAAATCATCTCGAGCACGATCTGCACGAAGCGCTTGCGGCTCAATTGCCACCAGATCCGCCCGGCCCCCTGCTTGCCGAGCTGTGTCAGCCAGGTGGAGTAGGCCGCGAGCGCGCGTTTCAACCACGCCGGCTCCATCCGGTCCGTCGCCGCGACGATCGCCCCGCCGTGCCGGTTCACGATCGGCATGAGGAAGACGGTGAGGATCGAGGCTCCCACCGCCATGGGGTAGAACGTCCGCGGCAGGACCCCCGATTCCACGCCGAGCTGCGCGACGAGAAACGAGAACTCGCCCAGGGGAACGAGCGCGAGGCCCGCGCGTCGCGCGTCGCGCCCCGGCGTGCCGACGATCGTCATCGCGATGGAGGTGGCGATCGGCCGGGCGATCATCGCGAACGCCGTGAGCGCGAGCACCCAGGGCCACGCGTCGAGCAGGAGCCGAATGTCGATCATCATGCCGATCGAGACGAAGAACACGCTGCTGAACATGTCGCGCGCTCCGCTGAACGAACGCTCGACGGTCCGGTTCTGCGGCGTTTCCGCCACGATGAGTCCGAGCATGAACGCGCCGAGCGCGAGCGAGTAGCCGGCCTTGGCCGCAAGCACCGCCATGAGGAACGTGCCGCCCGCCACCAGAATGGTCTGCAATTCGGGATCCGCCTTGCCGTCGAAACGCCGCAGCAGCCGCGGCACGAAAAACAGCCCCAGCATCACGAGCAGCACCACGAACGCGGTCAATCCCGTCAGCAACGCGGCGACGCCGCCCCCGGACGACGCCAGTCCCGTCTGCGCGCCGAGCACGGCGAGCATCACGACCGCCACGATGTCCTCGAGCACGGTGATGCTGAGCGCGATCTGGCCGGCGCGGGAGCGGCTGAGGTTCAGCTCCTGCATGACCTTCGCGATCACCGCCGAACTCGAGGTCATGAGCATGGCCGCGACAAACACGCTTTGCAGCGGGCTCCAGTCGACCGCCTCGCCCAGCAGCAGCGTGAGATTGAGCACGAAGAACGCCCCGAGCGCGGTGGCGAGCAGAACCGGCGCGCCCATCTCGCGCATTTTCGAGAGGCTCAGCTCGAGGCCGATGCCGAACATGAGGAAGACCAGCCCGACCTGCGAAAGCGTCTGGATGCTGCCAATGTCCGTGATGAGGTCGAACGGCAGGTTGTACGGCCCCACGAACATGCCGGCGAGCAGGTAGCCGACGATGGCCGACAGGCGGACCTTGCGGCAGATCGCGGCCGCGATGCCGGCGGTCAGCAGCACGACTGCGAGATCCTGGATGAAATTGATGCCGTCCATGTGAGAGTGAAATCTGCAATCCGTCCAAACCTCCGCAAGTCTCTCCAACGCCATTTTGCGTTCCTTGCGAGATTCGCTCCCTTCGGGCCGGCATCCGGGGCGTCCCGAGCGCGTTGATCCTTCGACGCAGACCCCGCGCCGTCGCCACTTTTTCGAGTCAAGAACAAAAGCGGCGCAACAACGGGCAAGCCATGCGCCGCGGAAATGCCCGCCTCGGGCTATCCTTGCGGCATGAAACCGCCCAATGAAAAACCGAGACCGGTCGATGCCCCCGACACGTTCGAAACGGGGGCGTTCTTCACCATCGCGAGCCTGATCGCCGCCTTGTTCGTCTGCGTGATGTGGAGCCTGTCGCGCCTCACGGAATGGGAGGCCGTCTTCGCCAGCCATCGCGCCTCGATCGTCCTTCTCTGCGTCGCCGGCGGGATCGCCGCGTCGAACGCGATCTGCGAACGCTTCGGCCCGTTCTCGCACAAGCCGGCGCGCCGGAAGGCGCATGGGCCGGGCTGAATCCGCGCGGCGCTGGCGACCCGCCTGGACCGTTGGACTTTTGCGCCGATGCGCCTATGCTTCGGCGACCCACAACTCCACCACTCAACCCCCTGTTTATCGATATGAAAAACACCGCAGTGTCTCCGGACGAGAAACTCATCCTGCGCGGGCTCAATCTCGATTTGACCGCCGCCATGAAGGCCATGTTTGCCGACAAGGCCGAACGGCTCCTGCGCCATGAACCGCGCATCCTTCGCATTCGCATCGACATCGAAGACGACAGCCGCGGTGGAGTTCCTCAGTTTGCCGCCAAAGGCCGCATCGAGATCGGAGGCCCGGATCTGATGGCCTCGGTCACGACGGAGGACGCGTACAAATCGGTGGACACGCTCGTGAGCATCCTCGATCGAAAGCTCCGCAAGCGCACGACCGCGCTCGCCAGCCGCCGCCACACCGGCAACATCCGCGAGATTCCCGCCGAATCGGTGAGTTGAGGCGCGTCGCTTCCTGGAGGGACGGACCTCCGTGTCGCCCGGCCGGGCGCGCGATCGCGCGCCGGCTCGTGGACGGGACGGAACCGCTCCCTCCATTCGTGTTTTCGGGAGGGACGATCTTCGCCTCCTCCGGCGGGACTTGGGCTTTGCGGAAGACCGGCGGCTCTGCGAGGATGACCGGCGCGGCTCGTTTCGAGGCGCGCCCGCGCCCCGGCCCGGGCTGTTTTTTCGATCTCCATGCATCCCTACATCGCAGAAGTCCTCGACCTCACGGAGCGGCGCAACGCCGGCGAGCCGGAATTCATCCAGGCCGTCCGTGAAGTCTTCGATTCCATCGCCCCGGTGCTCGAGCGCCACGGCAGATACCGCGACGCGCATGTCCTGCAACGATTCGTCGAGCCGGAGCGCCAGATCATCTTCCGCGTCGCCTGGACGGATGACGCCGGGCGCGTGCGCGTGAATCGCGGATTTCGCGTCCAGTTCAACAGCGCGATCGGCCCCTACAAGGGCGGCCTGCGATTTCACTCGAGCGTCAACCTCGGCATCCTGAAGTTCCTCGGCTTCGAGCAGGCCTTGAAAAACGCGCTCACCACCCTGCCGATGGGCGGGGCCAAGGGCGGCTCCGACTTCGATCCCAAGGGCAAATCCGACGCCGAGGTCATGCGCTTCTGCCAGAGCTTCATGAACGAACTCTTCCGCCACATCGGCTCGGACACCGACATCCCGGCCGGCGACATCGGCGTGGGCGCGCGGGAGATCGGTTACCTTTTCGGCCAGTACCGGCGGCTGCGCAACGAATTCACGGGCACGTTCACCGGCAAGGGCCTTGCCTGGGGCGGCTCGCACATCCGGCCCGAGGCGACCGGTTACGGCGTGGTGTATTTCGCGCAGGAGATGCTCGCGACGCGCGGCGATTCGCTCGAGGGCAAGACGTGCCTCGTCTCGGGCTCGGGCAACGTCGCGCAATACACGGTGGAGAAACTCATCCAGCTCGGCGCGAAGCCCGTCAGTCTCTCCGACTCCGAGGGCACGATCCACGACCCCGGGGGCATCACGGCGGAGAAACTCGCGTGGGTCATGGACCTGAAGAACGTCCAGCGCGGACGCATCCGCGAGTACGCGGAGGAGTTCGGTTGTAGTTACTTTCCGAATACGCTGCCGTGGTCGATCCCGTGCGACTGCGCGTTTCCCGACGCGACCCAGAACGAGATCTCGGGCGGGGACGCGCGCGCGCTGCTCGCCGGCGGCTGTTTCGTCGTCTCCGAGGGCGCGAACATGCCCTCGACCCCGGAGGCGGTGGACGCGTTTCTGGAGAAGGGCATTCTCTACGGCCCCGGCAAGGCGGCGAACGCCGGCGGCGTCGCGGTTTCCGGCCTCGAGATGGCGCAGAACTCCATGCGGCTCACCTGGGCGCGCGAGGAGGTGGACCTGCGCCTGCACGAGATCATGCGCAACATCCACGAGCAGTGCCGCCACACCGCCGAGGAATACGGCGGGCCCGGCAACTACGTGCTCGGCGCGAACATCGCCGGCTTCATCAAGGTCGCGAACGCCATGCTCGCGCAGGGCTGCGTGTGAAACGGCGGCCGAAACCCGGCGCGATGCCGCCGCAAGCGATGGATGGGATCGAGCCACGAATCGAAAGGCGCGCGGCGTGGTTGAAGACCGCGTCGTCTCATCCCTGGCCGCAATGTTGAGCAATCCCCAGTCCCGCGCGTTCTCCACCGGCCTGCCCGGGCTCGATCGCGTGCTCCAGGGCATCGAGCCGGGCGACAACATCGTCTGGGCGGTCGAGTCGATGGAGGAGTACGCGCAACTCGTGCGCCCGTATGCCGCCGCGGCGGAGCGCGCGGGGCGCCGGCTCATCTATTTTCGTTTCGCCGAGCATCCGCCGCTCCTCGCCGGCGGCATCGAGCTGGAGATTCATCCCGACGATCCCTCGCAGGGCTTCGAGGCGTTCGTCCGGCGCGTGCACGAGGTGGTGGACGAGGTCGGCAACGGCGGCGTTTACGTCTTCGACTGCCTCTCGAGCCTGGCCGACGCGTGGTGCTCGGACCTCAGCCTCGGCAACTTCTTTCGCCTCACCTGCCCGCGGCTGCGCGAACTGGAAACGGCGACCTACTTCGCGCTGTTTCGCGATCGTCACACGCCGTTTGCCCTCGATCCGATCCGGGAGACGACCCAGTTCCTCATCGATGTCTTTGAAACCGACGGCCAGCTCTTCGTCCGCCCGCTCAAGGCCGAGCAGCGCTCGCGGCACGCGACGAACACCCTGTATGTAAGAAGTGGATACGACTTCGTGCCGGTGACGGAGAGCGCGGTGGCCGCCCAGATCCTCGTCCGGACGCACTGGCCGCGGCTGCAGACCGACCGGCCGCTGGGCTACTGGCGGCAGTTGTTCCGCGACGTGGAGGCGACCCAGGCGGCGATCGATCGCGGGCAGGCCTCGCTCGAGGTCGTGACCGATTTGCTGACGCAGGCGCGCCGCGCCTTCCGCGTGCACCGCTCCGGCATCTCGGCGCTGGTCGAGGAGTTTCTGACCCTGCGGGATTTCCTCGCCATCCGCGAGCGCATGATCGGCATCGGCTCGGTCGGAGGCAAAACCTTCGGCATGCTCGTGGCCCGCGCGATCCTGCGCGAGCGCGATCCCGAACTGGCGGCGCGGCTCGAGATCCACGATTCGTTTTTCGTCGGCGCGGAGGTCTTCGTGACCTTCCTCGTGCAGAACGGCGTGTACTGGCTGCGCGAGCGCCAGCGCGATCCGGGAAACTTCCTCCACGGCCTCGAGGCGGGCCGGCGGCGGATCCTGACCGGGACGTTTCCGCCGGACGTGCTGGACCAGTTCCAGGGCATGCTCGATTACTTCGGCGAGTCGCCTTATATCGTGCGCTCCAGCTCGATCCTGGAGGACGCGCGCGGCAACGCCTTTTCCGGCAAATACGAAAGTGTGTTCGTCGTGAATCGCGGCTCGGAAAAGCAGCGCCTGGAGGCGCTGCTCGAAGCGGTGCGGCAGGTCTATGTCAGCGTGCTCGACGAGGAGGCGTTGCGCTACCGGCAGCGGCGCGGGCTGCTCGACAGCGAGGAGCGCATGGCGCTGCTGATCATGCGCGTCTCCGGCGCGGAATACGGCCATTATTATTTTCCGCAGGCCGCGGGCGTGGGACTGTCCGTCAACCCCTACGTGTGGCATCCCGACATCGACGCGCGCGCGGGCGTGGTGCGCCTCGTCTTCGGCCTGGGCACGCGCGCGGTGGATCGCAACGACGACGACTATACGCGGCTCGTCGCGCTCAACGCGCCTTCGCGCCGTCCCGACGACGGCGAACAGGCCGGGTGCCGGCCGGTTCAACGCCGGGTCGACTGCCTCGATTTTCAGGCGGGGCGGCTCATGTCGCGCCGGTTCTCGGAGATCGTCGCGGAGGTGGCGGACGCGCGGCTCGAGCGCTATGTCGCGCGCGGGGAGAGCGGCCATCCCTCGATCTCGTTCGATTCGCTCCTCGGCGAGACCGGCGTGGTCGCGGACCTGCGGCGGATGCTGGATCTGCTCGAGGAATCCTACGAGAGCCCGGTCGATATCGAGTTCACCCTCAACTTTCTCGCCGACGGCAGCTATCGGATAAACCTGCTTCAATGCCGCACCTTTCAATTCCGGCCCGCCGAGGGCAGCGCGATCAAGCCCGCGGCCGAGTCGGAGCAATGCGTCTTTCTCGCCCAGGGAGGCGTCATCGGCATCGGCCGCGAGGAGCGCATCAGCCGCGTGGTGTTCGTCGTGCCCGAGGAGTACGCGCGCCTCGGGGAGCAGCAGCGCCATGCGGTCGCGCGCCTGATCGGGCGCGTCAACCGGCTGCAACCGGCGGAGGATCGCGGCCTGCTCCTGATCGGCCCGGGGCGATGGGGAACGCGCATGCCTTCGCTCGGCATACCCGTGACCTTCGCCGAGATCAGCCGCGCCTCCGCGGTGTGCGAGATGGTGCTGATGCACAAGAGCCTGATTCCCGACGTCTCGCTCGGCACGCATTTCTTCAACGACCTCGTCGAGCAGGAGATGCTTTATATCGCCTATTTCCCGAACCGCGAAGGCAACGCGATCGACGAGCGATGGCTGCGCGAGGCGCCCAACCGCGTCGAGGAGCTGGTGAGCGACGCCGCGGGCCTCGCCGGGGTCGTGCGCGTCATCGATGCCGAGCCGCCGGCCCGCGCGCTCTGGCTCCGCGCCGATCCCGCGGCGCAATCCGCGATGTTATATCTGGAATGAAGATGGCTTCCGCGCGTTGAGTTCGGAGTCCCGCCTTCAGGCGGCGGTTCGGAACCGGCCGAAGCCGGGACTCCAAACCCCAACCCGGCGACCAGCGCCAATCAAGCAGCCTTGCGGCGCGAAACGGCCAGATAGAGGCTGATCAACGCGACGACGAACGCGCCCGCCGCGAGCGGGACGAGCCAGCCGGCATCGAGGAAGCCGCTGCTTCCCGCGAGCTGCGCGAGGTCGATGCTCGGTTTCTTCACGAAGATCCTGCCCTCCATATAGGGATGCGGCGTGCAGATGTAGTCGTATCGACCCTCGAGTTCGAAGGTGTGCGCGCCCGACTCGCCGTGCGCGAGCAGCGGCAGGTTGAACGGATCCTCGTAATCGCCGACGCTCTGGGCGTTGTGGATGCCGGCGAATTCTCCGGCCATGAGGGTGAACACATCCTCGTTGACCCAGCGCACCGTCGTGCCGGGCTCGATCTCGATAACTTTCGGCGAGAAGGAATTTCCGATGATCGACACGGTGACCTCCTTCGTGCCCGGCGCGTAGCGCGTGGGGGTCGCGAGGTCGTAGGCGGTCGCCTTGAAGGGCGAGATCGTTCGCGTCGCTTTCGCCTCGAGTTCCGCCAGTTGTTCGGGCGTGCTCGAAAGCCCTTCGGGCCGGGTCACGCGCGGCGCCTCGGCGTCGCGCTCGGCCACGAGCAGGCCGATCGCGCCCCGGCTCGCGGAGCCGACGGCATGGTTGAGCATGGTGTAGGCGCCCTCGTCCGGCGGAATGCGAAAATCGATCACCCAGGAATCGGTCGGCCCGGCCAGCACCGATTGCCCCGCGGGCCAGGCCGCTTCGGGATGGCCCTGCCAGTAAACATAATCCCAGAGGATGCCGACGATGTGGAAGGTGGAGATCTGGTTCGGCCCCACGTTGAGGAAATAGATCCGCACGAAATCGCCCGGCCGCACCTTGATCGGATCCTCGACATAGCGGAAGAGCTTTCCGTTGAACATCGAGTAGAGCGGGCGGCCTTCCACGGCGTCGCGGCCGGTGGCGTAAAGCTCGTGCTGCACGAGGTAGATCTCCCGGTCGGGCGCGCGGCCCATGATCTCTTCCATCCTGTAGGTCTGCTTCTTCGGCCGCACGACCATCATGCCGTACTGGCCGAACATCACGTGCATCGGGATGGCGTGCCCGCCGGGCGCGCAATGATATAAATAAACGCCCGGCTGGGTCGCGCGGAAGACGACGGTTCCGCTCGCCCCGGGGTTGATCTTGCCGAGGTATTTCGAGGTCTGCGTATTGGCCGCATGGATCGACGCGCCGTGCGGGATGGTTCCCTTGTTGACGACGGTGAACTCGACGACGTCCCCCTCGTCCATGATGAACAACGGGCCGGGAATCGTGCCGTTGGTGAGGAAGCCGTCATACATCACGCCGTTGCCGACATAGGCCTTGCCCTCGGACAGCTCGATCGTGAACGACTTGTCCGGCGCCGTGTCCTGCGGAACATAGGAAGTCGGGGGAACCGGCAGCCCGTAGTCCCGCCGGATGATCTCGATGAACGGGTCCGAATTCCAGGCCTGCGGGACCTCGCCGTAGGGCGCGGAGGCGGACGCCGCCGGCGCGCCCATGACGTGCGCGCCGGGATGCGGCGGCACGAGCGCGGGCGCGGCGATCACCGGCGCGGATCCGGCCGCGGCGAAGGTCGGGGAGCCCAGCCCGGCGAGCGGCAGCCCGCGCTGGTTCTCCATCGCGGCGAGGAGGTCGTCGGCGATCAGGCTGCCGGCGCGCGAGTTCTGCAATTGATCGGCGAAGGCGGCGTTGCAGGCATCGCAGGCGCGCGCCTGCGGCGCGGCAATCGCGAATCCGGCCGCGGCGAGCATGCCGGTGGCGAGGGACCGAAGCGCGGGAACGCGGCGGGAGGCGGCCACGCGGCCGGCGGGAGCATGGGAGTCGTCTTGCATGGTCATGGAGAAGAGTCGCTGACTGGGGTTTCGAGGGCTTGTGTAGTTGCTCAATGGATACGGGGAGGATGCTCGCGCGCGGGATCCGGCGCAAGGCCGCCGCGGGGCTCGAGGCCGGGCAGGTCCGCCGGCGTGACGCCGAGGACGAGGCGGACGACGGCGGGCGCGATCGCGAAGACGAACCAGCCAAAGCCGAGCAGCATCAACATCGCGCCGAGCCGGACGCCTTCGGGATTGTTTTTCCATTGCCCGAGGGCGAGATAGATCCAGCCCACGAGCAGGGCGAAGCAGGCGGGCGCGATCGCGGCGGGGCGCCCGAGCGCATCCTCCGGCGGGAGCTTCGCATGGCCGCTCCACGGCCCGAAGCGCAGGCGCCAGATCAGCCGCGGCATGAGCCGCGAACCGGCGCCGAGGATCGCGAAAGAGAAGGGCCCGAGCAGCGTGAGCGAGATGTAGAACCGCATCCATTCGCGCGTCTGCTCCATCGTGCCGGCGGCGACGCCGGGCAGCCGCCACAGCGCGCCCGCGACCACCGCGAGGAGCATGAGAATCCCCGTCGCGTGCGTGAACACGCTCCAGTCCATCCTCGCGCGATCCATCCAGACGCAGCACCCGAGATGCGCGACGAATGCCAGCACGCCCACGGCGACCAGCGCGCCCACCGCGACCAGCACGCCCGCGGAAGGGGAGAGCGCGGCCGGGACGAGGAGGAGAAGCCCGCCGTTGACGCCGGCCCAGCCGAGCCAGCCGAGCGGATTCAGCGAGGCGGGCGTCTCCCGCCGGCCGAGCAGCTCGGGAATCACGCGCAACGACGCGGCGAGCAACGCCTGGCCGAGGAAACCGAAGAGCGCGAAGTGCGCGTGCAGCGCGATGAGGATCTCCGGCTTGACCGGCAGCGGCCCGGCGACCCTCCCGCGCAACATCCAGAGCGCGAGGACCGCCGTGATCGCGAGCCAGAACATCGCCGATTGAAACGCGATGTTCGCGGGATTCCAGAGCGAGCGCTTCGTGCCGGTGACGAGCAGGTTGACCACCATCGCCGCCAGCCCGAGGACGAGCGTGATCGCGCCGGCCCCGGCCACGTCGTAGCGCAGCAGGGCCAGCCCGCCGAGAAGCAAGGCGAGGCCGAGAAAATGACAGACGAGGTGAAACGCGGGCAGCCGCCGGCTCCACAGGGGGCTGCCCGCGAGCATCGGACCCACGAGGTAGGCGCCCCCGAAGAGCAGCGATCCGATCCAGCCGAGCGTGACGAGGTGCGTCAGCGCCAGGACCGATCCGCGCACGGGATCGCCGCCGAGCACATCCGGGCGCAGCAGAACCACGACGCAGGCGAGGCCGAAGGAGAACAACCCGGCGACGGCGAAGCCGACGACGGGAAGCACCGGGACGGAGAGGGAGCTTTTATTCATGGTCACGACAGAGTGCTGGCGAAAAGACATGCCGGTCTCTCGCGGAGGGGATGGGCGAGCGTGCCGGCAGGATTGGAATGAAGCGAGGCATGTCGACAGGCGCTCGTCCGGTTGTTCCGCTCGCGGCGGGCTTTGGGTTGTCGCGGTTGGGCATCATCGTTCGATCGCGTGCGTCAGTTTTCCGGGGACACGCGGGCCGCGAGCGCGGACTTGATTTCGCGGACCGTTCGCGCGCTCAGGGCCCGCCGCGCCAGCGCGGACGCCTGCTCGATGCTCGAGGAGCGGATGACGCGCTTGACCTCGAGGATCTCGCCCGGCGCGACGCTGAGCGCGCGCGCGCCGAGGCCGAGCAGCAGCTCCACGTAGGCGGGATTTCCGGCGATCTCCCCGCACAGCGAGACCTCCGTGTTTTCCGCCGCCGCCGCTTCGAAGATGGATCTCAAGGCGAGGATGACGGCGGGATGCAGCGGCTCGTAATAGGCCTCCATGTCGCGGCTCGTGCGATCGGTCGTGAGGAGGTATTGCACGAGGTCGTTGGTGCCGACGCTGAGAAAGTCCACCTCGTGGGCGATATAGCGGGCGGTGATGACCGCGGACGGCGTTTCGATCATCGCTCCGACCCGGATGTTGGGATCGAAGGGCGCGCCCTCGGCGCGGAGTTGCGCCTTGGCGTTTTCCAGCGCCTCCCGGGCCTCGATGATTTCATCGACGCCGCCGATCATCGGAAAGAGCACCGCCACGGGGCCCGTCGCGCTCAGGCGCAGGATCGCGCGCAACTGCGTGGCGAGGACCTTCGGATGCCCGAGCAGCAGCCGCATGCCGCGGCGGCCGAGCGAGGGGTTGGCCTCGGCGGGCAGCGGGAAATAGGGCAGCAGCTTGTCGCTGCCCACATCGAGCACGCGGACGACCATGGCGCGCCCTTCGACGCAATGCGCCGTGTGCCGGTAGATGTCGTACTGCTCCTCTTCCGAGGGGAAATGATCGTGCGCGAGGAAGGCAAACTCCGTGCGATACAATCCGATGCCATCGGCGTTGAACGCCATCGCGGCGGAGGCGTCCGCAATCTTGCCGATGTTGGCCGAGAGCTTGATCGCGGCGCCGTCTTTCGTGACGGCGGGAAGATCGAGCGATTCCCGCAACAATTTCCGGCGCGCCGCGAAATCCGACTCCGCATGGTCGTACTCGCTTTGCAGCGCGCGCGAGGGATTGATATACACGCGCCCGGAAAGCCCGTCCACGATGAGCGCGTCGCCCGTCGTGATCCTGCGCGTGGCCTCGTCGACGTGGATCAGCGTGGGGATGTCGAGCGCTCGCGCGAGGATGACGGCGTGCGCGGTGGCCGCGCCCTGTTCGGCGATGATGCCGCGGATGCGCTGCTGATCGAGCGTGGCCGCGACCGAGGGCAGCAGCTCGCGCGTGACGAGGATGCAATCCGCGGGCGGGGACGGCCGGCTTTCGTTGCGCGCCTGCAACCGGTCGAGGAGCCGCCGGGCGATGTCGCGCAGATCGGCCGCGCGCTCGCGGATGAGCGCGTCATCGACCCGGGCGAAATCGCTCGCCAGCTCGTCGACCGTGTCGCTCAGCGCCGCCTCCACGTTGACGAGTTTCTCCCGGCACCGGCGCGCCGTGGCCTCGCGCAACATCGGATCGCGCAGCAGCGCGGCCTGGGCCTCGAGGATCGACGCGGCCTGCTCGCCGATCTTCCGCCGCACGTCGGCTTGAAGCGCGGCCATTTCGTTTTCCACCTCCGTCCCGGCGATCCGCAGCCGCTCCAGTTCACCCGGGACTTCGCCGGGTTCGATGGAACGCCGGGGAACGGCCAGATCATCGGCGCACGCGCAGACAAACGCCGGGCCGCGGGCAATGCCCGATGAGGCCGACACGCCCGCGATCACTCCGCTTGTCGATGTGCTCTGGCCCATGTGGATCGGTGATCGGGGCGAACAGTCAGCCGCCGCCGGGAGGCGGGTTGCTTCGCAGGCAGTTTTCCCGATTCGAATTTTCCGTGAGCATCATGGCTGAAGGCGATTGCGGCAACGATCGCATGATGCACGGTCCGCCGCCTTGACGCGAGTCAAGTCGGCGCAATAAACCGCCCGGCCGCATCCGCCACCCCGGGGTGGGACGGGGAACCGCCGGGCGCGGGCCGGCGCCTTCGCGAATGGGGCCGCGGGAAAGCGCGGCCGTGTTTCAGGCGTCCGCGGAAACGGCCACTTCGGCGGCGGCCAGCCGTTGCGCGCGCTGCTCCAGCTCCTCGTGGAATTGTTCGGCGCAAGGCGGCTGGTCGCAGTTTTTCGTGCGCGCCCAGAAATCACCGAACGCTTCCCGCGGTTTCCGATTGGCGACGAAATCCTCGAGCATCGCGCGGACCTTTGCGGGCAACTGGTCCTCGGGCACCGTTTTCTCGACGAGCGAGACGAGGCGGTCCCCGCGATGCGATCCGCCGACATACAGCGCGTACTTCCCCGGCGCGCGGCCGACGAAGGCGATGTCGGCGTTGTAGGGACGCGCGCAACCGTTCGGGCAGCCGGTCATGCGGATGAGCAGCGGTTCCTCCTCGAGATCGAGGTCGCGCAGGACTTGATCGATCGCGTCCATCACGCGCGGGAAATTTCGTTCGCTTTCCGCCAGGGCGAGGCCGCAGGTCGGAAGGGCGACGCACGCGTGCGAGACGCGCCGGGCCCGCGTCAGCCTGCCCGGCTCGGGAATGCGATGCTCGCGCAGGATGGCGTCGATCGCCGCGCGGTCATCCGCCGCGATGTCGCAGAAGAGGAGGTTGGCGTTGGGCGTGATGCGCAGCGGCGGGCTGAACCGTTCGCAGATCGCCCGGATGGCGCTGCGATAGGCCGGCTCCGCCGGTGTCGTGTCTTTCACGCGGCCGTCCGGAACCCACATGCCGTAGAAATGCCGGCCGTCGCCCTGCTCGTTCCAGCCGAGAAGATCCTCGACCGTCTCGAAATGAAACGGCCGGATCGGCTCCACCGGCTTGCCGAAGCGGGCGAGGACCTCGCCGCGAAACCAGTCCACGCCGCGGTCGATGATCAGGTATTTCAAGCGCGCCTGCTTGCGATCGTCGCGCCGGCCGTGATCGCGCTGGGTCATGACGATGGCCTTGAGCGCGTCGATCACGTCCGCCTTCGGCACGTAGAAGAGCGGCTGCGCGAGCGCGGGCTGCGTCTTGATCTGGCCGTGCGACATGCCGAAGCTGCCGCCGACGACGACGTTGTATCCCTGGATCTCGCCGTTTTCGATGTGCGCGATCAGGCCGGCGTCGTGCGTGAAGATGTCCACGTCGTTGCGCGGCGGGATGACGACGGCGATCTTGAATTTCCGCGGCAGGTAGGCGGCGCCGTAGATCGGGTCATCCGTTTCCTCGGGCGCGATCGGCAGTTTCTCGTTGTCGAGCCAGATGTCGCTGTAGCCGCGGCTGCGGGCGAAGAACGTGCGGCTGATGAGCGACGCCAGCTCCTGCGCCTCGCGGTGCACGGCGTCGCGGATCGGCGAGGAAACGGCCATGGTGTTGCGCACGATGTCGCCGCACGCGCCCCAGGTGATGAGGCCGCAGGCGTTGATTCTGTGGATGCAATCCCGCAACGAGCCGACGAGCACGCCGTGCATCTGGATGCCCTGCCGGTCGGTGAAACGGACCGTGCCGCTGGCTATCTCGTCGGCCATGCGGTCGTGCACGAGGTATTGCGCGGAAGTCAGCGCGCCGCCGGGGATCTTGCTGCGCACCATGAACTGCCATGCCTTCTCGAGCCCGGCCTTGCGGCGCGCGGCGCGCTGATCGCGATCGTCCTGCTGGTAACTTCCGTGGAACTTCAGGAGCTGAAACTCCTCCTCCTCGAAATGGCTGGCTCCGGCCGCCAGGGTTTCGGCGATGCGGCCACGAAGCCCGCGGCTGCCTGTTTTGATGTCCTCGACACTCATGATGCGAAATAGGTTCGGCTCTAAACATAACTAAATTACCCAAGTTGCCACAAATAACTTCGGGAAATTTTGAGAGCAGGCAAAACGGAGGGCGTCGTCCTCCGTCTTTCGTTCCTCTCGCTCGAGCGAACCGTGGGGTGGGGGATATCTAGTCCGGAATCTCGGGCATGGCGCACGCCGGGCTGGCGAAGCTGCCGTGCGGCGGGAGCGCTTTTCCATGCGGTTTCGTGTCCGGTCGCGACGGCTCGCTCGCGGCGGCCGCCTGCGCGATCAGCTCCGCGAGGAGGGCGCGGTGGCATCGGTCGGGATCTTCGCAGGAACAGCCGAGATGGATCTGCTGCCGCGCCGAGACGGCGGCGAGCAGGGCGATGACGCGACGCGGATCGGGCCGGCGCATCTCGCGGCGGTAGCGCGCCGCAAAAGCGCGCAAAGTGATCGCGCCGCGCCCAAGGGCCGCGGCCAGTCCGGCCGAGGGCGCGAGGATCGGGAGCCAGACGTCGAAGCAGCTCCCGCGCGGGTTGTCCTCCTCACCCCGCGTCCCGCGCGGCGCGCGCCGCGACACCCCGATGCGCAGGCCGGGCCGCCGGGCGCGCTCGCCGTATCGGTAAACCCCTACCGGCATGCCCGCCGCAACCTCCTGCCCCGATGCTCACGGAAGTCTTTCATCGTCGGCCGGCGCTCAGGTTTCCTCGGGAATCTGCCGCGCGGCCTTTTGCAGGAGTTCCGCGAGGCGCGGCCCGGCCGAGCGAAGCTCGGCGCGGTGGACGCGATAGAGCTTTTCGAGAATCCTGCGGCCGGCCCGGGTGAGCGAGACGCGGACCTTGCGCCGGTCCTCGACCGATTGCTCGCGCTGCACGAGGCCGAGCCGCTCGAGACGATCGATCAGCCCGACCGCGCTGTGGTGCGCGATCTGCAACCGTTCGGCGAGTTCGCCGACGTAAACCCAGTTCCGGTTCGGGTACCCCTCGATCGCGAGGAGCGCCTGGTACTGCTGCGGCGCGAGGCCGTGCTCGGCTGCGGCGCGCTCGCTGAAGCTGAGGAATTTCCGCAGGGCATGGCGGAAGTCGGCGAGAAGCTGGTAATCGCTCTTGGCGAGGACGGTGGCGCTGGCTTTCATGGAAGGACGAAACGGGCGCGCGCATCGCGCTTGAAAAGATCGTAATACGATATTATCGAACGCGGCTGGCAAGGCTCAAAACATGGCGCTCACAATCCATCAGTTCGACTACAGTCCCTATTGCATTCCGATCACGGCGGCGTTGAAGGCGCTCGGCGTTTCGTTTCGCGCGGTCGAGGTTCGCATGCACCGGCGCGCCGGAATCATCAAGCTCACGGGCGGCCGTTATTATCAGGTTCCGGTCCTCCAGAATGGCTCCGACATCGTATTCGAAAGCGGGCCGGACACGCTCGATGTCGCGCGCTATGTCGATCGTGTCTTCGCCGGCGGGCGGCTCTTTCCCGCCGCGCTGGAAGGGCTGCAGCGCGTGATCGTGGGCCACATCGAAAACGACGTGGAGGCCGTCACCTTCAAGCTGGCGGACCCGCGGCGCATCGCGCGCATCGAGGATGTGGTCGAGCGGACGGAAAACGTGCGCCACAAGGAGCGCCGGTTCGGCCGCGGATGCGTGGACGCCTGGCGGCGCGAGGCGCCCGCGCTCCGGCGCCAGGCGGAGGCGCTGCTCGAGCCGTTCGACCTGATGGCGCAAAACTCGCCCTTCCTTCTCGGGAGCGAGCCGGTCTACGCGGATTTCGCGCTGCTCGGCATCGTGGGAAACATCACTCATGGCGGATACGTTTCCCTGCCGCGGCGGCTTGCCGCGCTCGGACGCTGGCGCGCGCGCTTGGAGAAGTGGACGTATTAAACGACGCGGCTCATTCCTCCTGCCGCGACCAGAGATCGTCTTTCCCGAACTCCGGGCAGCACGAGCCGCAGCCGGTGTAACAATCCCCGCACAACGCGCGGCCGGCGAAAGGGTAGGCGCCGAAACGTCCGCACTCGTCGCACGGCGTCTCCGGCTCGAATGGAACCGCGAGGCCGGCAGGCTTCGACACATGTTCATCCTCGATGGCCACGGCCGCGCATGGCCCGCTATCGGTCTTTTTCATATATCAATGTGACGAATTCGCGGTGGCGTTCAACAAAGACGGCCACAAAGGGACAATGGGCCGCGACCTTCCAGCCGAGGCGGCGGGCTTCGGTGAGCGATTCGCGGGCGAGGTGGGTGGCGATGCCCCGCCCGCGAAGGGTCTCGGGAACGTAGGTGTGGTCGAAGACGACGTGGTCGCTCTCGACCTTGTAGGTGAGGTAGGCGAGGTGCCCGTCCACGAGCATCTCGAAACGGTGACGCCGCGGATCGTGCGTGACGGGTGATGGCGCAGTTTTAGAGGACATCGGAAAGGGAAGCTTGGAGGCGGCCCGCCGGGCGGGAAAACGCCGCCCCGGCTCAGATGGCGGACGTGCTCGCTCCGGCCAGGAAGCTCTCGACCGAGTCGCCGTCCGTGTTCATGTCGGAGAACAGCCACGTCGAAAGATAGCGCTCCGCGCTCGACGGGAGAATGGCGACGATCTTTTTGCCGCGGTTTTCCGGACGCTTGGCGATCTGCAGCGCGGCCCACGTGATCGCGCCCGAGGAGATGCCGATGGGGATGCCATCGTTGCGGATGACCTCGCGCGCGGTGCGTCCCGCCACGTCGTCCTGGACCTGGATGATCTCGTCGTAGATCTTCGTGTTCAAAACCGCGGGCACGAATCCGGTGCCGATGCCCTGGATCTTGTGCGGGCCGGGCTTGCCGCCGGAAAGCACGGCGGAACTCGAGGGCTCGATCGCCACGATGCGCACATCGGGCTTCTTCGCTTTGAGCGCTTCGCCGACGCCCGTGACCGTGCCGCCCGTGCCGACACCCGCGACGACCACGTCCACGGCGCCATCGGTGTCGCGCCAGATCTCCTCGGCCGTCGTGCGGCGATGGATCTCGGGATTGGCGGGGTTCATGAACTGCTGGAGGACGAGGCTGTTGGGAATCTGCCGGCTCAACTCGTCGGCCTTGTCCACCGCGCCCTGCGTGCCTTTCGCGGCTTCGGTGAGGACGAGCGTGGCTCCGAACATCTTGAGCAGCTTGCGCCGCTCGAGGCTCATCGTTTCGGGCATGACGACGATGAGCTTGAGGCCGCGCGCGGCCGCGACGAAGGCGAGGGCGATGCCGGTGTTCCCGCTCGTCGGCTCGATCAGGACCGTGTCCTTCGTGATGCGCCCGGCGCTCACGGCGTCGTCCACCATGGCGGCGCCGATCCGGTCCTTCACGCTGCTGAGCGGGTTGAAGAACTCGAGCTTGAGCAGCACCTCGGCGACCGCGCCGTGCTCCTTCGCCGTCTGTTGGAGCCGCACGAGCGGCGTGTTTCCGATGGTGTCGATGATTGAATCGAAGATGCGTGGCATGGACGTGTGGGTTGACAGGATGCGGGCCGCGCCGGCAGGGCGCGGCAAGTATCGGATTACGATATAAAGCGGGCCCGCGCTGGCAAGTCTCGTTTGCGGGAGCGCGGGCCGTCTTGCCTCCTCCTCCGCCGCCGCTTCACTCTGCGCCTGAATCATGATCCGAGCCGTCATCTTCGACCTGGACAATTGCCTGAGCGCGGCGGACGCGCCGGGAAAGGCGCTCTTCGAGCCGGCGTTCGCCGCGATCCGCGCGGCCAATCACGGCGCGCTGACCGAGGCCGCGCTCGAGCGGGCGTTCGCCGACTGCTGGTTTCACGCGCTCGATTTCGTGGCGCGAAAGCACGGTTTCTCCGCCGGGATGCTCGAGGCGGGCTGGCGCGTTTTTTCCACCGTGGAGGTCGGCGCGACGATGCGGGGGTACGACGATCTGGACGCGCTCGCCGCGATCCGCGCGCCGTGTTTTCTCGTCACCTCCGGCTTTCGACGGCTTCAGGAAAGCAAGATCGCCGCGCTCGGCATCGGGCGCCTCTTCGCCGGTGTTTATATCGACGCGCTCGACGACCCGGCGCGGAAGGGCAAGCAGCAGATCTTCGCGGAGATTCTGCGGGAGCGCCGGTTGCTTCCGATCGAGGCGCTCGTGGTGGGCGACAACGCGGATTCGGAGATCGAGGCCGGCAACCGCCTCGGCATCCCGACCGCGCAGATCCTGCGCCCGGGAGTGGCGCGCGCGGCCAATGCCACGCATCACATCCGCGCCCTCGACGAGATCCATGCGCTGGCGAAGTGACCGCGGCCGCCCGCGTGTATCCGGTTTTTGGTGACGCCCGGGCGGCGCTTCTCCCGGATCCCGCAAACAATCCTTCAAGCAATGATGAATTCCGCTGATGATCGCGTCGATTCCGGTGGGCGGCTTGACAATGGCCGTGACGGGGCCGATTCTCAACGCAAGCCGTGCAAAACATGAACTTCCAGACAAAAGCCATCCAGCTTCGCGATGACATCTTGTGTGTCATCTGTCCGGTCGTAGCCGGTTCCCGCTCCTGAGCACATAGCAGCCTGATCTGCCGGTGCGCCAGGGAAAGCCTGGGAACCGGCGAAAACACGACAGGACGCCGGCGCGCTCGCCTCCCGGCTTCGCCCCAGGCCGCACCCCCCGCGTCGTCATCCTGTCCGATCATCCGCCCCCCTCGCGGATGATTTTCCACGTACCGTGCCCGAAGCCGGGCCGGCGCAAAACAACCCTCCGCCTTCCATCGAGCCCTCGCGTTTCGCGAGCGGCTTTCATCCATCCGAGACACTGCCCCATGATCCGCAAACAGATCTTCCTTTCCCGTTATGACCACCATCGCCTTCGCGCCTTGATCGAATCGATCGAGGCAATCGAAACCACTCCGTCGCTCGACAAACTCCGCCGCGAACTCGATCGCGCGATCGTCGTTCCCGGCCACGTCCGCATCCCGGCTTCAGTGGTGACGATCGACTCGCGCGTGACGTTCGAGGACCTGGATTCCGGCGCCGTGACGGAAGTGACGCCGACCTTGCCCGAGAACGCGGATCCCGCGCGCGGAGCGGTGTCGATTCTCGATCCTGTTGCCACCGCGCTGCTCGGTTACACGCAGGGCGATCCGCTCGAGGTGAACGAGGGCGGCCGCGCGCGCCGGATCAAGATCCTGCGCGTGTTGCAGTCCACGGTGGCCGAGGCGGCGGCAAGGCTGGTCGTCGCCTGAGCCCGGCGGATCCTCCACACGAGAAACAAACCGCGCCGCCCATGATCCCGCTCCGAACGCACATGCCCCGCCCACGGGACGACGCCTCGCGCGTCATCCCTCCGGGCGCGCGCGGAGCCGCTCCGTAGGCCGGCCTGCCGTGGATCCTGCGGCCGGTTCGCGCGCAGCGGAGCGGCCCTGGGGAAACCCGAACCCCGCGATTGCCCCGTCCCGGGCATCCGTCCCTTGCGCGCGCCGGCGTGGGGACGATGGCCGCGCCCCGCAACCCGATCATCCCGCTCCGCCGCGCGCGGAACCCACACCACAAAACCTCCGAATCCTTTCCTTCCATGACCATTCTTCACGTCACCGATCTCCACCTCGAGCCGCGCTGGTTCGAGTGGCTCGTCGCGTCCGCTCCTCATCACGATTTGCTCTGCATCTCGGGCGATGTCCTCGACCAGCACAACCCGGCTCCGAACAGCCGGCAGATCGAGCGGGCGCTCGAATGGCTCGCGCGCATCGAGCGCCCCATCTGCATCTGCAGTGGAAACCACGACCTCGAGTGGAACCCGCGCCAGGCGCGCTGGCAGCCGGCGCACTGGCAGCGCCGGATCGCCGGTCCGGGCGTCGCCATCGACGGCGACGTCGTCGAGCACGCGGGCTGGCGCATCCACAACATCGCCTGCACGACCTTTCCGAAGGGCGCGCCGGCCGACATCTGGCTGGTTCACGCCCCGCCGCCGGGGCTCGCGGTGAGCCGGGCCACGACGGGCATCGACCTCGGGGATTTCGAGGTCGATCGCGCGCTCGCGCGGCATGCGCCGCGCGTGGTCCTCTGCGGGCACATCCACGAGCCGGAGTCCTGGTTCGAGCAGAAGGATGGCGTTCTCTTCATCAATCCCGGCTCCACCGGGAGCGGCAGATTTCCCAACCACGTCCTCTTCGACCTGGAAACATTCACCCTTCGCCGCGTGGCCGACAGCGCCGCCGGGGCGCGTTGCGAGGTCGCGAGCTGGCCGCCCTTCGCGCGCGAGTCCGAGGAGGGCCTGGTCCATGCCTAGACACAAGCCATCCAAACCTGTATCCATGAATCAAATACAACTGGCCCGCCGCAAACTCGGCCGCAGCGATCTTCTCGTGTCCGAGCTTTGTCTCGGCACGCTCAACTTCGGCTGGCACACCGGCGAGCCGGCCGCGTTCGAGATCATGGACGCGTTTCACGCCGCCGGGGGAAACTTCATCCAGGCGTGCGGCCTGTGCTCCGACGAGGATTTCGGCCCGGGTTCGACCGGGGTTTCCGAGACCTATGTCGGCCGCTGGCTGCGCGCGCGCGGCATCCCGAGGGACGAGGTGGTGATCGCCTCCCGGCATTCGCCCGGGCTCGACACGAAGCGGCGCGATGTTTTCGCGACCGCTTCCGAGATCCGCCGCATGTGCGAGGAGTCCCTGCGCCGGCTCCAGGTCCGCTACCTCGATCTGCTCGTCCTCGAGTGGAGCGAGAACATGGCGATGGACGAGACGCTCCTCGGAGCGGAGACGCTCATCCGCGCCGGCATGGTCCGGCACATCGCCGCGAGCGGCTTTCCCGCGTGGCGCGTGATGGAATGGATCGGCCATTCCAGCCGCCGCAACCTCTGCCGTTTCGAGGCGATGCAGGGCGAGTTTTCCGTCGTCTCGAACGCCGCCGTGAACGGCGAGGCGCTCGATCTCGCGCGCGTCCACCGGCTCGGCTTCGTCGCGCGCTCGCCTCTCGCGGGCGGGTTGCTCACGGGGCGGTTCGCCTCGGAGGAATCTCCCCTCAGCGCGCGCTCGCGGCGTCTGCGCGGGCGTTGCTCCTCCGGGAAAGCCGCCGCCGCGCTGGCCGAGATCACGGCGATCGCGGGCGAAAAGGACGCCACCGCCGCACGCGTCGCGCTGGCGTGGGTGCTCGCGCATCCCGCCATCAGCTCCGCCTTGATCGGCGTGAACTCGCTGGCGCAGTTCGACGACCTCTGCCGGGCGGCGGCGCTCGGGCTTTCCATCTCCGAGATCCAGCGTCTCGACTGGCGCTGGCGCGCGGGCGAGTCGCATCAGGATCATGAACACAACGCGCCTGAAGTCTGGCCGCTCCCGCTCACGCCGGGCCGCCTGAAGACGACGGCGCTCAACCTCGAAACCACCATTCATCCGTGAGCACCACCACCAACAACAACAGCAGCATGAACAACGAAAACACCACCACCGCCGCACCCGTGATCTACATTGCCCAGGAAGACATCCGCCGCCTGCGGCCGCTCGCGGCCGCGCTGCCGGCAAAGACGTCATCCGACGGCGCCGCGTCGCTGCTCGGCGAGCTCGACCGCGCCATCGTGCTCGCGCGCGAGGCGCTCCCGCCGGACGTCGTCACCGTGAACACCCGCGTGCGCTTCAAGGATCTCGCCTCGGGCGAGGAGGAGGAATACGTCATCGCCTGGCCCGAGCGCGCCGACGCCGCCGCCCAGCGCGTTTCCGTCCTCGCCCCGATCGGCACGGCTCTGCTCGGCTATCAGTTGGGCGACGAGATTTCGTGGCCGACCCCGGGCGGGGTGCGGCGGCTCGAAATCATCCGCGTCGAGCCCGTGCCCGAGGAGCCCGTGGAGGAGGAGAGCAGCGAAGCCACCGTCGCGCGGCTGCTTTACGGCGTGAAGTAGGCGCCGGATCGTGCAAGAAGGAAGCATGGATCACAGTTCTGTGTTGGGTCCGGTGGGTCCGTCCATGGTGCTCGTCTGGCGCCTCGCGCTTGCGCTCGGAGCCGGCGTTTTCGTCGGCCTCGAGCGTGAGCGGCGCGGCAAGCCCGGCGTGCGCACATTTGCCTTTGTGTGCATGACGGCGTGCATCGCCAGCGTGCTGGGCGACGGCTACGCGTGGGTCACGCTCGGCCTCGTGGGAATCCTCGTCGTGATCCTCAACGCGAGGCAATTGATCCAGAACCAATCGATCGAGCTGACCACCTCGGCCGCGCTCTTTCTCGTCGCCTTCATCGGCATCCTCGCCGGCGCCGGCTACACTTTCGCGCCGGTCGCGCTCGCGGTCGTCACGGCGGCATTCCTCGCGTGGAAGCAGCCGCTGCACAGTTTTGCCGGCGGACTTTCCGAGGGGGAGATCCGCTCGGCCATCATGCTGGCGTTGTTGACCCTGGTCGTTTTTCCCCTCCTGCCCGACGCGCCGGTCGACCGCTGGGAACTGGTCAACCCCCGTTCCGCGTGGTTCGCCGTCATCGTCCTCGCCATGCTCGGCTGGGCCAACTACCTGCTCTGGCGCATCTACGGATCGCGCGGCATGGCCGTCGCCAGCCTGCTCGGCGGACTGGTCAACAGCACCGCCGCCGCGGCCGAGCTCGCCCAGCGGGCGCGGACGCTCGGCGATCGCTTCCTGCGTCTGGCCGGCCGCGGCATCGTGCTCGCGACTGTCGCGATGCTCGCGCGCAACCTCGTCATCGCCGGCGTGCTCGCGCCCGCCGTGGCCGCGCCCCTCGCCGTGCCCATCGGCGCGATGCTGGCCGCGAGCGCGATCTGTATCTGGAAAATGGATACGCGCTGGCTCCCGGCGCCCGAGGACGGCGCTCCCGGGGCGGAGACGATGAGCCTCGGCTCGCCGTTCTCCCTCGCGGCCGTGCTCAGGTTCGGGGCCGTCTTCATCCTCCTGCAGGTCGCGGGCACGCTCGCGCAGCGGACGCTGGGCGAGTTCGGTTTCTACGTGGTCTGCGTCGCGGGCGGCTTGTTTTCCAGCTCCTCCGCCGTCGCCGCGGCCGGAACGCTCGCCTCCGAGGGCACGCTCCCGGTCGCCGTCGCCGTCACGGGCGCGCTCCTCGCGACGATGACCAGCGCGGTCGTCAGCCTCCCGCTCGTGGCGCGTTTCGGCCGCCAGCCCCGCCTCACGCGCGCCGTCCGGCTTTCCGTCATCGTCATCGTCATCGGCGGCGCCCTCGGGTGGGCCGCGATGCGCCTTCCCTTCGAGAACCTTTGGAGACTCTTCCCATGATTGCAGGCAAGCCACCGCTTTTCAGCGCCACTGTCACCGTCAACGGCCGGCCGCATCGCGTGGTCGCGGGCCAGACGATCGCGACCCTGCTTCGCGAGCTTGGAAACGATCCCGACCGCGTGCGCGTCGCGCTCAATCGCCGCGCCCTGAGCGCGCGCGAGACGAAGGCCCGGGGACTGAAACCCGGCGACACGCTCGAGGTGCGCCCGGCCGCTCCGGCGGCTCGCCGCGCCTCGCGGGATCGCGACCCGCCGGTCGCGCGGCTGAAGGCCCGGCCCCATTCCGATTAGTCCGGAAAGGGAGGGCCTGGTTTTGGAGATGAGGGGATGAACCCCAGCCGGTTCCGGCCCTCTCCAGGATTCCGAAAAACCCGGACGCGAAAGAACAACGAAAGCCGGATTGGATGACCACACGGCCATCCAATCTGGCGTGAGGGCGCGGCGCGGTCGCCGGTCAGCGCAACTCGCTCAGGCGAGCGCGGTCGGGATGCAGAGGAACGAGGTCGTTGATCCTGACAGGGAGGCCGGTGGCGATGCTTTCGTTTCCGGCTATGCCGATGAGGATCGAGGCGGCTCCCTGCTCGTGGCCGGCGGAGCGCTGGAGGGGATCGGCGGGCGGGCGGCGCGAGAAGATCTGTTCCTGCAAGAGCGGATCGCTTCCGCCATGCGCGCCTTCGAGGCGCGGGATCTCGACGCCATAGGGCGGCTTGAAATGCGGGAACACCCGCAGCTCCGAGTCTTCCGCGCGCAGATGCCCGGCCCCGACGCTGCCGTTGTCGATGAGGTGCGCGCCGTGCAGCTCGCTGTATTCGAGCCGGCCCTTGTCGCCGGTGAAGGCCACGCGGTATCCCTCGTAGGGGCTGTAGGCATTGAGCGAGTAGGCGAGCAGCGTGCCGTCGCGGTAGCGCACGAGCACGTTCATCGTGTCCTCTATATCGATGCCGTCCCGAAACACATTCTTGTCGCGCACGTAGCCGGTTTCCTTCTCGGCCTCGCCCAGGTAGATCGCTTTTTCATAGGCGATGTCCTGGAGCATGGAATGGCTGTAGTCGTAGGCAAACGGGTCGTCCTTCGCCGCGTTTCCCAGATAGCGCGGGTAGCGTGTGAGCCGCTCGGCGCCGCGGCGGACGGCGTTCTGCCGCCCGTAGAAGAGGAGGCTGCCATGGGCCACGACGTCGGCCGGGATGGCGTCGATCCACCAGTTGACGAGGTCGAAGTGGTGCGTCGATTTGTGCACGAGCAGGCCGCCCGACTGGCTCTTGTCGGAGTGCCAGCGCCGGAAGTAGTCGGCCCCGTGGCTGGTGTTGAGCAGATACTCGAGCGTCACGTGGCGGACGCGGCCGATGACGCCGGATTTCAACATTTCCCGGACCTTCGTCGCGCCCGGGGTCCAGCGGTAGTTGAAGGCGACGCGCACGGAACGGCCCGTCTTCTCCACCGCCTGCATGATGGCGGCGCATTTGCCGGCCGTGGTCGTCATCGGCTTTTCCGTGACGACATCGCAACCGGCCCGCAGCGCCTCGATGATATAGCGATCGTGCTCGCAATCGACCGTGCAGACGACGACGACATCCGGCCGCGTCTCGCGCAGCATGCGCCCGAAGTCGGCGGCGAGATACACGGGCACCTCGCCGTAGCCGAACTGCTTGCGCAGGCGGTTGCGGTGAAACGTGGCGCGGACCGCGCTGAGGTCGCACAGGCCGACGATCTCGGCGTCGCCGCTGTAGGCGAGCGGGATGGGATCCAGGAACATCCGCACCCGGCCGCCGGTGCCGACGTAGGCGAATCGCACCCGGCCCTCCGGGTTTTCGGCCGGCGAGGATTCGGGTTCGGGCGAGCGGGACGTGGAAGGAGAGGAAGTGATCATGAAGGCGCGGAACGAGGCCGCCGGATGCGAGGAAACGGCGCCTCTTTTCAAATGCGCATTTGATTCGTGCCGTCCGACAAGGCAATACTTTTCTCGCGGAATGCCCGCAGGCGCCCTCATGCGCGCGCCAGCCGCGCAAGGGAAGGCCGGCGCGGCCCGCGTCGCCGCCGCGGCGCGGCGCTTCGCCAGGATCGAGTTTTGAGTTGTCAAGCCGCTCCCATGTATCTCACATGCGCATTTGATATGTGTTTACCCAGCCCCCGCTCCCTTCCGGCCCCGCGTTTTTCGGGAATCCGTCACGCCCGCGCGGCCGGGTCGAAATCGTTTTCATGGCGAAAGGGCGCGTGGATTCCGTGACTTCCGCGAAGGGTGGGGCGCCGGGCGCAGGCGGAGTGGTTCTCGCGCTGACCTCCGCCGAGCGCGCCCTTTTCTTCGGCGATTCGGCCGGGAAGCGGGAGCCCGCGCAGGCGCGCTGGCTCGATCCCTCGTCTCTCGATGCCGGAGCGTGGGCGCGGTTTCTCGCGACGGAAAACCCGGAGGTGTTGCTCACCGGCTGGAGCACGCCGCCGTTGCCGGAAGCGTGGGTGACGGATGCCGCCTGCCGGCTTCGCTATGTGTGTCACCTCACGGGGTCGGTGCGGCGGCTGGTGCCGCGCGTGTTTCTGGAGCGGGGAGGGCTGGTGACGAATTGGGGCAGCCTCGCGGCCGCGAGCGTGGCGGAGCAAGCGCTGCTGCTCGCGCTGGCGGCGTTGCGCGATCTCGGCTCGTGGCGCGCCTGCATCGAGAGGCGGCCCGCGAAACCGCGGTGGGACTGCGTCCGCACGCGGCCGCTGCGCGGAGCCCGCGTGGGCATCCATGGTTTCGGGGGCGTGGCGCGGCATCTGGTGGAGTTGCTCCGGCCTTTTCAGGTGTCGATCCGCGCGTATTCGGCCGGCGTGCCGGAGGCGTTCATGCGCGAGCATGGCGTGGAGCCGCGCGCCTCGCTCGAGCCGGTCTTTCAAGGGAGCGACATCGTCTTCGAGTGCGAGGCGCTGACGCCGGCGACGGCGGGCCGCGTCACGGCAGCGTTGCTCGCCTCGCTGCCGGACGACGCGGTCTTCGTCAATGTCGGCCGCGGCCGCGTGGTGGACGAGGAGGCGCTGGCGCGCGAGGCCGCGAGCGGGCGCATCCGCGTGGCGATCGATGTCGTATCCAAAGAGCCGATACGCGCCGACGAGCCGCTGTGCCGGATCCCCGGGGTGATCGTTTCGCCGCACATCGGAGGGCCGACGGTGGCGGAGCATCCGCGTTGCGCCGCGCTCGCGCTCGAGAATCTCGATCGCTTCCTTCGCGGCGACCGGCCGCAGGCGATCGTCACACTGGAGGCTTATGACCGCGCGACCTAGCGGTGATCGATCCGGCCGGCTTCGAGCCTGCCCGGGCGTGTTCCGGCGGCGCGTGTCCGCTTTTTTCCTTTTCCCCAAACCCCGCGCGGCTGCGGCCGCCTTGCCATCATGTTGAGTTACTACGACTACGCCGTCATCGGCGTCTATTTCGCCTTCCTCCTGAGCATCGGCTGGTTCTTCCGGCACTTCGGCGGCGACAGCAGCCAGTACTTCCGCGGAGGCGGCCGGATGTCGTGGTGGCTCGTCGGCACGTCGGCCTTCATGGGCGCCTTCAGCGCCTGGACCTTCACCGGCGCGGCGGGGATGGCGTACGATCACGGATTCGTCGTCATGACCATCTACTGGGCCGGCGCGCTCGGTTTTCTATGCAACTGGGCCTGGATCGCCGCGTGGTTCCGCCAGACGCGCGTGATCACCTCGATGGAGGCGGTGCGCGCGCGCATGGGGCCCGCGAACGAGCAGGTCTTCACGTGGCTGACGCTGCCGATCGGCGTGGTCGTCGCGGGCATCTGGCTGTATGGCCTCGCGATCTTCTGCGCGCCCGCGTTCGGATTCGATCTGCAGTTGACGATTCTGCTTTGCGGCGTGGCGGTCGTGTTCATGGCCGTCGTCGGCGGCCAGTGGGCGATCGTGGCCGGGGACTTCGTCCAGGCGCTGATGTTGATTCCGATCACGATCGTCGCGGCGGTCGCGGCATGGATCAAGATCGGCGGGCTCGAAGGCCTGCAGGCCGGGCTGCCGGAAACGCATTGGGACCTCACCGGATCGAGCGCGGTCACGTTCGGAAAGTTCTGGCTCGTGGCGATTCTCATCGAGAAGTTCTTCACTCAAAACGCCCTTCACGGCGCCGGCCGCTACCTCAACGTGCGCGATGGCCGCGAGGCGAAGCGCGCGGCCCTGCTGGCGACGATCCTTTATGGCAGCGGTTCGATCCTGTGGTTCATCCCGCCGCTGGCGGCGCGGGCGATGGGGATGGACCTCGCCGCGGAGTTCCCAGGGCTGAGCAAACCGGGCGAGGCCTCGTATGTGGCCATGGCCGCGCGGGTGCTTCCGGTCGGGCTGTTGGGGCTGATGGTCACCGGCATCATCTCGGCGACGCTTTCGTCGATGGACCACGGCTTGAATCGCAATGCCGGCGTGTTCGTCCGGAGTGTCTATGTGCCCCTGTTGCGCAAGCACGCCGGAGAGCGCGAGCAGGTGCTCGTCGGGCGGATCACGACGCTCGTGTTTGGCGGCGTCGTGATCCTGACCGCGCTGCTCTACAGCAGTTGGAAGGATCTCGGCGTGCTCAACCTGATGTTCAAATTCAGCGCGCTGATCGGCATCCCCTACGCGGTGCCGATGGTCCTGTGTCTGTTCGTCAGGCGCGTCCCCGACTGGGTGGGCTGGTCCACCGTTTTCGTCGGGATGACGGTGGGCGCGGTCATCGACCGGGCGCACGTCTGGTTCGGCGGCTGGTTCGAGCCGGGCACATTCATGGCCAATCTGCTCGAGTGGACGGGCGGCCACCCCTTCCCGGCGGTCACGATCGGCGGGAGCGTCATCAGCATGCTCTGGTTCTTCGGCGTCCACCTTGTATTTAAAAACCGGATACCGGCGGCGCGCATGGCGGAAATCGAGTCCTTCTTCCAGACCATGCGCCGGCCGGTGGAGCCGGCGACCGAGGAGGTGGAGCAGACGAACAGCCGCGGCACCGTGGGAATCGGGCGCCTTTGCCTCGCCTACGGCGGCTTCATCCTGCTGCTGGTGCTGATTCCGAACGATCTCACCGGCCGGCTGGCGATCGCCTTCTGCGCGGGATTTGTGGCGCTCGTCGGCTATGGGCTGATCCGCGCGGGACGATCGCGGCCCGCGCCGGTTGTCGACTCGCGTTGAGCGGTGGGGAAGGCGCGGGTGGACGTGGTCGGGACGCCCGCGACCACCCGTCCGACACATCTCCCGCGGGATCGCTGGTTTT
>CAZFCY010000039.1:10441-31811 GCA_964517665.1 uncultured Opitutaceae bacterium | reverse complement strand
GAATGGGATCGTGTCGTCACAGCGGTCGAAGACGACGGGATCGTTCTCGACGCGCCCCTGACCACCGCGCTCGAGGCGCGATTCGGCGGCGGGACCGTCGCGGCTTATACATGGCCCGGAAGAGTCGAAAGGGTCGGGATCGAGCACCTGCGCTGTGAGTCGGCCTTCGATCCGGGCGATCCGGAGGACGAGGAGCATGCGTGGATGGCGATCGGAATCGATGCGGCGAGGGACGCCTGGGTTCGTGATATCGTGGCGGCGCGCTTTGTCAGCTCGGCGGTCGATGTCCGCGGTGGCGCCTCGCGCGTGACGGTGCAGGACTGCCGCTCGATCGAGCCCGTCTCGGAGCTGGCCGGATACCGGCGCCACGCCTTTCACAACGATGGGCAACAAGTCCTCTTTCTCCGCTGCGAAAGCGAGGACGGCCTGCGCGACTTCACGGTCGGGTATCTCGCCGCCGGCCCGAACGTATTCGCTTATTGTCAGGCATGGCGGACGCATGGATTCAGCGGATCGGTGGGCAGTTGGGCTTCCGGCGTGTTGTTCGACAACGTCAGGATTCACGGCGGGGAGCTGGCCCTGGACAACCTCGAGGACTGGAATCAGGACGTCGGGTGGGCCGCCGCGAACTCCGTGTTGTGGCAGTCGGTCGCCTCTCGCATGACCAACCGGCGTCCTCCGGGCGCGAACAACTGGGCGATCGGCGTCTGGTCGCAGTTTCGCGGCGATGGCGAATGGAGCGCGTTGAATGCGTTCGTCGAGCCACAAAGCCTTTATCAGGGGCAACTGGCGGCGCGGCTCGGCCAGTCCGCGATCGCGGCTCTCACGCCGGCGAATGATATAACGAAAGCAGCCGCGGGGAAAGCTCAGCGCCTGGATGATCGGCCGCGGAAACCGGATGCTTCGGCGAAAGCCGCGGAGGACCGCGCCATGATTCTCGCGGAAGGCTGGATCACGAGTCGCGATGGATTGCTGATCGGCTCCCAGTTGGAAACGCCGACCTGGCGCGGGCATCTGTCCCGGGCGCGCGCGAATGTCCGCGGCCCCGCCCTCACGCGCTTCGTCCCGGGCCGGATCGGGCCGGGGTGGACCGACGATCTCGACCAGCTCGCGCGCGACATGGTCGCCGGCGGCATCGTGGCGGCGCGGCATCATTGGGGTTTGTGGTACGATCGACGGCGCGACGATCATCAGATGATACAGCGCATCGATGGCGATGTCTGGCCTCCGTTCTTCGAGCAGCCCTGGGCGCGCACCGGCCCGGGCCGGACGTGGAACGGCCTCCGGCGCTACGATCTCACGCGGTTCAACCCGTGGTACTTCGGCCGTTTGCGGACCTTCGCCGACCTGGCGCGCGCCCATGGGCGCGTGCTGATCGACGAGATGTATTTTCAGCACAACATCCTCGAGGCGGGCGCGCATTGGGCCGACTTTCCCTGGCGGCCGGCGAATTGCGTGCAGGACACCGGCTTTCCCGAGCCGCCGCAATACGCGGGCGAGAAGCGGGTGTTCATGGCCGATTTGTTTTACGACGTCACGCATCCCGTGCGCCGGGATCTGCATCGCGCCTATATTCGCCAGTGTCTCGACAACCTCGCCGGCCAGCCCAATGTCATTCATACCGTGGGGAACGAATATACCGGTCCGCTGGAGTTTGCGCAGTTCTGGCTCGATGTCGCGGCCGGGTGGTCGGCTGAGACCGGGAAGAAGCCGCTTCTGGCGATCAGCGCGACAAAGGATGTGCAGGATGCGATCCTCGCCGATCCCGCGCGCGGTCCGCTGATTTCCGTGATCGATCTGCAATATTGGTGGTGGACCGACGACGCGCTTTACGCGCCCAAGGGCGGTGAGAGTCTTTCACCGCGCCAGCACGAGCGGCTGTGGAAGGGCGGCCGCCCCACCGCGAACTCCCTCGCGGAGATGGCGGGCGAGTATCGGCAACGTTTTCCCGGCAAAGCCGTCATCTCGCCGCTCGAGGAGGCGGATGGCTGGGCGTTTGTCGCCGCCGGCGGCTCGCTCCCGAAACTGCCGGCCGGCGCCGATCCCGGACTGCTCGCCGCTCTTCCGCGGATGAAACCGCTCCCGCGTTCGACCGATGCGCCACGCGATCAGTGGACCCTTTCCGATCCGGGGCGCGAATATTTCATCTACTCCGGAAGCGGCGGCCGCATCGCGCTGGAGAGTGTGGACTTGAAGGGAACTTACACCATTCATGCCGTGGATCTGGAAAGCGGCCACACGCGCGAAACCGATACGCGCGCGATCACTCATGGACTCATCCTCGGCGCGGCCGACGGGCCCGCCGCATTCTGGCTTGTTCGTGTGCCCAACTCCCCATCGAAATGAAAATAGATCAACTCCTGTTCAGCCCCATCCTCGCGTTCTCGCTCCTGCTCGCAATTGGCTTCGCGCCCGCGCACGCGGCCCGGCCCGTGCCGGGCGTGGAGCAATGGGATGTCTTCGAAGTCGAACTCGAGGGGCCGAAGGACGGAAACCCCTTCGCCGATGTGACGCTGGGCGCGACCTTCACCAATGGAACGCGCGCCGTCGAGGTCGCGGGATTCTATGATGGAGAGGGGATCTATCGCATCCGTTTCATGCCCGACGCGCCGGGCCGGTGGAGGTATGAAACGATCAGCAACCGCTGGCCTCTCACCGGCAAACGCGGCGCCTTCGACGTTCGTCCGGCCGGGAGCGGGAATCATGGGCCGGTGCGCGTCGCGCACACGTATCATTTCGCCTACGCCGACGGGACGCCGTTCCGGCAGGTGGGAACCACTGTGTACAACTGGTTCGAGGCGCCTGTCGCGCAGCAGGAGCAGACGCTCCGCACGCTTGCCGCCTCGCCATTCAACAAGCTTCGCATGCTCGCGCTTCCGCGCGACCGCCCGCGCAATGATCCTCCGGAGTTGTTTCCCTTCGCGGGCGAGGCGCCGCGCGCATGGGATTATGCGCGCTTCGATCCCGCCTACTTTTCGAGGCTCGAGAAACGGGTCGGCGAGCTTCGCGATATCGGCGTCGAGGTGGATCTCATTTTCTTTCACCCCTACGGAAGGATGTGGGGCTTCGACTCGATGGGCGCCGCGACCGACGAGCGTTATGTCCGCTACCTCGTCGCGCGCCTGGCCGCGTATCGCAATGTCTGGTGGTCGCTGGCCAACGAGCACGACTACATCCGGACGAAGTCGGAGCCGGAATGGGATCGCATCTTCCAGGTCGTCCAGGAGGCCGATCCCTACGCGCATCTGCGCTCGATCCACAATGGAACCGATATATACAACCACACGCATCCCTGGGTCACGCACGTCAGCCTCCAGAACGGATCGGCGGTGGAGGATCCCGGCCGCGCGGTGGTCTATCGCGACGTGTATCGAAAGCCGATCGTCTTCGACGAGGTCAAATACGAGGGCAACGCCACGGCGCGGTGGGGGCAGCTCGACGGGCGGGAAATGACGCATCGCTTCTGGTGCGGCACGGTCGCGGGCACGTACGTGGGCCATGGAGAATGCTATACCGACGCGCCCGGCGGCGCCTTTCTCTCGCGGGGCGGCACGCTCGTCGGTGAAAGTCCCGAGCGTCTTGCGTTTCTGCGCCGGATCATGGAGGAAGGGCCGGCCGCGGGCATCAACCCGATCGACAAATGGCAGGACGAGCGCATGGGCGGACAGCCGGGCGAGTATTATCTCGTTTACTTCGGAAAGGCCGCGCCGGCGAGCTGGGATTTTCAGCTCTACAGGGATGGCGTGGAGGACGGCCAGACATATCAAGTGGAAGTCGTCGATACGTGGGAGACGACGATTCACGCGGTCGATGGCATGTTTACCACGCGGCGCAAGGATCGTTATCACTTCGTGGACAAGGACGGGCGATCGGTCTCGCTCCCGTCCAAGCCTTATATGGCGCTCCGCATTCGTCGCGTTCCCGAGTGACGCGCGCGCGCCGGGCCGGAGGTTTGATGGCGCGCTTCATCGTATCTGCTGCCGCGCGGGCTTAGGATATCGGAGAAAGTGGGCGCGCCGGGCGGCAGACCTTGGACGGGAATCCATGCCATGCTGCGTTCATGTCAGCCCCGCGTCGTGATGCCCCCCGCCCTGCGGAGGCTCGAGTCCGAATATCCGGCGAAATGCGCGTCGGACAATGAACAGAATGAACACCTCCGCCGCCATCCGGTGCTTCCGGCGCGCCGCGCTCCCGGTCGCGCTTGCCGCGTGGGCGCTCTTTTCACCGCCGGCGGCTGCGGTCGAGGCCGCGCGCCATCGCGCGATCGTCTCGACCGACATCGGCGGCACGGACTTCGATGATTTTCAATCGATGGTCCATCTCCTGTTGTATGCGGACAGCATCGACCTCGAAGGGTTGATCTCCTCGCCTTACGGTCCCGGGCGGAAGGAGCATATCCTCCAGGTCATCGACTGTTACGAGCGTGATTACCCGAATCTTGCTTCGCATTCGGATCGCTACCCGGCCCCCGATGCGCTGCGCGCGATCACGAAGCAGGGCGAAACCGAGGTCGCGCCCTACGCCGGCGTTCGCCGGCCCACCGAGGGCTCGGAGTGGATCGCGAGTTGCGCGCGGCGGGACGATTCGCGTCCATTGCACGTGCTCGTGTGGGGCGGCATCGAGGATCTCGCGCAGGCGTTGCGCGACGCGCCCGACATCCTGCCGAAATTGCGGGTCTATTTCATCGGGGGACCGAACAAGAAGTGGAGCGTCGACGCCTGTCATTACCTCGCCACGCATCACCCGGAGCTGTGGCTCATCGAGGCGAACAGCACCTATTGCGGCTGGTTCGCCGGCGGAGATCAGAGCGGCGATCTCGGCAACGCCGCGTTCGTGAGCGCGCATGTCGCCGGCCACGGCGCGCTCGGCAACTTCTTCGCGACGGGAATCCGCTTCGGCGGAGAAGTCCGCAACAGCCTGAAGATGGGCGACTCGCCTTCGGTCGGCTGGTTGCTGCGGGGAGATCCGTCCGATCCGGAGCAGCCCGGTTGGGGAGGCCAGTTCGTCCGCGCGTGGGAGCGCCCGCATCGCGTCTTCGACCGGCTCACGACACCTCGCGACAGGATCCAGCAGTTTGGCGTCTTTGAGCTTGTCCTTTCACTCGGCGAGGCGGCGCCCGGCCAGCCCGATGCGCGGATGGTGATCGAAAACCAGTCGCTTGTCGGTTTCGCCGACGGTCGCGGCGCGATCCGCTTCCGGTTCTCGCCGAAGGAGGCGAAGGAATATCAATACACGATTCGTGGCAACGCCCCCGCGCTCGACGGCAGGACCGGCGCGCTCACCTCCTTTCGGCCGCCGCCCGAGGCCGCGGCGCATCCCGCGGCCCGCCTGCCCAACTGGTGGACCGATGACCCCGCGCCGGCGCGGGCGCAGGGCTCCCACATCGGCGCGAAGACCGTGAACCGCTGGCGCGCGGAGTTTCTGCGCGATTTTGCCGCGCGGCTCGATCGTTGTCTGGACGGCGGCGCGGCTGCCGGACAGGGAATGGAAACTCCTTTGTTGTCCCGAAGAACCGGGATCGAAGATTGATCCATCATTCAGGCGCCCGACCGCTTCCCCCATGCGCATTCGATATATCATATGTTTATTGCTTTTCGTGGCCTTGCTTCAGGGCTCTCAGGCCGTGGCCGCGGGCAAACCCCGCCTCTTTGTTCTCACGGACATCGGGGGTGATCCGGATGATCAGATGTCGATGGTGCGGCTGATGACCTACGCCAACCACATGGACATCGAAGGGCTCGTCGCCACTCATGTGGGCGGCCAGGTCAATCCGGAGCACATCCAGCGGATCGTCGCGGCCTACGCGAAGGTTCGCGACAATCTGGAGCTGCACGAGCCCGGATTCCCCACCGGGGAGCGCCTGCTCGAGCGCATCGCGAAGGGCATTCCGGTTGACGGCATGGGGGGCGTGGGCGAAGGCAGGGATTCGCCCGGATCCGAACTTTTGATTCACAGCGCGGATCGCGATGATTCGCGTCCGCTATGGGTGGCGGTCTGGGGCGGTCCCAACGTGCTCGCCCAGGCGCTTTGGAAGGTCCGGGCGACGCGATCGCCGTCGGAGCTGGCCCGGTTTGTCGCGAGGCTTCGCGTTTATGCCATTTCGGACCAGGACGACAGCGGCCCGTGGATACGCAGGGAGTTTCCGGAGCTCTTCTATATCGTGACTCCGGGCGTCAATGCGGGCGGGGGTTTTCACCATGCGACATGGATCGCCATCGGCGGCGACAAATTCCATGGCCGCTTCGGTGGAGCGGATTTCTCCCTCGTCACCAACGAATGGCTCGACCGGAACATCCGCCAGAAGGGGCCGTTGGGCGCCGTGTATCCCCGCTGGGAATTCATGATGGAAGGCGACACGCCCTCGTTTCTCAATCTGGTCGACAACGGACTGAGCGATCCCGAGCATCCAAACTGGGGCGGCTGGGGCGGTCGTTATGAACTCTACACGCCGCGCATGGAAAGATGGTTTCTCGAACCCGAGACGCGTCCGATCTGGACCAATGCGCAGGACGAAGTGCTGGGGATCGACGGCGAATGGCACACGACCAACCACGCGACCATCTGGCGCTGGCGCTCCGCCTATCAGAACGACTTTGCCGCGCGCATGGACTGGACGATCAAGCCCTACGCCGGGGCCAATCACCCGCCGGTGGTGAAACTCGATCACGCGGATTATATCAAGGCCAGGCCGGGCGAGCGGGTCGATCTCGGCGCCACGGGCTCGAGCGATCCCGACGGCGATCCGCTGTCCTTCGAATGGTTCTGCTACGCGGAGGCGGGCACGCGCGTGCTCTCGAACGCCCGAACCGGCGTGATGCACGACATCGTCGGCTTCGACCAGCCCCGCGCCTGGCTCACCGTCAAAACCAATCGCGTGATGCCCCCCGGCACGGGCGCCATGCACATCATCCTCGCCGTCACGGATCACGGCGCGCCGCGGCTCACGCGCTACAAGCGCGTCATCATCGATGTGACGCAGCCTTGAAATCCGACCCCGATGAACTCCGCCCTTCCTGCCAGGCTCAAAACCATTCTGCGTGTCGCCGGGGCTCTCGCATTTATTCTCCCGGCGTCTGGTTCCGCGGCGGGCGGGCGCGACCTTCCCGAGACCTGCTATTTATTCTCGTATTTTTATCACGACGAGCAGGCGGACGGGCTTCGTCTCGCGTGGAGCGGAGATGGCTTGCAGTGGGAGATGCTCAACGAGGGAGAGCCCTGCCTGCGTCCGACAGTCGGCGAGTCCGCGCTCATGCGCGATCCCTGTCTCCATCGGGCGCCGGACGGGGTGTTTCACCTCGTATGGACCACGTCGTGGGAGGGCAAAACCATCGGACACGCCACGTCGAGGGACCTTGTCGAATGGAGCGCGCAGAAGGCGATTCCGGTCATGGCGCACGAGCCCGACGCGGTCAACTGCTGGGCGCCGGAGATCATATGGGATGAGGAAGGCGATCAGTTTGTTATTTACTGGTCCACGACCATCCTCGGGCTATATCCGGAAACCTCGAACTCGAACAGGCGGCCGGGAAGCAACCATCGCATCTACGCGACGACGACGCGCGACTTCGAGACCTTCAGCCCGACCCGTCTGTTCTACGATGGCGGCTTCAATGTGATCGACGCCTCCCTCGCCCCAAACGGCGACGAATGGCTGATGTTCATCAAGAACGAGACCCTCACGCCGCGCCGCGAGAAAAACATCCGGATGGTTCGCGGCCCCTCGATTTTTGGTCCCTGGAGCGAGGTGTCGCCTCCGCTCACCGGCGATTACTGGGCGGAAGGACCGTGCGCGCTGAAGGTGGGCGATGAGTGGCGCGTGTATTTCGACAAGCATCGCCTCGACGCCATCGGCCTGATCGTTTCGCGCGATCTGGAGACGTGGACGGATGTCAGCGATCAGGTGTCCTTTCCGAAGAACGCGCGGCATGGCACGGTGCTCGCGGTTCCGCGCGACGTTGTGGAGCGTCTGCTCGCCCGGGAACGCGCGGCGAAGTAGCCGGCCCGGGCGGAAAGCGGCCGCTTATATCAAACCGGTTTCGTTTGTCCGCTTCTTCCATGTCGCGGCGATCGCGAACACGCGGGCCGCGCGGGCGCGCGACGTTTCCCCGCCGGGTCTTGCGGCGCGCGATGGAAGCTGAGCCTTAGGATACAGGTGTAACTCGGACGAAAGACGTGCAGAAACTTTTGCCGTCAACGGCTATCGTAAGCCTTCCTTCCTCAGACAAACCCCTGCGGCCCCGCCTGAACCAGTATGCGGGCCCGCTCAAAACTCCGTCCGAAATCAAGGTTGCCCATGTGCTCTCCACTATTGGCGGGTGATTCATCCCGCTCATTCACAATGCCGGGCTGGCCATCGATATGTTGCCGGCTCATGATCGTTCTCTTCTGCCTGTCCGCCGCGCGGGTCGAGGCTCAGGAAACCGGAATCGTGACAGGAACCGTGTTCAACGCGGGCACGCAGAAGGCGCTCGAGCGCGCGGTCGTGACCGTGTCGGGAACGAACCTGTCCGCCCGGACGGAGCGCGACGGAAGCTATCGCGTCATCGCCGTCCCGGCGGGAAATCAAACCCTGGTGGTGAGCTACACCGGCCTGGACGACGCGAGCGAAACCGTGACGGTTGTCGCGGGGCGGACGGCGCGGCTGGACTTCTCGCTGGGCTCCGATGTCTATGTCCTGGACGAGTTCTCGGTCGCGGCGGAGCCGGAGGGCGTGGCCTATGCCATCCAGCAGCAGCAGCACGCCGAATCGTTGCGCTCGATCGTGTCGGCGGATGCCTTCGGAACCATCACCGACGCGAACCCGGGCGAGTTTCTCAAGAGCATGCCGGGCATCCAGATGGATTATACCGGCATCGAGCCGCGGCGCGCGTTCATCCGCGGGCTCGAGCCGAATCTCAATCGCGTGCTTCTCAATGGCAACCAGATGGCGGCCGCGGCTTCGTCCGGCGCGGATCGCGTCTTCGAGTTCGACCAGATCACGCTCGACAATATCGAAAGCATCGAGGTTTACAAAGCCCCGATTCCGTCGATGCCGGCCAACGCGATCGGCGGCACGATCAACATGGTCACGCGAAGCGCGTTTCTGCAGAAGGGACGCCGCATCCGGGCGACCCTGAACCTCAACGCCAATTCGGAGGACATGTCTCTAGGAGGCACCTCGGGGCCGGACGACGGAGAAAAGCGCAAGGTCGTTCCCGGCGGCACGTTCATGTATTCGAACTCGTTTTTCGACAACCGCCTCGGCGTCGTGCTGAGCCTGAGCAGCACCAACCTGTATGGAAACGGCGGCACGGCCTACGATCAGATGACCTATGTCAATCCGCCCGGCGGCGATTATACAAACGCCAGCCCGGCCGCCTACGTGAGGCAGTATCAGCGCGAGGACCACACGAACTACAACGAGCGGAAGGGCGTCTCGCTCAACCTCGACTACAAGGTCTCGGACAACACCACGGCGTACCTGCGCACCACCTTCAATGACCACGTTTATCTTTTCCGCAACCGCTTCCTCACGGCCAACAACGGCGGCAACGTCGCCCCGGGCTTCAGCGCGACCTTCGTCGAGGGACTCGGCGGCGCGGCCTCCACTTCGCAGCAGAACCTTTCCTTCGGCGACAAGCTGAGCAGCTCGTGGATGATCAATCCCGGGGTGAGGCACAAGCTGGGCGCCTGGACGGTCGATTACGACATCGCCTACTCGCGCGGCAAAAATCGATACGAGAATGTCGCGCCCGGCTACTTCAGCGGCGTGAACATCGTCCTGCCGGACGTCGGCTTCACCCTGGCGAAGACGGATGACGCCAGCGCGGTGAACACATTCACCCAGACCTCCGGGCCGAGCGTGTTCGATCTGGCCAACTACCGCCCGGACAGCGGCAACTTCGCGAGCACCTCGGAGCGTTCGGGAACGGACACGATAAGCTCGGGGAAGATCAGCGCGCGGCGCGACTTCAGCACGGAGCGGCCCTTTTACCTCGAGGCGGGCGCCGCGTATCAAAAACAGGAGCGCGACAAGGAGCGGCCGAACCGCCGCTGGTCGTATGTCGGTCCGGACGGGTTGCCGAACACGCCGGACGACACCACCGAGGCGAATCTGGCGCAGTTTGCCGCGGTGGGTTACGACCGGCCGATCGCGTTTGGCGAGCGCGGTCCCGACCAATGGATCAGCGCCTTCAAGTTGTTCGATTATTATCGAAGCAATCCGGGCGCCTTCGTCGAGAGCCTCCCCTACGCCTACGAGCAGGCCTACGTGAACCGGCAGTCGGTCGAGGAGAAGATCGTGGCGGGCTATATCATGGGCAACCTCACCCTTGGAAAGCTCGACGTGCTCGCCGGCCTGCGGCTGGAATCGACGAAGGTTTCCGGCGAGGGCGCGCGCAGGGACAACTCCCTCGTGCCGGACGGCGTCGATCCGGGCTCGCTCGAGGGCATGATGGCGAAATACACGCGGATGCGCGCCAGCGCGAGCTACACCTCGGATCCGTTCAATTACCTGCATTTCACCTATCATGTGAGCGACCGGCTCCAGGCCCGCGCGAGCTACACCGAGGCGATGGGCCGGCCGAACTTCGGCACGATCATTCCCGGGGCGACGATCGAGGACGGCGCGCGCACGATCAGCCTCAACAACACGGAACTCGAGCCCCAGCGCTCGCAGAACTACGACTTGAGCGTGGAATACTACGCCGGCGCCGCGGGCTTCGTGAGCGCGAGCTGGTTCAAGAAGGACATCGAGGACTATATCAACACCAACACGACCACGCTGTCCACCGCGCTTCCGGAGTTCAACATCGGCGCGGAGTATATCGGTTATGCGCTGACGACCCAGGAGAATCTGGGCTCCGCCACGATCGAGGGATTCGAGCTTGGATTCCAGCGGCGGCTCCCGGGCGCGCTGAAGAGCGTCGAGGTGTTCGGCAACTTCACGCGCCTCTACAAGACCGAGGGCACGTTCGGCAGCTCGGCCGCGGCGGTGGTCGACAGGCTGCCGAGCACGGCGGCGAAGTTCTGGAACCTCGGCGCCAGTTTCCGGACGCCCGACCGGCGGCTGTTCTTCATGATCAAGGCCAACTTCGTCGATGACGTGCCGCTGAACCTGAGCCCCACCCGCCGCGTGCGCGACGACCGGCTCGTCCTCGATGCCGAGGTGCGCTACAAGCTGAACCCGCATTTCGAGCTCTCGCTCGCCGGGCGCAACGTGGGCGACGTCACCGAAGGCGAATCCGAGGTCGGCCACGGGGTGCGCACGGGAACCGGCGGCGGGATCGCCTTTGCGCTTACGCTGGGAATCAACTACTGATTCTGTCATATCCTCTCGCGACCGCCGGAAGCGCTTCCGGCGATTGCGTTCCCTTCGAGCCCCCAATCCGTTTCCCTCATGAAATGCCTTCGCCTTCTCACGATTTCCATCGTCGTCGCCCTGCCGTTTCTGGCGGGATGCGGCCGTCAGGACACCGCCGGCAGCTCCGGCGGAGGCGCGCGCGTCGCGGTGATTGTTTCGACGCTCAACAATCCCTGGTTCGTGGTGCTGGCGGAGGCGGCGCGTGATCGCGCGGCGGAGCTTGGCTGCGAGGTCACGATCTTCGATTCGCAGAACGATCCCGCGGTGGAATCCACGCATTTCGACAATGTGATTTCATCCGGCTACGAGGCCGTGCTCTTCAACTGCACCGACGCGTCGGGATCGGTCGCCAATGTGCGCCGCGCGAAGGAGGCCGGCATCCCGGTTTTCTGCATGGACCGGGAGATCATGGCGAACGATGCGGCGACGTCCCAGATCCTTTCGGACAACTATTCGGGTTGCGTCGCGCTCGGCCAGTATTTCGTCGAGCAGGTCGGGGAGACGGGCGCGTATGTGGAGCTGCTCGGCATCGTCGCGGACACCAACACGTGGAATCGCTCGAAGGGTTTTCACAGCGTGGTCGATCGCTTCCCGGGTTTGAAGATGGTCGCGCAGCAGAGCGCGGAGTTCGATCGCAACAAGGCGCTCGAGGTGCTCGAGGCGATCCTTCAGGCGCATCCGGACATCGACGCGGTGTTTTGCGGAAACGACGCCATGGCCATGGGCGCCTATCAGGCCCTGCTCGCGGCCGGGAAGGCGGGCGAGGTGAAGGTATTCGGCTTCGACGGCGCCGACGACGTGGTCAAGGCGGTGGCGGAGGGGAAGATCACGGCGACGGTCATGCAGTTTCCCAAGGTCATGGCGCGCGCCGCGGCGGAGAACGCCGATCGCTATATCAAAGGCGGGCGCGATTTTCCACAGCGGGTGCCCGTCGCGGTGGAGCTGGTGACTCGCGACAACGTGTCGAAGTTCGGCGACCATGGTCGCAAGGAGTAAGGCAGCCGCGTCCGGCGCGGCGCGGAAGCGGATCTGGGTCTGGGGCGCGTGCGCCGTCCTCGCGGCGCTCGCTCTTTATATTCATCCTCTTTTTCGGGTCGAGCCGCTGGGCGGCCCCGCTTCCGGCGCGAGCGCGGATGCGTTCGACCCGGTCGCGTTCTCCGCCGCGTTCTGGACCGAAGCGCTTCAGCCCGCCGCCGCGCGCGCGGAGGAGGCGGGCCCGGTGTTGGCGCTGCTCGCTCGCGACGCGGATGGAGCCGCGCGGAAGCACGCGCGCCAGGTCGGCCTCGGAGGCGTTGCCTATTATTTCCTCCAGGGTTCGGGGCGCGTCACGGCGTCGGACGAACGGGCCGTCGTCGTCGCGGTGGACGACGCGGGCGGGGCGACCGTGGCGCTGCGGATCGGCCCGCTTTTCGGCAATACGGCGCGCGATGGCTGCGGCCTGCTCGATATGAACGACTTTCCCGGGCTCGCCGAGTTCAACGCGCTTTCCGCGGAGATCAACCGCCTCGTCGAGGAGCGCGTGTTTCCCGTCTTGCGGGGCGTCGCCGCCGGGGCGCGAATCGAGTTCGCCGGCTGCGCCGTCGCGCCTGATACAACGCGGGCCGGCGAACCGCTGCTCGCCGTGGTCCCGATCCGGGTGGAGGCGCTGCCATGACCGCGCCGGACGATCTCGTCCTCGAGGCGAAGGGAATCGTGAAATCCTTTCCCGGAGTGCGCGCGCTCGATGGCGTCGGCCTGCGCGTCAGGCGCGGGCGCCTCCTCGCGTTGCTCGGCGAAAACGGCGCGGGCAAATCGACGCTGATGAACGTGCTCGCCGGCGTGCTTCAAGCCGACGCGGGCACGATTCACATGAACGGCCGCGAGGCGCGATTCGCGAATCCGCGGGAGGCGCGCGCGCATGGCGTCGGAATCGTCTTTCAGGAACTCAACCTCATTCCGCACCTTTCGGTGGCGGAGAACATATATCTCGGCCGCGAGCCGCGAACCCGGAGCGGGCTGATCGACTTTGCGCGGCTGAACGCCGACGCGGCGGCGATCCTTCAGCGGCTCGATCTGCGCGTCCCGCCGACTGTGTCGGTGAATCGACTGCGCGTGGGCCAGCAACAGGTGGTGGAGATTGCCCGCGCGGTCTCGGCGGATGCGCGGGTGTTGATCATGGACGAGCCGACGTCGTCGCTTTCGGCGCGCGAGGTCGAGGTGTTGTTCGACCTGATCGACGACCTCAAGCGGCGGGGCGTGGCCGTCGTCTATATCACGCACAAGTTCGAGGAGCTGGCGCGGATCGGCGACGACGTCGTGGTGATGCGCGACGGCCGCGTGGTGGGCGAGGCGCCGATGGCCGGGCTGACGCGCGATGCGATCGTGCGCCTCATGGCCGGCCGCGAGCCGCGCGAGATCTTCCAGAAGACCGGAAACGCGCGAGGCGAGGAGGCGTTGCGGACGGAGAAGCTTTCGTTGCGCGGACGCGGCGCGGGCCGGCGGATGCTGGTGGAGAACGTCAGCCTTTCGGTTCGCCGCGGCGAGGTGCTTGGTCTTTTCGGTCTCGTCGGGGCGGGGCGCACGGAGTTGTTGGAGGCCATTTTCGGGCTGCATCCGGGGGACGCGGAGGGCGCTGTCTTCGTCGATGGCCGGCCGGTCCTGTTTCACTCTCCCGCGGATGCGATCCGCGCCGGGCTTGCGCTCGCGCCGGAGGATCGGAAGCGGGACGGCCTCGTCCTCGAGATGAGCGTCGGCGCCAACGCCAGCCTGGCCAGCCTCGATCGGACGCTGCGCGGCGGGTTCATCGACGCCACGCGCGAGGCCGCGCATGTCTCGCCTTATATCGATCGCTTTCGGGTCAAAACCCCGTCGCTCGATCAGCGCATCCGCAATCTGAGCGGAGGCAACCAGCAGAAGGTCATTCTCGCCAAATGGCTCGCGACATCGCCGAAGGTTTTGCTGCTCGACGAGCCCACGCGCGGGATCGACATCAATGCCAGGCGCGAGATATATGCTTTCATCGACGAACTCGCGCGGGCCGGCCTCGGGCTCATCGTGGTTTCGTCGGAGCTTCCCGAGATTCTCGCGCTTTCCGACCGTGTGCTCGTGATGTGCGAGGGCCGCCTGACAGCCGCGTTCGCGCGGGAGGAGGCGACGCCCGAGCGTGTGCTTCAAGCCGCGTTGCCGGATCGCGCTTCGGCCGCCTGTTGATCATGTCATCGGAAAAAGCCAAGGAACTGCTTTCCCGCTTTCAGCCGTTGCTCGCGCTGCTGCTGATGGTCGCCGCCATGAGCCTGCTCTCGGATCGATTTCTCACGGCCGACAATTCCTGGAACATCCTGCGGCAGATCTCGGTGAACCTGTGCCTGTCGATCGGCATGACGCTCGTGATCCTCAGTGGCGGCATCGATCTATCGGTCGGCGCGATCCTCGCGCTCGCCGGCGCGGTCGCCGCGGGATTGCTCAAACACGGCCTTCCCCTGCCGGCCTTCGGCGTGTTGCTGGAGTTCACCGTGGCCGGCGCGGTGGTCGCGGGCGTGCTCGTGGGCGCTGCGCTGGGGTGGTTCAATGGTTTTGTCATCACACGGTTTCAACTTCCGCCCTTCGTCGCCACGCTCGGCATGTTCAGCATCGCGCGCGGGCTCACGATGCTTTGGACCGGCGGTTTCCCCATAACAGGCCTCGGGCCGGTGTTTGGCTTCATCGGCACGGGCTGGTTTCTCGGCATTCCCATGCCGGTGTGGATCATGACGGCGCTGGTCGGCCTCTTCGTCGTGGTGACGAAGCGGATGCGCTTCGGGCGCCATATCTACGCGGTCGGCGGCAACGAGCGCGCGGCGCTGCTCACCGGCCTGCGGGTCAACCGCGTCAAGATCGCCGTCTATACGCTCGCCGGCGCGCTCGCGGGCGTAGCCGGGCTCGTCGTGACCTCGCGCCTGGATTCCGCGCAACCCAATGCCGGCCTCGGCTACGAGCTCGACTCGATCGCCGCGGTCGTCATCGGCGGGACCTCGCTCTCCGGCGGGCGCGGCTCCGTGCTCGGGACGGTTCTCGGCTGCCTGATCATCGGCGTGCTCAACAACGGGCTTTTTCTCCTCAGCGTGTCTCCTTTCTGGCAACAAGTGATCAAGGGTGGCGTCATCCTGCTCGCCGTCGCCATCGATAAAATGAATGTCCGCAACCGCGACACCGCATGAAATATTCCGCGCTTCCCTTGATCCTTGCCGCCTGCCTCTGCGGCGCGCCCATGGCCGCCGGTTCCGACGGCGGGGCGCTTTCCGGGCATCGCCACCGCGTCATTGTTTCGACCGATGTCGGCGGGACGGATCCCGATGATTTTCAATCCCTGGCCCACTTTCTCCTTTATGCCGACCTCTTTGATATAGAGGGGCTCGTGTCGTCGCCGTATGGACCGGGCAGGAAGGAGCACATCCTTCAGGTCATCGATCTCTACGAGCGGGACTTTGGAAAATTGAAGGCGCATTCGCCGCGGTATCCGACGCCGGACGAGCTGCGCGCCCTCACGAAGCAGGGAGTGATCGAGGCCGCCGGATGGCCGGGCGTCGGCCAGGCCACGGAGGGCTCGGAATGGATCGTCGCCTGCGCGCGGCGCGACGATGCGCGTCCTTTGTGGGTGCTCGTATGGGGCGGGATCGACGACCTCGCGCAGGCTTTGCGCGACGCGCCCGATATTCTCCCGAAATTGCGGGTGTATTACATCGGCGGCCCGAACAAGATGTGGGGCGTGAACGCCTATGATTATATCGAGGAGAACCATCCCGGTCTCTGGATGATCGAGGCGAACTCGACCTACCGCGGCTACTTCGTCGGAGGCGAGCAATCGGGCGAGTGGGGCAACACGGGGTTTGTCACCGCTCACGTCGCCGGCCGCGGCGCGCTCGGCGATTTCTTCGCCTCGCAGCTCCGCGGAACGATCAAGATGGGGGATACGCCATCCGTTAATTATCTCCTGCGCGGCACGCCCGGCGACCCGTCACAGCCGGGATGGGGAGGGCAGTTCGCCCGCGTCTGGGACAACAGGAAAACGCGCTTCGACCGCCTGACCACGGCGGCGGATGAGGTCGAGGCGTTTGGAACCGTCGAGATTTCGGTTCCGCTTCCTCCCGGCGCGACGAGGGAAAGCGCGGCCCGGATGCTTGTGGACAACCGCATCCCCATCGAGGGAATGAACGACGGGCGGCGCCTGCATTTCCGTTTCTCGCCGCGCGACGCCAAAGTCTGGCCTTACGCGCTCCAGAGCGAATTGCCGGAGCTCGACGGGAAAGCGGGCGCCTTCACCGCGGTCCATCCGCCGCCGGAAGTTGCCAATCGCCCGTCCTCCCGCCTCGTGAACTGGTGGATCGACGATCCCGCGCCCGAATGGCGGGAAGGCGTTCATTACGGCGCGCGCACGGTGAACCGGTGGCGCAAGGAGTTCCTCGGCGACTTTGCCGATCGCCTCGAACGGCGCATGGCGCCCGCCGGCCGCCCGAGTGCTCAACCGTGATTTGGAAGTCATGAATATAGTGGAATCAGGCGAATTGATCGGAGCGCTCGTGTCGTGACCGGCCGTCGTTTCACATCCCGCGGTTTGATCCTCTGGTCGCTTTTGCTCGCCCTGCCGGCGAGGTCGGGCGGGGAGGGCCATTTCGAGAATCCGATCCTGCCCGGCGACTGGTCGGATCCGGGGATCGTGCGCGTCGGCGATTCATATTACACGTGCCGGTCCTCCTTCGGATGGCAGCCGGGAATACCGATTGCGCAAAGCGAGGACCTTGTCCACTGGCGCTATATCGGACACGCGTTCGACGCCTTCGATGGCATTCGGCCGGGCGACACGCGGATGGGCATCTGGGGTCTCGAGCTGGGACACAATCCCAACACGAACGAATTCGTGATCTATGCGCCGACGCGCGAGGGGGATTTATATGTGTTTCATTCGAGCAAGCCGGCCGGGCCGTATGAGAAAAGCCTCCTCGGCCATGACATGGGAATCGATCCCGGATTCTTCGCCGATGACGACGGGCGTCTCTATTTGATCACGAATCAGGCGGTGCTTCACGAGCTGGGGCGGGACGGGCTTTCGATCGAGCGAACGGTGGCGCGTGTCGACCGCCGCAAATACCGCTACTTCGAGGGCCCGGCCGTGTTTCGGCGGGGAGAATGGTATTATATGCTTTTCTCGGATGGCGGGACGCTCCCGCGCGAGCCCAGCACGATTTCCGTGCTTCGCGCCGAACGGCTGGAAGGGCCGTGGGAGGAGGATCCGGGCAACCCCGTCATGTTTTCCACCGACAACGGCGCCAGGTTCGAGGGGCCGGCGCATGGCACGCTGCTAAAGACGCAGAACGGGGAGTGGTTTGTGGTCTATCACGCGCACGAGACCAGTCACTATTCCCTTGGGCGGCAGATGTTGATGGAGCCCATCGAGTGGACGTCGGATGGCTGGTGGCGGCCGGCGGGCGGGAAGGTTCCAAGCGTCAGGGCGCGCGCCCCGCGATTGCCGGCGGCTCCGCATGCGTTGCAGCAGTCCGATGAATTCGATGGCGCGGAGTTGGGCCTGCAATGGTTCTTCTCGTGTCCGCCGGACCGAAGCGGGCGCGCCTGGTCGCTCGGCGAGAAGCCGGGCGTTCTCCGCATCCATGCGCCGGCGGGGGATCTCGGCTCGGTCGAGGCGCTTCCCGCGGTCTTCCAGCAGCGTGTGATCGACAAGGCGTTTAACGTGGAAACGAAGCTGACCATCCATGACGCGGCGGAAGGCGCGGCGGCCGGGCTCCATTTATATCATGATCCCCTGATGAATCTCTGGCTCGCGGCGGCGGCCGTCGATGGACGGATGTGTGTGCAGGTGGGAAAGACCACACTCGGACGGCGAACGATTCTCTGGTCGGAGCCGGCCGCGACCGGGGAGGCCGTCCATCTCCGCATCGCGGTGAACGCGGAGGAAACCGCCACGTTTTATCACGGCGGCGACGGGCAAACGTGGACGCAACTGGGCGGGTCTGTCTATTTCGGCGCGAGCGGTCATCACTTGCGCAACGGCGTCCGGGGCGATCCCGACCTCGGCTGGGTGGGACGTTATAAAGACCCGTCGGCGAGCCGCGGGGACATGGGGATGAACGATCCGCGGTTTCCGAACCGGGGTGGAAACATCTGGACCGGCACGACCTTCGGCGTCTTCGCGGCCCGGGGCGCCGCGCCCGCGGGGATGTTCGCGGATTTCGACTATATCAGAGTCGAGGCGCCGTGAGTGCCCTCGTGAGCCCATCGTCGTCGGTTCCCGCGGCGGGAGTGTGAAGTCCAACTCCTGCTCCGTTCGCAGGAAGTCCTCGAATGCGCGTTCGTAGGCGAGCTGCCGGTTTGCATTGCTCGCCGCCTACGCAAAGCTCCGCTTCCGCTCTGCGGCGACCGCTCCGCTTGCGGGCCGCGTCGCGTCCATCCTGCCGGGCCGCGCCGGCCTTCGGCAGCGGAGACGGACCGGACGAGCCTTGGTGATGCCTCATCGGAGTGCGAATTTAATCCGCCTTTGTGAGTAACTCGGGCTTGCGGTGAGGGGTAGTTGCGGATTCACCATTTTGGTGAACATTGGTGAAGCGACGTTCTCTCACAAGGAAGAAGGGGAAGGCTAGGGCGGAAGCGGAGCCCACGACAACCCGGCTGACGATCTCGCTGCCCAACACGCTTTATGCGGAAGTCAGTCGGATTGCTGAGCGCGATTCCAGAAGCCTCAACTTCGTCATTGTGAAAGCGGTGGAGAGGTTAATTCGCGAAGAGCAACCTTTGCTGTTCGATCAAATGAATCGGTAAGGCATGCCAACTTTCTATGAGTTTTTTGCAGGTGGAGGCATGGCACGAGCGGGGCTCGGGTCTGAATGGCGGTGCGTCTTCGCGAATGATTTCGATGCGCGAAAAGGCGCGGCTTACACCGAGAATTGGGGAGACGACCACCTGAAGGTCGCTGATGTAAATTCGGTGAAGGTCGCGGACCTGCCGGGCGAGGCTGATCTGGCTTGGGCATCCTTCCCCTGCCAAGACCTTTCCCTCGCTGGTGATTACGTCGGCCTGAGCGGTGAGCGTAGCGGCACTTTCTGGCCCTTCTGGAAGCTCATGCGCCGCCTTGCTGACGGCGGGCGCGCACCGAAAATCATCACGATTGAGAATGTTTATGGCGCGCTTACATCGAATGACGGAGCGGACTTCTTGGCGATTGCTGCCGCTTTCTTTCGCGCAGGGTATCGCTTCGGAGCCATGGTCATCGATGCTCGGCATTTCGTGCCTCAGTCCCGCCCTCGGTTCTTCGTGATCGGTATTCGGGGAGACTTGGCGATCCCGCCTGCATTGAACGCCGAGGGTCCAAAGTCCCTCTGGCATCCTTCCCGGCTGATTGAAGCCGTAACGGGGCTCACACCGGCAGCCGCAAAGCGTTGGGTATGGTGGAATCTGCCTCAACCCTCCCCGGTGAAGACAACCCTTTCGGACATCGTTGAGGAGACTCCAACGCTCGTTGAATGGCATTCACCCGCGGAGACAAAGCGGTTGTTGGAGATGATGAGTCCTTTGAATCGGGAGAAAGTGAAGCGTGTCTCAGAGTCTCCCGGAAGGCATATCGGCACCATCTACAGGCGCACCCGGAAAGACGACGCAGGAGAGAAACAGCAACGCGCAGAGGTTCGCTTCGACAAGATCGCCGGATGTCTTCGGACACCCCGAGGCGGCTCCTCACGGCAAATCCTGCTCGTGGTGGAGGGGAAGCGTGTACGGTCGCGGCTGCTCTCCGCTCGGGAGGCGGCTCGATTGATGGGGCTCCCTGATGATTACGCCCTGCCCAACAACTACAATGACGCCTATCATCTCGCAGGAGATGGGGTTGTTGTCCCGGTGGTTGCTCACCTGAGCCGGTCAATCTTTGAGCCCGTGATTGCAGCCAACACTCAGCCCGCCTTGCTGGCCGGGTGAATGTCTGGACACTCGGCGCGAAGTCGCGCCAGTTTGGGGCATGGCATCGTCATCGAAACCGCCCCTGATAGGAACCGACACGCACGATCTGCCGCTCGATACCAAAGAGCTACGCGCTGCACTTGCGAAGTTCCTTAAAAGGAAGCTCTCAGGTGATCCCGGTCTGACTATTGGCGGCTGCAAGTTCGGTGTGTATGGGTTCTTCGACTATGACGGAGAGCCGATTTACGTCGGGCAAACTCGAGAGAGCTTGGGGACACGCATTCGGCGGCATCTGACCAATCAACGAACGGACGCTGTGGCGATGAGCGTCCTCGATCCCTTCGAAGTTCACACCGTCAAGGTCTGGCCTCTCCCTCAGTTTCAAGGTCGCGGGGGTGACGATGCAGAAACCAAGGGACACCTCGACGCCCTTGAAGCGACAGTTTACAGCGAGTTGATCGCGGCGTCCCGATTCTCTGCCATCCTGAACGAGAAGATTCCAACTTCGTCGGCAGTCGTTTCTCTTCCTGAGCACTATGAAGGAAGCATCGCTACTGAGCCGGTGGTCGAATTGCGCGGGCACCCTGATATACGATTGGCTCGGCGTGCTGCGACAATAGCGAGACTCGCTCTGGTAGTGTGCGAGAGAAGCGTGCATCCAGGGCTTCGCAGGACACTTGAGATTCAAGCCCGGCGGTTGGCATGGCTGGCGGGTGAACGATTGAAACCCTTCCAGCCCGCCATTGATGCCGACGATGCGAAGCCCGAAGACGGGGAGCAACCGTCACTCCAAGATTCGAAAGATGCGCCGCAGCCGCCTTTGCAGGATGAGCAATTGGGCCTGCTTTAGTTCGTGTCCCCAAATCTGGACGACCGGCCAATCCTGACGCCTGAGCGATCGCCTGACCCGAAGGTCATGCTTCACGTTTGAGGTGATCTTGGCATTCCAATGCTCACGATTTCCGCGTGGGTTCGGAGCATCCGTGCCAGAAAACAGCCGTCAACGAAGACGACAACGCGGGCAGCCCTGAAGATGACGGCACTAACGCGTCAGGCCACCGAGCTGGCGTCCCCTGCGGGATTCGAACCCGCGTTCTCACCGTGAAAGGGTGG
>CAZFCY010000039.1:0-10431 GCA_964517665.1 uncultured Opitutaceae bacterium | reverse complement strand
CGCGCCCGACGTTTGCGACGTCTTCCCGTCGCCTCCTCCGGCGGGTCGCCTCTTTGATCTCTTCAGTTGAAAGCCAATGATTCATATTCGAGTGGCCCAGCCGGCCACCCTGGCCACCTTCTGTTTTGTGTCTGGGCAAACCCATTGCAGTCCCTTGCCTCGATCAGATTCCTCATCCGCCCCCAGCCCGTCCATCGGGCTGGCGTCCCCTGCGGGATTCGAACCCGCGTTCTCACCGTGAAAGGGTGGTGTCCTGGACCGGGCTAGACGAAGGGGACTTAGCCTTGGGAAGGGGGCGAACGTAGGTTCTGAAGCGGGCGGCGCAAGAATTATCTTGGGCGCCTTCGAGCGCGCCCGGACGGGCGTTGACACCCACCGGTCGCGCGCCGATTGCTACGCCTGTCTGTCATCCCAGCAACCGCGATCAAACATGACGTTTCAGGAAATCGCCGCGCGCCTGCCGAAGGAGCCGCTCAACCAGATCGAAGGCCTGCCCTATCCACGCGTCGCCTCGGGCAAAGTGCGCGAGATTTTCGACCTCGACGACCGTTTGCTCCTCGTCGCCACCGACCGGATCTCGGCCTTCGACGTCGTTCTCCCGGATGGCATTCCCGGCAAGGGGATCGTGCTCACGCAGATGAGCCGTTTCTGGTTCGGGCTGACGGCGCCGCTCGTGGGGGACCACCTTCTGCCCAATCAGGACAAGTTGATCGCCGATGAGTTGAAACTGCCGCCGGAGCTGCACCTGCGCAGCATGGTCGTGCGCAAGTTGAAGCCGCTGCCGATCGAGTGCGTGGCGCGCGGGTATCTCGCCGGGAGCGGATGGTCTTCCTACAAGAAAACCGGCGCGGTTTGCGGCCATCGATTGCCGGGGGGGCTGTCCGAGGCGCAGGCGTTGCCCGAGGCGATTTTCACGCCGACGACGAAGGCCGCCTCCGGCCACGACGAGCCGATCAGCGAGGCTCAGGCGGGCAAACTGGTGGGCGAGGCCCTGTGCGAACAGGTCAAGATGCTGACCCTCGAGATCTACTCGCTGGGCCATGCGCGCGCCCGCGCGGCCGGCATGATCCTGGCGGACACGAAATTCGAGTTCGGCCTCGATGCCCGGGGCGGGCTTTACTTGATCGACGAGGTGATGACGCCCGATTCGTCGCGATTCTGGGAGGAGGCGACGTGGAAGCCCGGCGGCTCGCCCCCGAGTTTCGACAAACAGTACGTGCGCGACCACCTGTTGACGCTCGATTGGGACCAGAAGCCGCCCGGGCCGCGGCTGCCCGCCGAGGTCGTCGCCGGGACGCAGGCGCGTTACCTCGAGGCGTTGCGACGGTTGCTCGCCGACAGATAGGGCGCAAGGCGGCAAGCGGCAGGAGCGGCGGTTTTCCTGCGCCGCTCCATGGGCCAGCCTCCTGGCGTGAGCCACGATGGGGGCGGCGTCACGTTTCGCCCGGGTTCGTCTTCGCGCGTCGCCAGATCTCCACGATGCGGACGATGACGAAGGCGGACAGCGCGACGGCGAAAAACACGAGCAGCACCCAGGCGACGCCCTGCAGGGTTTCGATCACGGTGCGGTAGGCTTCCAGTGTCCATCGCTCCGGAGTGAGGCGCAGGATGTTGCCCTCCTTCTTCCAGTCCTGGGGACTGATATAGTGCTGAAGCTCGTGGATGCGGACGCCCGAGGAGACACCCACGACGTAGAGCGCGAAGATCAGGTAGGTCAGCCAGGATCGATGGATTTCATCCTGAATGATCCGTCGCAGGATCGCCTCGGCAGGTCTGGCGAAAATCCGGGCGCATATCCATGAAACCACGGAAGCGAGCGCGAAGGTCGCGAAAAGGAGCGCGTAAAACATGGCGGGTTTCTCCGGCGGGGGTTCGTGTTCAGAGCGAAGCCGGCATCGCCGCCTTCGCGCGCAGGGTCTGGAACATCGTTTCCACCTCCGGCGCGAGGCTGGTCATGGCGCGTTCCGTCACGGACAGGCGTTGATGGGCGCGCAGTTCGCCGCTGCCGAAGGCGGCCGCGGCGCGCTCGTCGTCGGCCGCCGCGGTCGCGGTTCCGTAAGGATAGCCGTTGCGGACGTCGATCAGGAGCGCGGTCGCGCAGGCTTCGGCATGGGCGCGCCTCGTGCGCGCGTAGGCGCCGACGATCGTCCAGTCGACGAGGCTCCAGCCGGTGCTGCGCACGTCGGTGGCGACGGCGATCTCATAGACCAGAACCGCGTCGAGGTGCTGGCGCGCGGCGCCGAGCCGGATGCGCGCCATCGTCTCGGTCAGCGTGGCCTGGCCGCTCGCCGGGCTTCCGGCCCCGCTGTAGGCCATTTCGGTGACAACGAGGTTCAGGGGAACGAACGCTCCGAAACCCGCGCCGAGTTTTTCACGCAGGTCGAGCCAGGTCTCGCCTTCGACCGGCGGGACGTCGATCAACCGGCCGCGCTCGATCCGCGCGAGTCCGATCCGGGCGGGGAAGCGCAGTTGCGGCTCGATCGCGGCCACCTCGGCGACGAGGCGGTCGATTTCCGGCGCGTCCGGGTTGGCGCGGGGATCTCCCGGAGTCGCGCCCGCGGCGCCCATCGTGGTCGGGTAACGATCGAGGTAGGCCTGGCCCGAGGTGGTCTGCGTGGTGTTGTCGCAACCGGCGAAAAGGACGCCGGCGATGAGCGCGAGAGCCGGGACCAGATGCGGAACGAGACGGCACGGGCGCGGGGTGGAGACGGATGATGTTTGCATACGCGCCTCGCTTTGCACCGCCCGTGCCGATGGATCGGCCGCTTCCGTCGCAATCAGTTGGGGTCGAGACGGATGCTGTTCCATTGCCTGCGGGCGAGTCTCCAGGCGGCGAGCATGGCACTGGCATTTTATGGTTTGATTGTGTTCATTTTCGGCCCATGAGCACCGCTTTGTTTCAAGGGGAGGACGCGGTCGTCGCGACCGCGCTGGCGGAGATCCCGTATTCGAATCCGTTTGGCGCGCGCCGGGAGGAGATCGAGCGGCTCGCGCTCGGCGATCGTTATCGGAAGCCGGAGCGGTTTCTCATGCCCGGCGAGCCGTTGCACCGGCTGGAGGGAAACCTCGGCGAACTGCTTCAGCGCGCCGAGGCGTTGTTTGCCGCCGCGATGACGCGGATCGGCGCGCGCGCGTCGGTCGCGGCGAAGGATCGCGCGGTCGTGGCGGGCCTGGCGCACTTCATCGTGTTTCACCGGCACGCGCGGGCCTTGGACGAACTCATCGCGGCGGCGGGCGAATGGGAGGGCAACCGGCCCGCGAAGGTGTCGGCGCGCGGGCTTTTCGAGCGTTGCCGCCGCGATCTCGAGGATCTGCTCGCGCGTCCGTCTCTCGGTGTGGATGTCGCGGGCGGCGCGCCGACGTGGTTCGCGATGTATTATCAGATCCGGCGCGCCTGGGCGCACACCTACGCCTTCATTCGCGGCGGTTCGCCGGCGATCCAGTCGCTCCGGGAGCGGATCTGGCAATCGATCTTCACGCACGACATGCGCCGCTACGAGCGCAGCCTGCACACGCGGATGGGCGACATCACCACGCTCATCCGTGGACCGTCCGGCTCCGGCAAGGAACTGGTGGCGCGGGCGATCGGGTTGTCGCGTTTCGTGCCGTTCGATGTGCGCGAGCGGGCCTTCGCGGCGGATCCGGAGGCGTCGTTTCACCCGCTGAATCTCTCGGCCCTGTCGCCGACGCTGATCGAGTCGGAGCTTTTCGGCCATCGGCGCGGCGCCTTCACGGGAGCCTTGGGCGACCGGACGGGGTTTTTTGAAACGTGCGGGGAACACGGCGCCGTTTTTCTCGACGAGATCGGAGAGACCGCGGGGGAAATCCAGGTGAAGTTGCTGCGGTTGCTGCAGACGCGGCAGTTCAACCGCCTCGGGGAGACGGAACTCCGGTTGTTTCGCGGTCGCGTCGTGGCCGCGACCAATCGCGATCTTGTGGCGGAGATCGAGGCCGGCCGGTTCCGGGAGGACTTTTTCTTCCGGCTTTGCGGCGACCAGATCGAGACGCCGGCATTGCGTGTCATCCTCGCGGGCGACGCGGACGAGCTGCCGTGTTTGGTGGCGCACATTTGCGCGAGCCAGGCCGGGGTGGAGGAATCCCGGGGCCTGGCGGCGCAGGTGCTGGACGTGATCCGGCGCCGGCTCGGATCCGATTACCCGTGGCCGGGAAACTTCCGGGAACTCGAGCAGTGCGTGCGCAACGTCGTCGTCCACGGCCACTACGCGCCGCCGTTCATCGGCAGGCGCGACGCGAAGCCGGCGTCATGGCTCGAGGAGGCGCGCAAGAGCCGGCTCACGATGGACGAGTTGTTGCAGGAGTACTGCCGGCAGGTGGCCGATCAATCGGGTTCGCTCGAGGAGGCCGCGCGCCGGCTGGAAGCGGATCGCCGGACCGTGCGGCGTTACCTCAACCTCGGCGCGGCGCCGGCGCGGGAGAAAGGACGGAGGGAATGATTCCGTTCTGTTTCTCCGGTTGTCTCCGACAACGCAGTGGCGACTGATTGTCGCGTCGATCGCTCGTCCGTCTCACACCGGCGCGCGATCGCGCGTCACTCCAGGCCTTCGATCGGGAAATCGCTCGGGTGTTCGACGGAGATCTTCAAGGGCAGCTCGCGTTTTTCGGCGGGCGCGAGATCGAGCGTCCAGGTGAGCAGGCCGTCCTCGTCCTTCCGCACGGCGTTCGCCGGCGGGGCGAGGAGCTTCACCGTGATCTTCTCGTGCTGGGGAATCGGAAGCTGGTCCTGCACGACGATTGTTTGCGGCGACGGGCTGTTGTTCTGGATCGTGATCAACCAGTCGTAGGTGACGCGCTGGTTGCGCGAGATGATGCCGGTGTTTTCCTGGAGCCGGTTGACCAGCTTGCGCTCGACCTTGATCGAGTCGTCCACGCCGAGGTCGAGGTCGAACTTCTCCCGCGGCATCACCGTCTCGATCTGCGAGCGCGCGACGTAGTTGTTGTCCAAATACAAATTCACCGGACCGCCGATGAGCGGGAATTCGGAGGTGTTTTCGACCGCGGCGCGCAGGTAGGCGTGCTCCGCGAGCTTGGGCACGGCGATGTGCGAGAGTTCGCCTGTGAGCGGGTGGCTCGCGATCGAGACCTTGTGCGGGGCGTTGTCGGCCGGGACGTCGGCCGGGTAGGGGATGGTGAACGTCGCGGAGGTCAGTCCGGACTGGACGGAGGCGGAGGTGGTTTGCAGGTCGCGCTGGATGCGGGCGCCGGCAAGCGACGAGCCGGCGGCGTAGCCCAGGTCGGGCTCTGCTCTTACTTCGAATGGCGAGAGCGTCACGGCCTTTTCCTCCGCATTTCCCCGCGCCCGCCCAGGCATCGGCCGCGGCCGATCCTCGCGCACGTACCACGGCGACAGTTCCGGCGGCGTGCCGCCGAGCGCGGGCCGCGCCGTCGAAAGCAGAAGCTGCACGCCGGACCAGTCCTCGCCTGTCGATTGGCGGACCATTGCGGCGTAGCCGAGCGTGATGGCCTTGTCGGCCGAGCGGACGCGCACGTCGTAGGTGGGCGACCACGAGGCGTTGCGGACGGTGTAGGCGAGCGTGAGTTCCATGTCGCCGGCCTCGGCGACCTCGAGGCGCACGACGACGTTTTTCACCGTGCGCTGGCCGGGCGCCTGGAGCGCCTGCATCTCGCGTTGGATGGCGGCGAGCCGCGCCTGCGTGTCCTCGCGCTGGCGATCGAGCTCCTGTTGCTCGACCAGTGTGCGGCCCAGGCTCTGCGTGTAGAACTCCACCAGTTGCTGCCAGTCGGCGAGCTTCGGGAGCGCGGCGCCTTCCGCGGAGGGCGGCGTGACGGTGGCCGTCCTGATCTGATCGAGATAATCGCGCTGTTGCTGAAGCACCGTGCCGCGATCATTGAGCCCGCGAAGCTCGGCCTGGACCGCGCGCGCCTGTTCGCGCAGGACCGCGAGGCGCGGGTTGGCCGTGGTTTCGAGCTGCGCGGGCTCGGCGCGCACATCGAGAATCGAGGCGTTGGCGGCGCCGCTGCCGGAGACGTGCAGCAGATCCTCGTCGAGCGTGGCCGGCAGCCGCGGGAAGACGATCTCCTGCGTGCCCGCGGCCAGCTCGACTTTCGCCACGCGGTTGATGATCGCGCGGTCCGCATAGACGGTGGCCTTCGTGATGGTGGAGTCCGCGGTCCGGGGTTCGGCCGCGAACAGTTTTGCGAAAATGAGGAGCGAGGCGGCGACGAGGAGCAGCGGGCGTGGGTTCATGGGCGAAGGTGAGGACGATCGAAACAGAAATCTCATGGGCCGATCCTACCCGAAGAAATCAGGGGCGTGTGTATCAGCTTTGTCACGCCCGGTCACGGCGGAAGCCGAAGGGATTCAGCCCGGCCGGAGCGCTCGGGAAGTTCACATGAGGCAACGAGAAATCACCTGGCGCATCGCCCGAAAGGTGAATGCAGGCGTCCCTGCCCGCGTCGTTCCGGCTTGGAGGAGGGTCGGGCTCAACGCAGTTCGGTCCATTCGGCGGACGCGTATTGTTCGATCAATGCCTCTTCTTCCTCCGGCTCGAACGCGGGCCAGCCGGGCTGGTCGAGGTCGAGCGCGAGCGCGGCGGCGAGCTGGCCGGCGAATGCATCCTCGAACGTTTCCCACCGCACCTCGCCGCCGGCGGCGGGGCGCCAGATCGAGCCCTGCAGGAGCACGCCGTGTTTGGCGCGCTTGAGCGCCGCGCCGGCGACTTTGCGGCCGTCGTCGGCGCGCACGATGTCGTCCAACTCGGGCCGCTCGAAGCACACGCCCGCGGGGCTCTTCGGCGGCTCGCGTTGCAGACGCACGTCCGCGCCCTGGGCGTTCAACGCCGCTGCGAGCGCCTCGTGCGCCTGGCGATAGATCGCGGGTCCCGGGCGGTCGAAAAGCGGATGGCCGCGCGGCAGGACGAGCGCGTAAGTCCAGTCTTTGCGATGGTCGACCAGGCCACCGCCCGAGGGCCGGCGCGCGAGGTCGAGGCTGCCGGCTTCGTCGCGCGGGAGCCGCTCGCGCACGAACGCGATTTTCTGCGAGTAGCCGAAGGTGAAGGCCGGTCGCCGCCAGCCGTAGTGGCGCAGTCGCGCGGCGCCCTCCCGCGGGTAGCGTTTCAAGAGGAGAAAATCGATCGCCATGTTTTCGGCGGCGTCAGCCGAACGAGCAGGGAGGAGATCGAGGGAACGCATTTGGCCGCCTGATGTAGAATGCTGAATGAAGAATTGAATAACCTCGGACGTCGGCTGCTACGCGGGATTGCGCGGTCGATTTCCGGCTTCTGACTCCTGCTCCCTGTCTCCTGACTCCTTGCCGCCGCCACGGTACCAGGCGCGGCACGGCTCGGGGATGACGAGTTTGTCGAGCAGGGCGTCGAAAGTTTCCCGCGGGGTTTTCAGTTTCCCCGTCAGCGTGGAGCAATCGAGGCTCAGGTCCGGCTGGCGTTGTCCCGCGCCGCCGGGGTGGTCGGCGCGCGAGCCTTCCTCGATGAGCCGATCGATCGGGAGCTTGAAATGCGCGGCGACGCGCCGGCCCATGTCGAGCCGCGAGATCGGCTCCGCGCCGGCCCAGTGATGGATGCCGGCGAGGTCGCGGCGTTCGCAGAGTTCGATCGCGACTTCGGCCACGTTTTCCGCCGAGCACGGCTGCCGGAACTCGTCGCGATAGAGGCGCGCGCGCCGGCCGGCGGCCCAGGCCGCGAAGAGGCGTTCGTGCATGCTGCGCGCGCCGGTCGCGCTGTTGCCGCCGAGAAGCGGCAGGCGGATCGCGATCGACTCGTCCGCCGCGAACCGCGCGACGGCGTCCTCCGCCTCCGCCTTCTGGCGGCCGTAGAGATTGATCGGCGAGACGGGGTCGTCGCGCCGGTAGGGCGCGCGCGTGCCGTCGAAGACCTGTTCGCTGGAGAGATGCACGAGCCGCGCGCCGAGATGATGCGCGAGGCGCGCGAGCGCGGCCGGGAGCGCGACATTCACGCGCGCGGAATGTTCGGGGTCCGCGTCGCAGCGCGCGGGATCCGCGATCGCGGCGGCGTTGACGATCGCATCGGGAAACAGATCGAGCGCCACGCGCTGCGCCTCCGCCTCGTCGGCGAGGTCGAGGCGCAGGGTGCGCGCCGCCCCATCCACCTCGCCGGGAAATGTGCCCGTGATCGCCGTGACCTCCCAGCCGCGGCGGCGCGCCACGCGGGCGACGTTGCTGCCGACCAGTCCGGACGCGCCGGTCAGCAAGAGTTTCATTCCCATGGGCTGCTTCAGTCGGAGGTTTCTTCCCTTGGGTCGAGCAGCAAGGACGGCGTCACATACCAGCGCACGCGCCAGAGAATCGCCTGCGATTTCGTGGCCGCGCGCTCGAGGCAGAGGATGCCGGCCTTCTTGAAATCGACCAGCTCCACATCGACCGAGCCGCAGACCAGCATCGAGGCGAGCCGGCCGAGGTGCGGCTCGTGGCCGACGATGAGCAGCGGATAACCGAATCCGCTCAAACGCCGCGCCACGCCGCGCGCGTCGTCCGACGGCAGCAAACCATCGATCTCGCGCCGGTTCGCCTCCAGATCGAGCGCATCGCAGAAAATCTCCGCCGTCTCTCTCGCGCGGGCCAGCGGGCTGTGCCACACGCGCTCGACATCGATGCCGCCGCCGCGGTGAAAAAACCCGGCCATCGCGCGGGCGTCCTTCCGCCCGCGATCGCTCAGCGGCCGCGCGGGATGCTCCTCTTCCGCGACCGCGTGCGCATGGCGCATCAGGTAAAGGCATATCGTCCCAGCCATCGTGGCGCGAATGTGCGGCTTGCCCGGCGCGGCGTCAAAGCGCGTCTGTGGCGCGCGGCCCGCCGTTCGAGGGCGCGCGCTTTTGCCGGACCGCTCCCGTATTCCTTCCGTTGCCTTTTGCGTGGGAATACTCCGGAGTCGCCGGAGTTCCCATGTCGCATGGAGGATGAGACATTCGTGCGTGTGGTGGACGCGTTTTACGCGCCACTCTACCGCTTCGCGCTGAGCCTCTCGAGAAACGAGACGGATGCGTGCGATCTCACCCAGCAGACCTTCTTCGTGTGGGCGACGAAAGGGCACACCCTGCGCGAGTCGGCCAAGGCGAAGACGTGGTTGTTCACCACGCTTTACCGGGAGTTTCTCCGCGGACGGAAACGCGACCAGCGATCCGTCTCGATCGAAAACCTGCCGCCGGGCGACCAGGATGCCCCCGACGTGGAAGTCGATCTGGTGGGGCGGCTCGATTCCGAAGTCGTCATGCGCGCGTTGCAGGAGGTGGATGAGGTCTTTCGCGCGCCGCTGACGCTTTTCTATCTCAAGGACATGTCCTACCAGGAGATCGCCGACATCCTCGAGGTCCCGATCGGCACCGTCATGTCGCGCCTTTCCCGCGGCAAAACTCATCTCAGGAACCGGCTCCTCGCGCTGTGCGGCGGCAGCCGGCTGGTGGATTTTCCCCAAGCCAGCGCGCAATGAATACCGACGACGCCAAATTTGTGCTGCGGGCCTATCGGCCGGGCGATGAGAAGACGGGGACGAGCCCGGTGTTTGCCGAGGCGCTGGAACAGGCGCATCGCGATCCCGCGCTCCTGCAATGGCTGGGGCGCCAGCAGGCGTTCGACCAGGCGATGGGGGCGAAGATCGACGGCATCGCGCCGCCCGCCGGGCTCCGGCGGGCGATCCTGATCGGAAGCCGGGTGAGCCGGCGCCGGATCCGGCCGTGGTGGCGGTCGCCGGTCGTCCTTGCCGCGGCCGCCGCGGTGGTCGCGGCGGCCGGCATCCCGCTGGCGTTTCACGCGCCGGAATCGTCGCGGCTGGTCGCGATCGCCACGCCGGCGGATCTGGCGAGGTTTGTCGTGACCAACCTGACCGAGGGGCCGCACGGGCATCCGGAGGGATCCGCGGTTTCGGCCCTGGAGCAGGCGCTTTCCGAGCACCGGGGCAGCTTCATCGCGATGCGTTCGCCCGAGATTTCGCCCGGGCGTTTCTCGGCGACGGGTTGCCAGGAGTTTCGTGTCGCGGGCACGGAGATCTTCGAGGTCTGCTTTGCTCGCGATGGCGCGTGGTTTCACCTCTTCGTCGCGCGCGGACCGGGCGGCTCCGATCCGGGGAACCGCCCGGCGGCTCCGCCCACGATTCTCGAGGTCGGGGATCTGGCCGCGGCGACCTGGGAGCATGCGGGCAACTTCTACACGCTCGCCACGCGGTCCGGGGCCGCGGCGTTGCGGCCGCTGCTCTGATCGGCGCCCATTCAGAAAATCAACCATGGATAAGGCTTCTCACCGCTCGCCCCAGGGTTGATTCGTTCTGGAACACCGGCCCGAAGGGCAGCCATTCCTCAGCCCAGCCCAACGGGCTGGGTATGCGTGCCGGAAGCCCAGCGGGCTGAAAGCCCGCGATAGAGGATATCGCGCCGCCTTCGGGGCGCAGGATCCTGCTCTTTGTTTCCCAGCCCGTTGGGCTGGGC
>CAZFCY010000038.1:0-31970 GCA_964517665.1 uncultured Opitutaceae bacterium | reverse complement strand
CCGATAAGAGACGAGGCAACGCAGCAAGACCGCCGGTTTCCCGGCCTCTCCACCGAGAGACCGCTTCGCTTGGGGCGCCATTAGCAGATTTCCGATGACGCATACGCAGTATTCCTCCCACGCTCAAACGACTGTTTCGCGCCTTGCCACCGCATGTGTCGGCGCCGCGCAGCTCGATCGTGACACGGCTGCAGGTGAAGGAAACGCTTTCGCCACCTGTGCGCGCCTCGCCCTGGAGGATGCCGGGCTCGCAGCCGATCAGGTCCATGTTTTCCTCGCTTTATCCGGCCCGGCCAGCGAACGCGTATCCGGGATCGGGGCGTCCATCTCGAGGATCGAAGCTGATGGCGAGGGTGCTTCGGATTTCGCCGCGCTCATCCAGGCCCAGGCCAGCCTGCATGCGGGTCTGTGCCCGGCGGCCCTGGTCATCGCGGCGTCGCCCGCCTCGGGTGGCGTCTCGGCCTGTGTTTTGGAACGCGAGGAGCGCGCCCGCGCCGCGGGCAGGCCCGCGCGCGCGATCTTCGTCATCGAAACCGAAGCGCGTGAGAACACTGGAGCCGGCGGGCCGAAGGATGCTTCCGAGTCCGGCCTTGCCGCCGTGGTCGAAACCATGCTGGCAGGCGAGACCGGCGCGGCGGATCGGGGCGGTGTTTCCCTCACTTCACGGGCATGGCAGGGCGCGCGCATCCGTCTCGAGCCCCCCCCTCCTCCGGCACACGAAACGCTCGTGCCTTTGACGGAGGAGCAACGCGAAATCTGGAGCGCGTGCCAGCTCGGCGACGCGGCCTCGGCCAACTTCAACGAATCGGCCACGCTTTACCTGCGCGGCAGCGTGGACGAAGCGGCGATCGAACACGCCGTGTGCGAGATTGTCGCCCGGCACGAGGCGCTGCGGAGCACCTTCGCGCCGGACGGTTCCGTGCAACGCATCGCGTCGGAAGTGGCCTGCGAACTCGAGCGGATCGAGCGGCCGGCGGACGATGTCGCCTGGCGCGCGTGGTTGCGCGAGGAAGCCGCCCGGCCCTTCGATCTGGAGCGCGGGCCGCTCTTTCGTTTCCGGCTCGCCCGCCTGCCCGATGGCGCGGCGTTCGTTTTCACCGCGCATCATCTCGTCTGCGACGGCTGGTCCTACGAAACGATCCTGCACGAACTCGGCGCGGCCTACAGCGCGCGCAGGCGCGGGGAGCCTTCGCCTTTTCGCAAGCCCGCCGCGCAGATCTCCACCTTCGCCGGGCAGGCGGACGAGCGTCGAAATTCACCGCGCGCCCGTACAGCTCTCGACTACTGGAAATCGGCGCTGGCGGGCATGCCCGGACCGATCGAGCTGCCCGAGGATCTTCCCCGGCCGGAACACGCGCGTTTCAATGGCAGCCGCGAGACGTTCTTCATCCCGCCGTCGCTCGCGGGCGAGGTGCGCAAGTTCGCGCAGGCGCGGCGCGCGACGGTTTTCTCGGTGCTTTTCGCCGCCTACACCGCCCTGCTCCATCGTCTTTCCGGCGCGCGCGACATGCTCGTGGGCGTGCCGGTCGCGGGACAGAACATCCACGACGCGGCGACCCTCGTCGGCCATTGCGTCCATTTCCTTCCCGTCCGGCAACAGGTCGAGCCCGAATCGAGTTTCGCCGGGCATCTGGCGCTCGCGTTGCGCGCCACGGTGGAGGCGGTCGATCATGCGCACGTCTCGTTCGGCGAACTGTTGCGCGCGCTGCGCTGGAGGCGCGATCCGGCCCGCCCGTCGCCGATCTGCGTCACTTTCAGCCTCAATCCTTCTCTGCAACCGGTTCGTTTCGAAGGCCTCGAGCTGGAGCTGAGGCAAAACCCGCGGAGCACGATCAACGCCGAGCTTTGTTTCACGATCATCGATCGCTCCGAGGGCTTCGTGGTCGAATGCGACTACTGCACCGATCTTTTCACCGCCGACACGATCCGGCGTTGGTTCGGTCATTTCCAGACGCTCCTCGAGGCGGCCGTGGCCGCGCCCGAGACCGCCGTCGAACGCCTGCGGATGCTGCGCGGGGAGGAGATTGCCAGCCTCACCGGCCCGCAGCCCGCCGCGGGGGATCCGGGGGCGGAGGCGTTCCGGCCATTGCACGCGCTGTTCGAGCAGCGCGTCGATGCCTGCCCGGAAGCGATCGCGCTCATCGATGCCACCGGCCCGGTGACCTACGCGGAGCTTGAAACCCGCGCCAACCGGCTCGCCCACCGTCTGATCGCGCTCGGGGCCGGTCCGGAACAACCGGTCGTGCTGCTTTTCCAGCGATCCAGCGAATTCGTCGCGGCCATGCTCGCCGTGCTCAAGTCCGGCGCGGCCTTTGTGCCGCTCGACGCCTCCTGGCCGGCGCAACGCCAGGCGCGCGTGATCGAGCTTTGCGAGGCCCGCATCGTCGTGACGGGCGGCCTGGAGCCGCCGCCGCTCCCGGCGGCAGGCGTGCACGTGCTCGACATCCACGTGGCCACTGCCGCGCTCGCGACGGACGAAGCCACAAGACCCGCTCTCGATCACCGGCCCGACCAGCTCGCCTACATCATCTTCACCTCCGGCTCCACCGGCGATCCCAAGGGCGTGATGATCGAGCATCGCTCCATCGCCCTTCACATCGAAAGCATCACACGGCGCTACGATCTCGTGCCGGCCGATCGCGCGCTGCTCTTCCATTCCACCGCCTTCGATCCGACGATCGAGCAGCTTTTCTCCGCCTTTCACGCCGGCGCGTCGGTGTGGATCCGCGGCGAGGAGTTGTGGACCGGTCGCGAGTTTGCCGATCTGGTCGCCTCCGCAGGCCTCACGGTGGTCGATCTCCCGCCGCGTTATCTCCAGCAACTTCTGCAGGAGTTTCAAGGCATGACGGCGGCGCCCGAATTCGCGGGTCTGCGCCTCGTGGTCGTCGGTGGTGAAGCCCTGCCCGCGCAAGCCGTGGCGCTATGGCGCGCCTGCGGCTACACGGAGACCCGGCTGATCAACAGCTACGGCCCGACCGAATGCTCGGTCACGGCAACCTGTCATGAACTGCCCGCGCAACCCTGCGCGCGCGAACTCGCCGGCCGCGTCCCGATCGGGCGACCGCACGGGCCGGTTCGCGCCTACGTGCTCGACGGCCGGTTGCAGCCCGTCGCCCCCGGTGTGAAAGGGGAACTCTGCCTCGGCGGCCCCACGGTCGGGCGTGGCTATTTTGCCCAACCGGAACTCACGGCGGCGCGCTTCCTCGCGGATCCGTTCCTGCCTGGAGGCCGCATCTACCGCACCGGCGACCAGGCCCGCCTGCTGCCGGATGGATCGATCGAGTTCATCGGCCGCTTCGACCGCCAGGTGCAGTTGCGCGGCTACCGGGTGGAGCTTTCCGAAATCGAGACACAGCTCGCGCTTCATCCGCATGTCCGCGCCGCCGCCGTGCTTGCCTTGGAAGAAGCGGATGGCGCCGGCGAGCTTTACGGTTTCGTCGAAGCCGTGCCCGGCGCCGCCGCCGATCCCGCGGAACTGCGGCGCCATCTCGCCAGCCGTCTGCCGGCTTACATGGTTCCGGCGCGCATCGTCGCCATCGACCGCCTTCCGACCGACGGCAACGGCAAGACCGATTATCGCCGCCTGCCCCGGTCCGAATCCGGCGGGCTGCCGGCGCCCGCCGTCCTCACTCCGCCCGCGGATGCCGCGGAGGAGAAACTCCTGGAAATCTGGCGCCGCAATCTCGGCCGTGACGATCTGGGCGTGGAAAGCGATTTCTTCGAACTCGGCGGCCACTCTCTCATGGCGATCCGCATGCTCGGCGAGATCAACCAGGCGTTCGGCTCCTCGCTCTCGATGGCCCGGCTCTTCGAGGCTCCGACCGTCCGCGACCTGGCTTCGAAACTGGACGCGTCGTCCGTCGTGCCCGCCACCCACGCCGTCGCGGGCGCGGCGGCGGAGCCTGCGACCGGCTGGAAATATCTGATGCCTCTGCAACCGCGCGGCGACTCGCCGCCGCTCTTCCTTTGCGCCGGCGGGCACGGCAGCGAAGAGGAGTTCGTCGTCATGGCCGCGCTCTCACGCATGCTCGGCGAAGACCGGCCCGTGATCGGCCTGCGTGTCGGCGGGCACGACCGGCTCGTTCCGATCCATCGCGACACCGAACACATGGCGGCCGCGGTGTTCGACGAAATCCGCCGTTTTCAACCCGCGGGCCCCTATCATTTGCTCGGCGAGTGCGTCGGCGGAGTCCTGGCGGCAGCCATCGCGCACCGGGCGGAATCGCTCGGCGAAACCGTTCGTTTCCTCGGCATGCTGGACACCGCCGTGCCGCGTTTCGCGGAGCCGCTCCATGCCTGGATCGAGTCGCATTGGATCACCAAAATGATCGAACGAGCCCTCGTGCATGTCCGCCGGCTGCGCGAAGTCCCGCTGCGCGACATCCCCGCCTACCTGCGCGACCGTGGCCGCTGGGCGCGCGCGCACGTGGAGAACGGCGTCAAACCGGTCGCCGGCCTGGGGCTGATGCCCGAAGATCCCGCCCGCTACCACTATTTCCAGATGCTCATCCGCCACAAACCGCGGCGCGTGCGCGCGACGATCACCGCGCTCGCAAGCGAAGAGTTTCACCGCACCGGCCTCGTCCGCGCATGGCATCCACTCACCGAATCGGGCGTCGCCGTCGTGCCGCTCGCCGGCACCCACTACACCTACATCCGCTCCGAGGCCGCGGAAAACGCCCGGAGGATCCGCGCCTGCCTCGACACGCCGGCCGACGCCGCCGACCGCGCCGGCGCATGGAAGATACCGCTCAAATCCCCGAACTTCCACCGGGGCCGCCAGCGGCGCGAACCTTCCCAGCCCACGAACAGCGGCCACTGACCCACGGGCTTCGCGAATGCAGCCGGAGGCGCGGCGACGCTCCGGCCCGCGCCGCGTTCGCCGCCATCGCTCAGAGAAAATAGCCCTGCTGTTTCCCGGAGATCGGAAGGCCCACTTTTTCCATGACCTGCAGGAGGTCCTCCCAGACGACGCGCTTGGAGCGGTTGGACTGATTGCGGAGCAGGTAGGAGGGGTGATAGGTCACCATGAGCGGCGTGCCGTCGAAATGCCGCCAGTGGCCGCGAATCGAGCCGAGGGTCTTGAAGGAGCCGGGGCCGAGCAGGCCCTGCGCGGCGGTGCTGCCGAGCGCGACGATGACCTTCGGCTGCACGACCTCCACCTGCGCGCGCAAATACGGCAGGCCGAAGGCCATTTCCTCCGGCGTGGGCGGGCGGTTTCCTGTTTGATACAGGCTCGCGCCAGTCCGGCGCGCCCCCATCTGCGGACGCCAGTTGAGGATGTTGCCGATATAAACCTGCTCGCGCCGCAGACCCATCGCGACGATCATCTTCGTGAGCAGCTTGCCGGCGGCGCCGACGAACGGCTCGCCCTGAACCTCCTCCTCCGCGCCGGGGGCCTCGCCGCAGAAAAAGATGCCGGCGTCGATGTCGCCGACGCCGAAGACCACCTGGCAACCCTCGGGCGTGTGGGCGCGGCACGTCTCGCACGAGAGGACGCGGTCGCGCAGCCATTCCCAGCGCTCGCGTTTCGTGCCCTGCGGCAGTTCAACCACGGGCGGCGGGGGCAGCGAAGAGGCGGCGGCGGGCGCCTGGGGAGGCTTGCGGTCAACGGGCATGGAAAGCGACGGCGCGGCGCGATCGGCGGCCTCGATCACGGCCTTGAATCCGGCGGCGGCGGCCGGGCCGGCGCCGCCGGCGTGGCGCGGTTGTATTGAGTTTTCGGATACGACCTTCGCCGGCTCGTCCTCCCGGACGGCGGCGGGCGCGGACGGCCCCGCGGGCGCATCCCGTTTTTCATGACGGTGGCGGCCGAGGGCGGAGCGCAGGCCTTCGATCGCCTCCGGAGAGACGGCGACGGAGGCGACGCCCTCGCGCTTGAGGCGCCGCAATTCCTGGACGACGGCAAGGATTCGCGCCTTCACGACTCGCGCGCGCCCGTGACGATGCGTTCGACGTACTTCGCGAGCAGGTCGAACTCGAGATTGACCAGTTCGCCCGGCTTGCGAACGCCCAGCGTGGTGACGGAAAGCGTGTGCGGGATCAGCCACACCGCGAATCCGTCTTCCGTGACCTCCGCGACGGTAAGCGAGATGCCATCGACCGCGACGCTTCCCTTCGGCGCGAGATAGCGCCGGAACTCCGGGGGCACGACCACACGGCAGTAGACATCCGCCCCGCGCGGCTCGATGACGGCGATCGGCGCGGCCGCGTCCACGTGGCCGGAGACGAAATGCCCGCCGATGCGGCCGTCGAAGCGGAGGCTGCGCTCGAGGTTGACGACCGAGCCGGTGGCGAGGCTCGCGAGGTTCGTCACGCGCTGCGTCTCGGCGAGCAGGTCGAAGTCGAGGCAGCCGTCGGCGATCGCGACCACGGTGAGGCAGCAGCCGTTGACCGCGATGCTGTCGCCGATGGCGACCTCGCCGGCGCGCGCGAACGACGCGCGCACGGCGAATCGCACGCCGCCCGCATTGGGCGCGAGCCGGGCGACTTCGCCGCATTCTTCAACGAGTCCGGTGAACATCGCGAAATGAGGTTGGGTTGAAGTTCAAGTTGAAGTTGAAGGCGAGGGAACGGGAAGAACATCGCGCCTGATGGCGCTCGTCACTTCAGGCGCACGCGGATCACGGATGTCTCCGTGCCGCGGCTGATGAGGAGCACGAACTCGCTGCGTGTCGTGTCGTTTTCGATCACCTGCATCAGATCGAGCCCCTGCTCGTAGGATTCGACCTTCGTGCCGTCGATCTCGCGGATCAAGTCGCCCGGGCGCAGGCCCGCGGTGGTCGCGGGCGTGTTGGGTTTCACGAAGTTCGTGACCACGCCGCGCTCCTCGTCCTCGGTCATGCGGCGCGAGATCCGATCGAAAAGCACGAACTCGCGCAGGGTGATGCCGAGGTTCGGGAAATACTTCCGCTTCGCCTCCTTCAAGGGCGTCGGTTGCGTGCCGATCGTGACTTCCGCTTCGAGCCGCTCGCTGCCGCGCATGAGGCCGAGCTTGATCACGTCGCCCGGCCGCCGCGAAAGGATGTCGCGCTCGAAATACGTCGTCACGACCCGCTCGGGGCTGAAACGCGCGAAGGGCTGCCCGTCCAGCGCGACGATGATGTCGCGCTGCTTCATGCCGGCCTTGTCCGCCGGCCCGTCCTTCACGATGTCGGAGACGACGACGGCGGAGCGATTCTCGATCTCGAGAAAGACCGCGACCTCGCGATCGACCGGCTGGAGGCCGACGACGCCGAGCCACGGGATCTCCTGGCCGGTGGGCGACGTGGGCACGCGGCCGAGATACGGGAGGACTTCCGAGGCGAGGAAGAAACTGCCGGAACCGTTCGGATTCTGGATGCCGACATTATAGCGGTCGCTCTCGAGGAGGAGCACGCGCTCCTGCGGCACGGCGTTTCCCGCCCAGCCGATGAAGGCTCCGGCGCGGGAAAAGACGGGCGCGCCCGGGCTCGCGACCTCGGCGACGGAAAAGCCAACCTGTTGCGGGAGTTTCTGGATCAAGGAGACGCGCCCGGTCATGAGGAAGGGTTGAAAATCAAAGTCCTTTCCCATCAGGCCGATGCCCCAGACCTCGTCGCCGATGTCGGGTTTGGAGGTTTCGAAATCGGTCGCCGGGAGCGCCTTCTCCGGCCAGCCCTCGCCGGCGCGCAGGAAATGCCAGCCGGTGAAATAATCCTGCCCGAGGTAGGCGGCCGGAATGCCTTCGCGCGTGCCGGGGCGGTAGATGCGGAAGTCCTTCAGTTGATCGGGCGGCAGCCAGCCGGGAATGGCGGTGTCGAGCAGCACGACCAGGCCCTCGTCGTCCGCGACCATGCCGACGACGGTGGAGGGGCGGCGGTCGGTCTCGGTCTCGACGAAAAACTCGACGGCGACGACGACGTTGGCGCGCTCGAGAAACAGCTCCTGCAACGTGGGGGCGGCCTCGCTGGCGGAGAAAAGGTCGGGCGTCGAAAGGAGAACCAGGCCCGCCGTGAGAAAGACGGGCGAAGAGAAACGAGTCATGGGGAGGAATTGAACCATGGAGACACGGAGGCCGGAAAAGATCTGCGCGGAAGCGAGGGTTTCAGGGATGGCTCTTCGTTCTCTTCGCTGCCTTCCGCGGCATCTGTTTCTCTCCGTGTCTTTGAGGTTCGATCCCCGTTCTTCGCATCATGGTTTGAGGACAAAGAACGCGACCGATCGATTCCGCAATGCTTCAACGAGGATCGACTTCGGCTCGGTCTCGAACATCCCGTAAATACCCTTCAACTGGTCCAGGTCGCCGATGTTTTCGCTGTCGACCTTCGTGATGATGTCGCCGCGCGCGATGCCCGCCTTCTCGGCGGGAAACGCCGGCTGGGTGCCGATGACGATGACGCCGTCGTCGTCCGGCAGCCGGTTCTCGCGGGCGAAGGCGCGCGAGACCTTGCGCACGCTCATGCCCCATTTCTCGAAGGCCCATTCCTCCCCCACCCGGCTCTCGAGCAGCTCGGTGACGACCGGCACCTCGAGCGTCCCGCCGCCCCGCGTGACTTTCAGCAGGACGGTCGAGCCGATGCCGTGATTCGCGATCATGTTCTGGATGGGCGGCAACTGCTCCGGGAAGCGTCCGTCGACCGCGGCGCCGTCGATCGCGAGCACGATGTCGCCCGGCCGAAGCCCGGCGCGGCTGGCGGGCGATCCGGGATCGACGCTGTTGACAAGCATCCCGGTGTTGGCCGCGAGCGCGTAGAAACGCTCGAGATCGACGAGCGCGCCCGGCACGAGGCCGATGTAGCTGCGCTCGACCCGGCCGGACTCGACGAGTTTGCCGAGCACGAACTTCGCGGTGTTGGCGGGGATGGCGAAGCCGAGATTTTCCGCGCCGAGGTAGGTGCGCGAATTGATCCCGACCACGCTGCCGTCCTCGAGCACGAGCGGGCCGCCGCTGTTGCCGGGGTTGATCGCGGCGTCGGTCTGCAGCCAGGTGTTGAACGAGCCGGTCTCGTAGCCGTGCACGCCGTCGGAGGCCTCGAAGTAACGGTTGGTGTTGGAAATGATCCCTTTCGTGACCGTGCGCGTGAGGCCGTGCGGGGTGCCGACGGCATAAACCGTCTGCCCGGGAAGGAGCCTGGTCGAGTCGCCGAATTCGGCGTGCGCGAAGGTCAGGCCGCGTTTCCTCACTTCCTCCATGTCGAGCCGCAGCACGGCGAGATCCGTCCAGTGATCCCAGCCGACGAGCGTGGCGGCCACGCGCTCGAGGCTGGCGAGCGTGACCGAAAGCTCGACCGCGCGCGGCGAGGCGACGTGGGCGTTGGTGATGATGAGCCCGTCGTCCGAAAGAATCACGCCGCTGCCGACACCCGAGGAAAACCGCTGCGCGCCGGCCTCGAACGTCATCTCGCGCACATCGATGCGCACGACCGACTGGAGCAGCGTCTCGAAACCGTTCTCGGGCGCGCCGACCGCGTTCTTCTCCAGCTTCGGCTCCGTTTCCGGTCGCGGCGCGAAGAGCGGCTCGAAGGTCGAACACGCGGCAAGCCCGAGCGCGCATCCGGCAAGGATCACGGCGCGGCCACCCATGCCGGAAACGGACCGGCGCATCGAGCGACCGCATCTGTTCCGGGGAGCGCGGGCTCCCCGCCCGGGCCCTCCGCGTTCGAGGATCTTCCGAATGAACGAAAGCTCCACGCCAAATCCGCCCGGGCCTGGGCTCTCGGGGAGGGTGATTGACGCACCGGGCTTAACCTTCAACATGGCGGTTTTTTCCAATGGCTACGAGCGGTCCAGACTACGACTTCCGCGCAATTGAGGCTGCATGGCAAAAATACTGGGATGAGAACAGTATATTTCAAGCGGCGGCTCCGTCGAAAAAGCCGAAGCGCTACGTGCTCGACATGTTTCCCTATCCTTCGGGCGCCGGGCTGCACGTCGGACATCCGCTGGGCTACGTGGCCACCGACATCTTCGCGCGCTTCCAACGCGCCCGCGGGTTCAACGTCCTGCACACGATGGGCTTCGACGCCTTCGGCCTCCCGGCCGAGCAGTACGCGATCGACACCGGCGTGCATCCGGCGGTCTCGACCGATCGCAACATCGCCTCGATGCGCCGGCAGCTCTACCAGCTCGGGCTCGCGCACGACAAGTCGCGCTCGGTCTCGACCACCGACGCCGGCTTCTACCGCTGGACGCAGTGGATCTTCCTGAAGATTTACCAGAGTTTTTACGATCCGTTCGAACGGAAGGCGCGTCCCGTGGCCGACCTCGAGCGCGATCTGGCCGGGGGCCGCTACGGCGCGGATCTGGAAAACGCGAAACTCGTCCAGGCTCCCGATCCCCCGGGCGCGGCCCGGGCCTGGCAGGCCGCTCCGGAAGCGGAGCGCAGGCGCTTTCTCGACCGCCTGCGGCTCGCCTACATTTCCGAGGCGCCCGTCAACTGGTGCCCGGCGCTCGGCACCGTCCTCGCCAACGAGGAGGTCACGAACGAGGGACGCTCCGAGCGCGGCAACCATCCTGTATTCAAAAGACCACTACGCCAGTGGATGCTGCGCATCACGACCTACGCCGGGCGCCTGATCGAGGACCTCGCGCTCGTCGACTGGCCCGAGCCGATCAAGCTCATGCAGCGCAACTGGATCGGCCGCTCCGAGGGCGCCGAGATCGTCTTCGACCTCGCCGAACTCGCGGGCGAGACGCTGCGCGTTTACACCACGCGGCCGGACACGCTCTTCGGCGCGACCTACATGGTGCTCGCGCCCGAGCACCCGCTCATCCCGCGGTTGACGACCGACGCGCAGCGCGCCGCGGTTGAACGCTACAGCGCGCGCGCCGCCGGCAGCAGCGAGGCGCAGCGCACGGACCTCACGCGCGAAAAGACGGGCGTGTTCACCGGCGCGCACGCGATCAATCCCGTCAACGGCGCGCGCATTCCCATCTGGATCGCCGATTATGTCCTCATGGGCTACGGCACGGGCGCGATCATGGCCGTGCCCGCGCACGACGAGCGCGATTTCGATTTCGCGAAGAAGTTCGACCTGCCGATCACGCGCGTGGTCGCCGGGAAGGATGGCCCGGACGCGCCCGTGACCGAGGCGACACCGGGCGAAGGCGTGCTCGTCAACTCCGGCGAGTTTTCCGGCCTGCCGAGCGATGAGGCGCGCCGCGCCATCACCGCCGCCCTCGAAGCGCGCGGCCTCGGGCGGTCCGCCATCCAATACAGGCTGCGCGACTGGCTCTTCTCCCGCCAGCGTTACTGGGGCGAACCGTTTCCCATCCTGCACGGCGGGGATGGCGAGGTCGTGGCGCTCGACGAGGACGAGCTGCCCGTGAAGCTGCCCGAGATCGACGATTTCTCCCCACTGCGTTACGATGATCCGGACACGCCGCCGATGCCGCCGCTCGCGCGCGCGCCGGAGTCGTGGCGCATCGTCGAGCGCGATGGCAAGACCTACCGCCGCGAGCTGAACACGATGCCGCAATGGGCCGGCTCGTGCTGGTATTACCTGCGCTATATCGATCCGAAAAACGACAAAGCCCTCGTCGCCCCCGAACTCGAGCGCTACTGGATGGGCGGCAACGGCGTGGACCTCTACGTCGGCGGCGCGGAGCACGCAGTGTTGCACCTGCTCTACGCGCGCTTCTGGCACAAGGTGCTCTTCGACCTCGGCGAGGTTTCCACGCCCGAGCCGTTCGGGAAGCTCTTCAACCAGGGCTACATCCAGGCCGTGGCCTACACCGACGAGCGCGGCGTCTATGTGCCCGCGGATGAGATCGAGGAGCGCGGCGGCGGTTTCTTTTATCAGGGCCGGCCCGTCGCACGGCAGTTCGGCAAGATGGGCAAATCGCTGAAAAACTCCGTCACGCCGGACGACGTTTGCGCGGAGTACGGAGCCGACACGCTGCGCCTCTATCTGATGTTTCTCGGTCCCCTCGAGGCGATGAAACCCTGGAGTTCGCACGGCATCGAGGGCGTCCATCGCTTCCTGCGCAGGATCTGGCGCGAGTGCGTCGGCGAGGACGGCGGACCCGCGGCCGGGCTCGCCGACGGCCCGGAGCAATCGCCCGAAACCCTGCGGATCCTCCACGAGACGATCCGCAAGGTGACCGAGGACCTGGAGGCCCTGCGCTTCAACACCGCGATCTCGCAGATGATGATCTTCTGCAACCATATCCAGAAAGTGGATACGATGAGCATCGAAACCGCGCGCGTGCTCGTCCAGCTCATCGCGCCGTTCGCGCCGCACATGGCGGAGGAGTTGTGGAAGCGCCTCGGCGGGGCGCCGTCGGTCGCGTTCGCGCCCTGGCCGGTTTTCGATCCGGCGAAGCTCGTCACGCAGACGGTCAAGCTCGTCATCCAGGTCAACGGGAAGATGCGCGGCGACGTCACGATCGCGCCCGACGCCCCGGAGGCCGAGGCGGTCGCGCTCGCGAAGGCGAGCGAGAAGATCGCATCGCACCTCGATGGCAAAACCATCCGCAAGATCATCTATGTTCCCGGCCGCATCCTCAACCTCGTCGTCGGGTGAGCCGCATGAACACAAACTCTGAAAGGTGGCCGCCCGCGTCCCTGCGCGCGCGACCACCTTTCAACTCCGGCGCTGAATCGTTTCGCATCGTAAACGGGCGCGCCTCTTTTCGTTCGCATCCAAAAACCAACCACAACCGTCATGTCTGATTCCTCCCATCCCGCCCCTCGGAAGCAGGGTCCCGGCACGCGCGCGCTGCACGCGGGCCAGCAAATCGACCCCACCACCGGCGCCCGCGCCGTGCCCATCTACCAGACGACCAGCTTCGGTTTCCGCGACGCCGATCACGCCGCGAACCTCTTCGCGTTGAAGGAACTCGGGAACATCTACACGCGGATCATGAATCCGACCACCGATGTGCTCGAGCAGCGCATCGCCGCGCTCGAGGGCGGCAGCGGCGCGCTCGCCCACGCGTCCGGCCAGGCCGCGACGACGGATACGATCCTCAACCTCGCGGGCTCCGGCGACCACATCGTCTCGGTCGCGCAACTCTACGGCGGCACCTACAATCTTTTCCACTACACGCTCCCGAAGCTCGGCATCGAGGTGTCGTTCGTCGACGCGCAGGATCCCGAGGGTTTTCGCCGCGCGCTCAAGCCGAACACGAAGGCTTTCTTCGGCGAGGGCCTCGGCAATCCCGCATTGAACATCTTTCCGTTCGAGGAAGTCGGAAAGATCGCAAAAGAGGCCGGCGTGCCGCTGATCATCGACAACACCTGCCTCACGCCGATGCTCAACCGTCCGTTCGAATGGGGCGCGAACATCGTCGTGCATTCGGTGACGAAATACATCGGCGGCCACGGCAACTCGATCGGCGGCATGGTCGTCGATGGCGGCAACTTCGACTGGGGCAACGGTCGTTTCCCCGGATTCACCGAGCCCGACGCGAGCTACCACGGCCTCCCGCATTGGGAAACCTTCAAGGCCTTCCCGCCCGCGGGCGGCGCGAACGTCGCGTTCATCCTCAAGATGCGCCTGCAACTGCTTCGCGACATCGGCGCGTGCATGAGCCCCACGAACGCGTTTCTCATTCTCCAGGGCGTCGAGACGCTGCACCTCCGCATGGAGCGCCACTGCGCAAACGCCCTCAAGGTCGCCGAATACCTTTCGACGCACGACAAGGTGAAGTGGGTCAACTACCCGGGCCTGAAGGACTCGCCCAACCACGCCGCGGCGAAGAAGTACCTCGCCGGCGGTTTCGGCGCGCTGCTCGGTTTCGGCGTGAAAAGCGGCTACGAAGGCGGCCGGAATTTCATCAACGCGCTGAAACTCCACTCCCACCTCGCGAACATCGGCGACGCGAAGTCGCTCGCCATCCACCCCGCGAGCACGACGCACCAGCAGCTCTCCGCCGAGGAACAGGCCAGCGCCGGCGTGTCGCCGGATTACGTCCGCCTCTCTGTCGGGATCGAGGACGTCGAGGACATCATCGCCGACATCGAGCAGGCGCTCGCGCAGACGTAAGGCGGAGGGCACGGAGCAGGCGGGACTCCGCGCGGAAGGCAACGAGAAGAACAAGGGCCCAATGGATGACCTTTGCCGCCTTCGTTGTCTTCCGCGCCCTCGCCTGCTCGTTGTCGCCAGCCTGTGCCTGGCTTGCGCGCCCACCGCGCGGGCCGGCGATATGGGAACACGTGGGCGACGACCTGCGCGTCGCGCTTGCCGTCACCGCTCGCCGAATCGCAGGCCCATGTCGTGAAGATCTCGCCACAGCCGCGGCGATTGATGCGGAAATAGGCGTGCTGCTCGCATTCAACAAACCGTACGGCGTGCTCTCGCAGTTCACGCCCGAACCGGGCTCGCGCTGGCGGACGCTCGCGGATTTCGGCCTGCCGAAAAACGTCTATCCGCTCGGCCGGCTCGACGCGGATTCCGAGGGTCTGCTCCTCTTGAGCGACGAGCCCGGGCTCAACACCCGGCTTCTCGATCCGAAGCATGGCCACGCGCGGGAATACTGGGCGCAGGTGGAGCGCGTCCCCTCGCCCGAATCGCTCGCGCTGCTTTCGCGCGGAGTGCGTATTGGAAATTACACTACAGCGCCCTGCCGCGCGCGGAGGATCGACCCGCCGCCGCTGCCGCCGCGCGATCCGCCGATCCGGCGGCGCAAGAGCGTGTCCGATTCGTGGATATCCCTGGAACTGACCGAAGGGAAAAACCGGCAGGCGCGCCGGATGACGGCGGCGATCGGCCACCCGACCCTGCGCCTCGCGCGAGCGCGGATCGGCGGCTGGTCGCTGGATTTCGAGCGCCTGCCGCCGGGCGCCTGGACCGCGCTGGATGACGGCGCGCGCGCGCGGATCCTGCCGCAGCCAGGCCGCGCGGCTCAGCGCAGTTGAAGCGTGTCGCCCTCGAAGACGAGATCGAGGGCGGGAACGACCACGGCCTTGCGGCCGCCCTGCTTCGTCACCCGGCCGGCGATCCAGGCGTCGTATCCCGTTTCTCGAGACGCGGCGACGACCGCGTCCGCCAGCCCGGGCGCGACAAAGGCGGCGAATCCGATTCCCATGTTGAAGGTGGCGTAGGCCTCGCGCCGCTCGATCGGGCCGGCCTTCATGAGAAACTCGAAAAGCGCGCCCGGCGGCCGGGGATCGGTGATCTCGTAAACGAACGGCTCGTCGAGCCGCATGAGCTTGCGCCAGCCGTGGCCGGTGACGTGCGCGACGTAGTTGAGTTTCAATCCGCGCCGCTGGCACTCGCGCACGAAGGCGACGTAGATGACGGAGGGCGCGAGCAGGGCCTCGCCGTAGTCGCGGCCGTCGCCGATCGGCGTGGCGTAGCCGTCGGGAAGTGTATCCGCAATCTGGCGACAGAGCGTGAGGCCGTTGGTCTGCACGCCGCTGGAAGCGAGGAAGATGATGGCGTCGCCCTCGCGCGCGTCGCCGGTGATGCGCAGTTCCTTGGGGGAAATGCGACCGACGGCGGAGCCCGCGAGGCAGATCGCGCCGGGCTCGATGATGCCGCGCAAGGTCGGCGTCTCGCCGCCGCCCCAGACGGCGCCCGCCTGGCGGCAGCCCTCGGCCCAGCCCTCGACGAGGGCGCGCGTGCGCGTTTCATCGGAAAACCAGTTCGAATCGCCGACGGCGGCGTGCATCGCGACGGAAACCGGGAGCGCGCCGCAGGTGATGAGATCGTTCACGATCGTCGCCACCGTATCGATCGCGATCTCACGGTAGAAGCACCGGCCGCTCTGCGCCTGCACGGCGTCGGCCACGAGATTCTTCGTGCCGAGGCCCTCTTCGACGTGCGCGAGGTAATGATCGCCCGCCTCCATCAGGTAGGCGCTTTCGCCGCGCGTCTCCGCCGGCTCGCGAAAACCATGGTCCGCGAGCAGGCCCGCAGTCTCGCGGGCGGCGCGCTGACACTCGCGCTTGAAGGCGTCGAGCTGGTCGTAGCGCACGCCGGAGGATTCGTAGGAAAGGGACATGGGTCGTCGGCTTCGCCGAGGTCGAAAGTCGAAGGTCTAAAGGTCGAAGGTCAGCGGCGGAGCCGCAATCGAAAGTCGAAGGTCTGAAGGTCGAAGGTCAAAATAGTGAGGCGCCGGAGACGAGGTGTTGTATGACTTGAGACTTGTGACCTTTAGACCTTGGACTGCGCGCGTAGCGCGCTAGTAGCTGCGGCCCTGTTGTTTCTCATAGTAGTTGACGAAGGCCTGGTTCACCACGCGGGTGCCTCCCGGGGTGGGGTACCGGCCGGTGAAATACCAGTCGCCGGAGTGATCCGGCAACGCGGCGTGGAGGCTCTCGATCGTCTGGTAGATCACGATCACCTCGCCCTTCCACGACACGTCATTCGGGCGGACCAGTTTTGCGATGCGGGCGGAAATCTCGTCCGCGGTGAACTGATCGTAGAGGCGCTTGACCTGATTCTCCTGCTCGCCCGGGGGAAGCTTCGCATGGGCGACGCAGCGTTCGTAGATCTCACGCAACAGCCCCTCGCGCCCGTTTTCGCGCAGAAGATCGACCGCGGCCTCGAAGGCGATGAACTTGCCGAGTTCCGACATGTCGATGCCGTAACAATCCGGATAGCGAATCTGCGGCGCGGTGGAGGCGACCACGATCCGCTTCGGGTTGAGCCGGCTGAGGATCTTGAGGATCGAACGCCGGAGCGTGTTTCCGCGCACGATCGAGTCGTCCACGCACACGAGCGAGTCTTCGGGGCCGGTGGCGCCGTAGGTGATGTCGTAGACGTGGGACGACATGCCCCCGCGCCATTTCTCCTGGCTGATGAACGTGCGCAGTTTCACGTCCTTGTGCGCCACCTTGGCCGAGCGCGGCCAGTTGCGCATGATGAGGTCGTCCACCGTCGCGTCGTCGAGCCGGCCCTCGCGCGAGGCCGCGAGGATGGCGTCCTTCACCTCGATCCGGCGGCGCAGGCGCAACTCCTCCATCAGCCCTTCGAACGCGGTCTCGGCGGTGTTGGGGATGTAACTGAACACCGTGTGGGCGAGGTCGTGATCCACCGCTTCGAGCACGGGGCCGACCAGGCCGGCGCCGAGCGCCCTGCGCTCGCGGTTGATGTCGGGATCGTTGCCGCGGGAAAAGTAGATGCGCTCGAACGAGCAGGAGCTGCGCGGCAGCGGCGGCGTGAAGCGCTCGTTCACGAGCGTGCCGTTGCGCTTGAGCACGAGGATGTGGCCGGCGGGCACCTCCTTGATCTCATCCAGATTCGCGTCGAACACCGTGAGCAGCGGCGGACGCTCCGAGGCGACGGCGAAGATCTCGTCGTTCTCGTAGTAATACGCGGGCCGGATCCCGGTCGGATCGCGCATGACGAAGGCGTCGCCGGTGCCGATCGCGCCGACGAGGCTGTAACCGCCGTCCCATTGCCGCGAGGCGCGGCGGACCATCTCGACCACGTCGAACTCCTCGTGCAGCACGCGGGAGAGTTCGGCGCCGTCGAGGCCGCGCCCGCGGAGCGCGCGGTAGTGCTCCTCGTGCAGGACGTCGAGGTGGTAGCCCATCTTCTCGAGCAGCGCCTGGGTGTCGGTGGCGAAGATCGGGTGCTGGCCGGTGGCGATCAGGCTGTCGTTGAGTTCAGCCGTGTTCGTCATGTTGAAGTTGCCCGCGAGGATCAGATTGCGGGTGGGCCAGCTGCTGCGGCGGAAAAACGGATGGCACACACTGAGGTGATAGCCGCCGGAGGTGCCGTAGCGGAGATGCCCGAGATAGAGTTCCGCGCCGAATTCGAAGTGTTTCTTCACCGTGGCCGGAAACTCCGGATGCACGATGCCGTCGCGCACGAGCGCGTTGTACTGCTTGAGGATGTCGCGAAAGATGCGGTCGATCGGGTTGGATTTGATCTCGCGCTCGCGAAACATGTAGGGCTCGCCCGGCGGCATGTTGAACTTCACCGCCGCGACGCCCGCGCCGTCCTGGCCGCGGTTGTGCTGTTTTTCCATGAGGAGAAACAGCTTGAAGAGCCCGTAGAGCGGCGTGCCGTGCTCGAGGAAATAGTGCTCGAGCGGCTTCTTCAGCCGCACCAGCGCGATGCCGCATTCGTGTCTGATCGGATCGCTCATGGGAAAAGAGGTGACCGTGCTTCGATCGAAAGGCTCATCGGGTCGGAAACGTTGCGGGCGGGTTGCGGGCCATGCTGAAACATGACGTGACGGACAACCCCCGCAAACGCGCGCGTCATTCGGCCCGCCTCCCATCGTCGGGAGCTGTGCGGGATTTCGAGAACAAAAGCTTTCACGCGGTTAAAGCCATGTCATAGCGCGCGGCGGGTCCGATCGGTCAAGGGGAAACAGGGCTCGCGGCCTTTGGCGCGCCCGGAGGCCGGGCTCCACCGCGGGGCTGCGAGTCGTCGTTCCACGCGTGCCGGCGTTCAACCCGCATGGTTTCGCGGATGAAACTTCGCGTGCTCGCTCACCAGCCGCTTCGGTTCCACCGCGGTGTAGATTTGCGTGGTGGTGATGCTGGCGTGGCCGAGCATTTCCTGAATGGCGCGCAGGTCGGCCCCGCCGCTGAGCAGATGGGTGGCGAACGAATGGCGCAGGAGGTGCGGCTTGACCGGCTTTTCCAGGCCGGCGCGAGCGGCATGCTTTTTCACCAGGCTCCAGATGGTCTTGCGCGACATCGCGCCGCCGCGCTCGGTGATGAAGAGCGAGCCGCCGGTGCGGGATTTCACCAGCTTCGGCCGCGAGGAAACAAGGTAGGCCTCCACCGCCGACCGGGCGGCCTCGCCGAGCGGAACGACGCGCTCCTTCGAGCCTTTGCCGAAGACGCGGACCAGTCCCTGCGCGAGGTCGATCTGCGTGAGGAGCAGTCCGCAGATCTCGGAGGCGCGCAAGCCGCTCGAGTAGGCGAGTTCGAGGATGGCGCGATCGCGCACGCCGTAAGCGTCCGTCGCCGCCGGGGCCTCGAGCAGGCGAACCGTCTCGCGCGCCGTGAGCGTGTCCGGCGCGCGCCGGGAGCGGCGCGGTCCGCTCAGGAGTTCCGTCGGGTCGGTGGCCCGCAGCTTCTCGCGCGCGAGATGGCGAAAAAAGGTCCGAAGCGCGGAAAGCTTTCGCGACAGGCTCGAGAGGGCGAGTTCGCGCGAAGAGAGGTCGTAGATCCAATCGGAGAGCTGGCCTGGCTCGACGCGCCTCCAATCGGCCACGCCCCTGGAATCGAGAAACGCCGCGCACTGCCGGAGGTCGCGCTCGTAGGCCTCGATCGTGTGCGCGGCGGCGCCTTTCTCCAGCTCGAGAAAGGCGAGAAACCCATCGAGATCCTCCGCAAAGGCGGGCGGCGCCTGCGGCGGCCCGGCGTCAGACCGCGCGGGTTTCCCCCGTGGCCCGGCTGCCCGTCCGCTGCGCGTTCCGGGCATCCGACGATCAGCGGCGGCGACCGCCGCCACCGCGGCGGGCGCCCATCGGAGGCCGGCGCACCTGCTCCGGGCCCTTGAGCCGGTAGGTGATTCTCGCCTTGTCCAGATCGTAGGGGCTCATTTCCATTTTCACCATGTCACCCGTGGTGATCTTGATGAAATGCTTGCGGAGCTTTCCTGAAATGTGGGCGAGCACGGTATGCCCGTTGGACAACTCCACGCGAAACATCGTGCCCGGCAAAACCGCCACGATTTTCCCCTCTACTTCGATCGTTTGATCATCGGACATATCATTGCGTTGCCAGGAGCATCGCGAGAGTCGCGCCCCGGGGCTTTAAAGGCATGCTGTGTCGCTGATTACGTTTCATCTAGTCAAGGCTTAATCCGTCGGCGATGGATTTGATCGCCGCCCGAACCTCATGGATCTCCCCTCCTCCCCCGCCCCGCCGTGTCCCTTCCCAAAGGTTTTCCCGTCTCAACTGGCGCGGGACGACGCGTTTTTCATGGCGCTCGCCTTCAACCAGGCGATCGACGCCTGGCGCGAGGACGAGACGCCGATCGGCGCGATCGTGGCCCGCGCCGGCGAAGTGATCGGGGCCGCGCACAACCTCGTCGATTCCTCCCGCGATCCGACGGCGCACGCCGAGATCCTCGCGATCACGCAGGCGGCGGCCAGCGTCGGCGACTGGCGGCTGAACGAGTGCGCGCTCTACGTGACCAAGGAACCGTGCCCGATGTGTTCGGGCGCGATGCTGATGGCGCGGCTCGGGCGCGTCGTTTACGCCGTGGGCGACCCGAAGATGGGCTGCCTCGGCGGCGCGACCGACCTCAACGCCCTGCCGCGCGTGAACCATCGCTGCGAGATCACGGCCGGCGTGATGGAAAGCGAATGCCGCGAGCTGTTGCGGGCGTTCTTCAAATTGAAGCGCGCCGGAAACTGAGCGGCCGCGATCCGGTGTTTCGCGGATGAAACGCGCTCAGGCGGGTTGACCCCTGCCGGGGCTCCGCCTTACGATGACCTCCCCAACCTAAAGCAAGAAATCCAACACACCATGGCATACGAACTTCCGAAACTGGATTACGACAACGACGCGCTCGCGCCGCACATCGATGCGAAGACGATGGAGATCCATCACACCAAGCATCATCAGGCGTACATCACCAACGCGAACAAGGCGCTCGAGGATCACGCCGATCTGGCCAGCCTTCCCGTGGAGCAGTTGATCGCCGACCTCTCGAAGGTCCCCGAGGGCATCCGCGCCGCCGTGCGCAACAACGCGGGCGGGCATGCGAACCATTCGTTCTTCTGGAAGATCCTCGGCCCCGGCAAGGGAGGCGCGCCGACGGGCAAACTCGCCGACGCGATCAACTCGACCTTCGGCTCGTTCGACAAGTTCAAGGAGCAGTTCGCGAAGGCGGGCGCCACGCGCTTCGGCAGCGGCTGGGCCTGGCTCGTGGTCGGCGCGGACAAGAAACTCGCGGTCGGCTCGACCGCGAATCAGGACAGCCCGCTCATGGGCAAATCGGTCGCCGGCTTCGAGGGCACACCCGTCATCGGGCTCGATGTCTGGGAGCATGCCTACTACCTGAACTACCAGAACCGCCGGCCCGATTATATCAACGCGTTCTGGAATGTCGTGAACTGGGACGAGGCGGAGAAGAACTTCACGGCCGCGAGCTGATCGCGGCGCTTCGAGGGACTCATGGGACGCGCAAGGCCCATGGGTCCCGCAAGCGGGTCGCCGGGGCGATCGGTCAGCGAAGGATGAAGTTCGCCTGGTAGGCCTTGCCGAGGTTCGAAGAACTGAGCTGCGTCGAACGGCCGGTCTTCGTGTCCAGCAGCATCACGCTCTGCCTGCCCGCGGAGCGCGAGGTGTAGAGAAGATGGCGGCCGTCATTCGTCCAGCACGGCTCGATCCCATCCGTCGCGCCCTGCGTGACGATTTTCGCCTCGCGCTTGGAAATCGAATAGATCGCGATCTGGAACTGTTTTCCCGTCGCGACGGTGAAGGCGATCAGATCGGGGTTCGCGTGGTTCCAATCCGGCTCCGCGCAGTAGCCGGAGATGTTCGTCGGCAGGCGCTGGAGCGATCCGCCGTTCGCGCCGAGCAAATAGAGCTGCGGCTTGCCGGTCGCGAGCGCGTCGGACGCGACGACCAGTCGGGAACCGTCGGACGACCACGAAGGCGTCGCCTCGATGTTGCGCTCGGTGCGGGTGAGCCTGCGAATGCCGCGGCCCTGCGCGTTGCTGACATAGACCTCGGGGTTGCCTTCGCCCGAGAGGATCATGGCCACGCGCGAGCCATCCGGGCTGAAGCGCGCGCCGGTGTTCGTGCCCTTCACGCTGACGAAGACGTTTCGCTGCAGCGTGCTTGTATCGATGAGGTAGATGTCCGGGAAACCGCTTCTGAAATAACCGGTGTAAACGATCTGGCGGCCGTCGGGCGACCAGCGCGGCAGGACCGTTTGCGACCGGTCGTTCGTGATCTGGAGCATCTCGCCGAAGAACAGGTCGGATGTGTAGATCTCGCTCGCGCCGGTGCGTTCGCTCACGAACGCGAGCCGGCCGGAAAAGAACCCGGGGGCGCCTGTAAGCCGCGCCACGGCCGCGTCGGCGGCGCGAAAGAGCGCGTTGCGGAGGGACGAACCCGTCGCCTGTTGCGAGAAGATCGCGCGCGCGGGCGACCCGCTTTCGATCGAGACGCTGATCGTGTTCGTCGCGCTGACGGCGAAGCGGATGGTCTGGCTCGCGTCCGACTGCACGCGAAAGGCGCCGTGCGCGTTGAACGCGAAGGCGGCGAGCCGCTGCAACTCGCTCGAACTCGCCTCGACGCGGACCGGGATGACATTCACGTCCGCCCGGATGACGACGTCTCCCGCGTCGCGCACCTGCGCGGCGGCCACGGTTGAAAACGGAGATGCGGCGGCAAGCGCCGCGAGTATTGCGAAAGCACGTAATTGCATGATCAATGGGAGCCGGCATCCTCGCGCCGGCACGGGGCGTTTTGTATTTGCTCCCTGCCTGACCGCTTCAACTTAAATCGCGTTCCGCGCCTCCCCGTGCCGTTCGCGCCAAAACTCCTCACCACGCATTTGTGACAGCAAACTCCATCCAGGAAGCACTCAAAACGGTCAAATATCCGGGATTCAGCCGGGATATTCTTTCATTCGGCCTCGTCCGCTCGGCGGATGTCGTCGACGGGCGCGCGATCGTCAAACTCGCGATCACCACGGCCGACGCAAAAATCCCCCGCGCGATCAAGGCCGAGGTCGAACGCGCGGTGCTCGCGGTGTCCGGCGTGCGCGACGCCATCGTCGAGATCGCGGTCAATGCCCCGCGCGCGCCCGTGGCTTCCGCGACGAGCGCGCCCGCCGGCATGCCGGGGGTTCGATACACCGTGGCCGTCGCGAGCGGAAAAGGCGGCGTGGGAAAATCGACCTTTGCGGTCAACCTCGCCTGCGCGCTCGCGAAGCTGTTCGAGGCGGAAGGCAAGCCTCGCGCGGTCGGCCTGATGGATTGCGATATCTACGGCCCGTCGGTCCCGCTTATGATGGGCTTGGACGCGCGGCCGGAGATCGAAGGCGAGCATCTTTTGCCGCTGGAACGCTTCGGCGTGAAAGTGATGTCGATGGGATTCCTCGTCGACGGCGACACCCCCGTCATCTGGCGCGGGCCGATGGTGATGAAAACCATTCAGCAGTTCGTGCAGAACGTGCGCTGGGGCGAGCTGGAGGTTCTCGTCGTCGATCTGCCTCCGGGAACGGGCGACGCGCAGTTGTCGCTCGTGCAGACCATTCCATTGAGCGGCGCGCTCGTCGTCACCACTCCGCAACTCGCGGCGACGCAGGTCGCGCGTCGGGGCGGGCTCATGTTCAACAAGGTGAACGTCCCGATCCTCGGCGTGATCGAAAACATGAGTTATCTCGAAATGCCCGACGGATCGCGCAACCCCATCTTCGGTTCGGAAGGCGGCGCGAGGACGGCCGAAGCGCTCGCCGCTCCGCTTCTTGGGGAAGTGCCGTTGTTGGCGCATATCCGCGAAGGAGGCGATCGGGGCGAACCCGCCGCCCTTACGGACTCTTCCGGGGGGGCCGCTCAGGTTTTTTCTGAAATTGCGCAGAAGCTTCTCGACGCGCTCGCTTCCACACATCGTTAGTTTGACACCCCTCTGCGATATTTTACGTTAAATCGCGGTGACATGATCGAGGCCGCGAGCGCGACAACAACCAGCCTTTGACAACATTCCCTCAGCAGAACCTCTCGTTTGACGGTAGCGCCGGTGTCCCCGCCCCGGCGCTCGCTGCACAAGGATGATCCTCCTCCCCACCATGACCGAAGCGAAGAGACAGCCTGTGGCTCAGACTGACTTCGTGAAGCAATCCAGTCTGTATCAGGAGTTCCTCGCCGAGCGTGAGGAGATCCTGCGCCACAAGTGGCTCGAGTCCGAGCGGCTCGGCTACGACATCGGTTTCGAGCGCGCGCTCCTCGATTGGATCCGGAAGCATCGCGAAGACTGGCGCAAGAGTCGCCGACAGGCTCCCGGCACGACCTGAGGGACCAGGGGCACAACAAACAGGGCCAGCATCGCTCCTTCAATCCTGACCCCTGCCTCCTGCCACCTGTCCCCTGAAGTTCCGCCCTCTCAGGGGCGAAACGAAAAAGCGGCGCCCTCGGTGAAGGTCGCCGCTCGATGAAAATCGCGCCCGGCCGGAGCGTTACTTGATCTCCCGGTGAAGCGTGTGCCGCCTGAGGTGCGGGTTGTATTTCTTCTTCTCGACCCGCTCGGTCTGAATCTTCTTGTTCCGCGTGGACATGTAGCGGGACACTGGCTTGCCCTCCTTGCGGGCCTCCGTGCATTCGAGAGTGATGATTTCGCGTGGCATGGGAAAATACGGATGGAAACGGTGAACACACCGCTCCGGCGTCCCGCAGGCAACACAAATCTTGGGAGTCGAAAGTCCCCGGCCTCCCGTCCCCTCTCACCCGTCCCCTGGTCCTCAGGCGCTGCCGCCCACCCCGCGCTCGAGAATCGGCAGGAGCACGCCGCGCCGGAAGACCGTGACCTGTCCGGTGCTGGAGGAAACGACGATGGAAATGCACTGCGTGCCCAGCGAGATGGCGGCCGCCGCCGCATGGCGCGCGCCGAGCCCGCTCGGCAGCGAATGCAGGTAGTCGGGGGCGTAGATGAGCGCGCCGGCGGAGATGAGGACGCCGTCGCCCCGGATGATGAACGCGCCATCGAGCGAGGAAAATTCCTTCACCGTCTCGTCCATGAACGGGTTGAGGATGTTGCGGTCCTCCTCCTTGTATCCAAAAAATGGATTCAAGACGAGCGGCTTGGACATCCTCTCGACCTTCGCCGTGTCCCCGAGGACGAAAAGGCAGCCGACCGGCCGCCCCTCGCGGCCCTCGACGGCGAGTTCCATCGCCACGCCGAGCACGCGCTCGAACACCTCCGGCTTCACGTCGGGCGGCAGGAAGTCGGTCTGATCGACCAGCAGGGTCTGAAACTCGCGCTGCACGTCGACGACCGTGATCATGTCGAACTGATCGCTCTCCGCGAGGCCGCCGACGCAGCAGATGCGATCGTTGAACTGGATAAGCCCGCGCGTCATGGAGACGAGGACGAAGCTGCGAAGCTGGGCGAGGCGGCGCTTGGAAAAGGAGCGCACCTGCACGACGTGCTGGTATTGCGAAGGGTCGATGCCGGTCTCGGCGGCGTTGCGCGTGACGAGGATGGTGCGGATGCCGTCGAAGCTGAGCGTGGGATCCGGCGCGGACGTCAGCGTGTCGGCGAAGACGGCGATCGCGGTGCACTGCGTGCCTTTCGCGATGCGTTCGGCGCTGCGAAAGATCAGGCGGTTCATCCGGTTCTTGCGCATGTGCATCGGCCGCGTCGCGAGCCCGCCAAAACCGGCGGAGAGGCGGTCGAAAAACACGTTCAGGTCGGGCGCGTCGATCAGGCTGGTGACGAAATCGCGATCACGGACGAGGCGCGCGACCGAGGCGAGGACGGAAAGATAGTCGCGCGTGTTCTCCCCCGCGATGAGGAGCACGATGAGGTGCGCCCGGGCGGGCTCGTTGACCCCGTCGTAGGGAATGCCCGCGCGGCTGCGGCCGACCACGAAGATGAACCGCCGCGACATGCGCACGCGCACGTGCGGCAGGGCCACGCCGTTGCCGAGGTAGGTCGTCATCGTGCTCTCCCGCTCGAGGAGATTGCGCAGGACCTCGGCGCGGTTGATGTCGCGGAAGCGCGCCGTGGCGACCTTGACCAATTCGCGGAGCGCGTCGCCGACCGTTGTGCCCTGGAGATCGACGACCCGGCTTCGGGAGAAGAATTTGTCGAGGCGCATCGGTTCGGCCGCACTCCGTGTGATTACTTTTCCCAATCCAGGGCGCCTTTCCGTATTTCGTAAAACAATCCGAGGATCAGGACGCCGAGGAAAAAGAGCCCCGGCAGAAGTATCGGGATGCCCTCGGAAAGAAACTCCCGATAAATGAACGCCCACGGAACGAGAAATATCACCTCGATATCGAAGAGGATGAACAACATCGCGGTGACATAGAACTTCACCGAAAACCGCGTCCTCGCCTGCCCCGAGGCGGGCACGCCGCATTCGTAGGCCGAGTCCTTGATCTTGTTCTTCGCCGACCTCTGCCCGAGCAACGCGCTGGCCGCGATGATCACGCCGCCAAGAGTGACAGCCAGGACCACCTGAACAAGAATCGGGACGTAATCAGTCACGGACATGCACGCGAAAATCCGGTCCGCTCACTGGGGACACAAGAGGAAAGTTAGCGCGGGAGAGCGACATTGAGGGAAAGTGTCGAGTGGAGAAAAGCGAGCCGCGGGCCGCGGAGAGGCGCAAGGAAGGTCTTCTCCTCCTCGCCGGTCGCCATTCACTATTCGCCGCTCGCGGGCACATGGACCCATTCCAGGCGTTTTAGATCCCCCACGCCCAGGCCCAATTGTTGCGCGTAGCCGATCAGGCGCACCTGTTCCGGAAGGACCCGGAAGCCCACCGCGTAGCGCCCGCGATCGATCCGCTGGCGCAACAGCGCGTCGATCATGACCGGATTGTCGCTCAACCACACCCTCGGCTCGGAAAGCGTGTAGAGCGAATTGAACACCGGCCCGCCGATGAACTGATAACGCTGCAGGCTCACCATCGTGAAGACCATGCCCGCCCGCAGCTCGGGGACGGCGGCGATCTCCGCCACCGCGGCCGGACCGCTCGCCGGGCTGCGAAAAAACCGCTGCGTATTGCTCGCGTTCCACAGCGTCGCGTTGACCAGCGCGCCATTCACGCCGAGCACCGGATGATCGCTGCACGAGGGAAGGTTGATCCAGAAATCGACCTCGAACATCAGCGGCGTCGGCAGAAAACTCTTCCGATCCGCCTCCGACGCCATCAAGTCGCTCTCCTCATCGATGCCGATCAACCCGCTCGATATCCGCGCCGGAAGCGGGCTGTCGTAAAACCATCCGGGATCGTAGTAGGCGCCGGAATCGAGCGCGATCACGGGCACCGATTCGAAGGCGCTTCCCCCCTCGCTCAGGGGTGGAACGAAACCGGCGCTCCGGAGCCGCGCCTTGTTCAACCCCACGATCATGAGATCCTCGCGCTTGAAACCGCGGCGGACGAGCGACTCGATCACCGCGCCGACCATCGCCGGCGGCGTTCCCAGCCCGGCTCCGGAATCCGAATACACCTTCAGCCCCGCGCGCCGATGCGTCGAAGGCCCAAGGCGCGTTCCCATCCGCCGTTCGAACGTGCCGATCAACGCCTCGACCGCCGCGCGATAGGACTCCTCCGAAAAATCGGGAAGGGTCGATTCGAGCACCTGATTCGACGGCTCCGGAATCGTCACGGGCTGCAGCGCCACGGCTTCACGCGCGCGCAACGCGCGCGGCAGGACAACAGCGGACGCCAACATTCCGAAGGCCAGATACTTGAGTGGGATCCTGAACACGGGAAGGAGATTACAGTTCGCCGGACAGAGGCTACTTGACAGGCAAAAAAGCGAACGGGAAGTTCATGCGATGCGGGCTGGTTCGCGATATGGTTGGCTGCACGCCAGCCGGTTGATGTTCGGCGTTGTGACGCTCCTGATGATCGGCTGTTCCAAGCCGGAGGAGGTAATCAGCACCCGAGTTTCGCTGGCCAACCAAAAGCTCGAAGCAGGCGAAGTCGAGAACGCCGTCGGGATTCTGGAAGCCCTGGACGCCCGTTATCCGAACAAGCCCGTGGTGCTCGAGGCGCTCGCCTTCGCCTACGCCCGCAACGGGAAAAATGCCGCCGCCGCGGCCAGCTTCGTTCGCGCCGCCGACCTCGATCCCGGGTCGAGCGTCCTGCGCCAGCTCGCGGCCGAAGCGTTCGTCCAGGAAGGCGCGCTGCCCAGGGCCGCCGAACAACACCGGCTTTACCTCGCCGAGTTTCCCGGCGATTTTCAGAGCTGGCAGAAACTCGGCGACATCGAGCGCCAGAGTGGAAACCTCACCCGCGCGATCGATGCCTACCTCGAGTGGTACCGGCTGCGCCCGACGGGCGAATGCGCCTACCGGCTCGGGGCCGCGTTTCGCGCCTTGAACAACTCGCCACAGGCCAAGACGTGGTTCGAGGCCACGATCAAGCACGGCGACGCGTCCGTGAAGGAATCGCTCCTCGGCCTGCTCGAACTCGAACTCGAAGCCGGCGACCTCGCCGCCGCCGCGCAGACGGTCGGCCAGCTCGACCGCAACTTCCCCGGGGCGCTCGACGAAAGCCGGATCGCGGGCGTGAGGCAGCGCATCGCGGCATGGCGCGAGGCGGACGCGGCCCTCGCCAGCGCGCGCTCGGAACAGGAGCGCCTCGCCCGCGAGCTGGCGGAGGAGCGCCAGGCCCGCCTGCGCGAGATCGAGGAATCCGTTCGCGGCGCGCCACCGCCCGAGCCGGTGGCCGAAACGCCGGACCAGCCCCAACCCCCGGAAACGGAGCCGCGCGAGCGCCCGATTGTTCCAGTGGCGGAAGTTGCGCCCGCCCCTGAGCCGGCGGCGGCGAGCGCGCTTCCGGCCGACGTGCCGCCAGTGCTCGCCGCGGCGATCGAGCGCAAGGAAAGCGGCGACATCCAGGGGGCGGTCGACATGCTCTGGCGCTCGCTCGGCGACGATCCCGGCCAGGTCCGGCTCTGGTCGGAAGCGGCGGATTGCTACCGCGAGTTGAACCAGTTTGCCCAGGCGGAGGCGTGCATCCTCGAAGCGCGCCGGCTCGCGCCCGATTCGGTCGAGATCGAAACCGCCTACCTCAACATCGTGCGCGCCTCGCAGTCCCCGGATGTCTACCTCTCGCGCATCGCCACCGCGCGCGCCAAGTTCCCCGACAACGCCAACCTCGCCTACGTCTTCGCCCGCGAACTGGCGCAGGCGGAATCCGACGCGGCGCGAACAGTCACGGCCTACGAAGACTTCCTGCTTCTGGCCGACCCGCGGGATCCACGCCGCGCCGAGGCCGCCGATTACCTCGCCCGCGCGCGCCGCTAGATCCGCTTACGCCCTTACACCTTACGCTCTAAAAGTGCCCGGCATTTCGCGCGCGAGTATTCAGAATCTGAAGTCACGGATCGACATCGCGGATGTCGTCTCCGCGGTCGTCTCGCTCAAGCGCGCGGGATCGCAATTCAAGGGCCTGAGCCCGTTCAACCAGGAGAGAACGCCGTCCTTCTTCGTCTCTCCCGCGAAGGGGTTGTTCAAATGCTACAGCAGCGGCAAGGCGGGCGACGTCATCACTTTCGTGATGGAGACCGAGCGGCTCGGCTTCACCGAGGCTGTCGAGGCCCTGGCCAAGCGCTTCAACATCCCGCTCGAATACGACAGCGGCGGTCCCTCGGGCGAGGAGCGGTCGCTGCGCCAGGAACTCTTCGACCTGCACGAGGCGGCGGTCGAGTTTTTCCACAACGCATTTCTCGCGAAGACGGATTCGGGAAACTTCATCCGCGCCTACTGGACGGAGAAGCGTAGTTTCAATCTGGATACAGCCCGCGACTTCAAGATCGGCCTCGCCGAGGCGGACGGCGGACGGCTCGCGGAGGCGTTGCGCAAGCAGGGCTTCTCCGACAACGCGCTGAAGCAATCCGGCCTGTTCTACGTCCGCAATTCCGGAGGCGTGTCCCCGCGCTTCCGCGGGCGGTTGATGATTCCGATTCGCGACCACCAGGGGCGCGTCGTCGCCTTCACCGCGCGGCAGCTCGAGATCACGCCGCAGGACGACCCGAGCCGCGAGGCCAAATACGTCAACTCGCCCGAGACGCCGATCTTCGTGAAGGGCAACCTGCTCTTCAACCTCGACCGCGCCCGCAAGAAGGCGGGAGCCGACGCGCCGTTTCTCATGGTCGAGGGCCAGCTCGACGCCATCCGCTGCTGGACGGCCGGTCTCGAAACCACGATCGCGCCGCAGGGCACTGGAGTCACGGATACCCAGTTGCGCCTGCTGCGCCGTTATCACGCCGGGCTCGAGGTCCTGCTCGACGGCGATTCCGCGGGTCAGAAGGCCGCGCTTCGCCTGCTGCCTCTCGCGCTTCAGGAGGGCATCGAGGTTTCGTTTCTGCCGCTGAGCGGAAAGATGGATCCCGACCAGTTGATCCTCGAGCAGGGCGCGGAGGCGGTCGCGCGGATGCGCGAGCATCGGATCGGGGCGGCGGCATTTGCCGTTTCGGCCTCGATGCCGGACCCGGCCGCGATGACGGCCCAGCAACAGGCAGAGGCGTGCGAGGAGATTTTCACCATCATCCTGAGCAGCCCGTCCGAAGTCGCGCAGGAGGAATACCTGAGCGAGGTCGGCGCGCTCACCGGCATCAGCCGCCACGCGCTCGAGTCCGACTACCGGCGCTTCCGCGAATCCGTCGCCCGCCGCGCAAGCGCCCGCGCGGAGTATGCGGCAGGCGCCGCGGCTTCCGCGCCCGGGCCGGTCGAGGAGATTCCGGCCGAGCCCGATCCCTTCGGCACGGCCGAGTACGACCTGCTCCTGCTCGTCCTCCATTTCGAGGCGATGGGGCCATCGCTCGCCTACGCCATCGACCATCAATGGATCGACCATTCCACGCGCGCGGGCCGGTTGCTCGACCAGTTCCTCAACGATTTCGAGCACGACATGTGGCCGGGCGCCAGCCATCTGGAGGAGCATTTGGAATCGCACGAGGACCGGACTTTCATCGCATCCCTCCTTTTCGAGACGCCGTCGTTCGAGGATCCGATGAGGATTGCAAACGACGGTATCCGACGGATGGTCAGCAACTTTTGCATCCCCAAAATAAGAAAGATCGAGCTTGAAATCGCCACCAAACAGCGGACCTTCGACTCTGACTTAATCTCTTTGCTCAAGACGGGCCAAGAACTCCGTCGTCTGAAACTCAATCCACCGATCATCCGACCACCGGCCTGAATCTCCCAATATGCCGCGCAAAGCCAAGCCCGAGAAGACTCCCAACAACGCTTCTTCCCGTTCCGAAGAAATCAAGAAAGCCGCCAAGCCCAACGCCGCAGCGAACGATTCACACACGCCGGAGACCGAACTCGATCGCGAGCGCGATCAGGACGGACTTCCCGAGGGCGCGACGGGGACGATCAACGACAAGATCCGCCTCCTCATCCGCCTCTCCAAGGAGCAGGGTTACCTGACTTTCCAGGACATCAACGATGCCCTCCCGGAGACGATCGACAACCCGGAGGACATCGAGAACGTCATCTCGATTCTCCAGAACCTCGAGATCGACATCCTCGATCCGGAGGACGTCGACAACTACAAGCAGCGCCAGGAGGAGATCGAGGAGGAGGAGTCCCGCTCGTCGCAACACGACATCCTCGACGATCCCGTCCGCATGTATCTCAAGCAGATGGGCCAGGTCCCGCTGCTCACCCGCGAACAGGAAGTCGAGATCTCCAAGCGCATCGAGACCGCCGAGCAGAATGCCCAGGAGGATCTGTTTTCCATCGGCATCACCGGCCGCCTCCACATCGATCTCGGCAGCAAACTGCTCAATCGCGAGGAGCGCTTCGACCGGCTCGTCATCGACAAGCGCGTCGAGAACCGCGAGACGTATTTCAAGAACCTGCCGAAGCTGATCGAAACGACCGAGAAGTCCGAACTCTCCGCGCAATCCGCGTGGGAGGAATATCTCTCGACGAAGGACGAGGCGGTCAAAAAGCGGGCGTTGACGCGCTTCCGGAAGCACGAGAACGCCGCCCGCGGCAACTTCGGGAAGTTTTTCTTCAAGCTGAAGGTCTTCGAGGAGTTCCTCGAGAACCTCACGCCCGCGCTCAACGACATGCAAAAGACGCTCGACAACCTCGAGCATGCGAAGCACCCGAAGACGAAGAAACACGCGCAGCTCGACCCGAAGGCGCTCAACGCGCGGCTCGCCGAGTTCGAGGCGCGCTACCGCATCGCCCCCGACAAGCTGCTCGAACTCGTGCGCGAGGTGCGCAAGCACGTGCGCGAGGCCCATCGCGCCAAGACCGAAATGGTCGAGGCCAACCTCCGCCTCGTCATCTCGATCGCGAAGAAATACACCAACCGCGGCCTTTCCTTCCTCGACCTCATCCAGGAGGGAAACATGGGCCTGATGAAGGCGGTGGAAAAATTCGAATACCGCCGCGGCTACAAATTCTCCACCTACGCCACCTGGTGGATCCGCCA
>CAZFCY010000037.1:0-32428 GCA_964517665.1 uncultured Opitutaceae bacterium | reverse complement strand
TCTTCCCTCCAGGAAATCCAAGCCGAAACAAGCTTCGAGGTATCCGACCCAAAGTGAATAAAGCCGCCGGGTAGCGCGCTTCCGCAGCCCGGCAGGTGATTGCAGATCGCGACGATTATTGCAGTATCGAGTCCCATGGCATGGCGCATCGACGAGCAGGTGGTTCGGGGCGAGATCGACAACCGCGCGCGGGGACGCGTGACAGGTCGGATCTGGTTCGTGGGAAAAGCCGGGCCGGTCGAGCTCGATCTGGCAGGCAACGCCTGGCGCGATCTGGCGGGGCGGCGCCTGGAGTTCATCAACCCGGAGCCAAAGGCAGGCGATTTGAAGGGGCTCCGCGCGCGCCAGACCGGCGTCGTCGGCGTTTGCACGGCCTCGCGAAAGGTGAAGACGCCCGATGTGTCCGTGGACGAGGCGCTGCGGCTCCATGAGCAGCGGAAGCCGTTTCCCTGGCACTGGAGCAACAGCCTGTATCTGGAATGGTTCAGCGCCGGAAACGGCCGCGTTCTGATCGAGAGCGCGGCGTATAAACTCACTGTTGATCCGGAAGCCGCATGGGAAATGTCAGCGAACGAAGAGGAGGCCCAGCGCCGCGCAACCGTCGAGGCCATGGGCGGTTTCTTTCAACAGCTCGGGGAGGCCGCTGTCGCCGAACGCACGGCGGAAGCCGGATTCACGGATGATATATCGCCCGACCCGATCGAGACGGCGGGCGACGACGAACTCGCAAGCGATCCCATCGACGGGCATGATGACGAGGCTGCCTTCGCGGCCGAATACAGGCGCGAGCATCCGCTGGCGAGGCAGGGATTCGAGGCGCAACTGCGTTTTCGCCAGGAAGCGGCGGAGCGCGGCTGGATTCCCGCGGACGCGACGGACGAGCATCCGGTCGTCGACCTGGTGTTATCGACGCGAGACGCCGCGCGAAAGCTGGCCGGGGCGCTCAACAGCACGGCGTGGCCGCCGTCCCCGCTTCTCCGCGACGATGCGATCGAGCGTCTGCGGAAGGCCCGCGGGCATCTCGCGCACGCGCTCCTCGCGGGCGCATATTGCGAAAAGGCGAATCTCGTCGAAGCCGCCTGGCTCGCGGGCGTGCAGCGCGAAGTGAACGCCCTCATGCACGCGTGCGACCTGCTCGTCGGCGAGCTGCGGGCGATGCGCGAAGACGACGAAGATTGAACCGTCGGCCGGGCGCGCAAGCGCGAGCCCGGGGAAACGCCAACTCAGCTTTGTCCGGATCGAGCCATAGCCTGAGGAAAAGCGTGGGGCCTTCAACGGGCGCAGGGATGTTCGCGGCGCGCGGCGCGCGCCCATCGCGCAAGAAAAGAGCCTGCCAGTTTGGCTGGTCGTCATCCTCTCACCGGTCCGCGACCCGCCGCATCCTTCCCGGCGGCTCGCCGAAGCGGCGGCGGTAAAGCCGGTAGAAGTGCGAGACGTCGTTGAAGCCGCACGAGAACATCACGCCCATGACCGAATGCTCGCCCGCGCCGAGCAGGCGGCGCGCGTGCCGCAGCCGGACCTCCGTGAGGCGCCCGAGCAGCGTATCCGAAGTTTCAATACGGAAAAGTTCGCTGAACCGGCGGCGTGAAAGCCCCGCCCGGCTCGCGGCGCGATCGAGGCTCCATTCGTCGAAGAACGTCTCCTCGATCTCGCGCGCCACCGTCCGCACCCGATCCGCCGCGCCCGCCCCCGCCGCCGCGGGACGGCGCGCAAGCCATACGAGCGCCTGATCCGCAAGGCCGCGCACGAGCAGCCCGCCGCCGGGCTGCGGACGCGCCTGCTCCGCCATCGCCCGCCGCCAGATCGCCTCGCTGCGCAGCCGCGCCGGACGATCGAGCAGCGCGATCGCGCGCGAATCCGAGGTCAGCCCGCCCCACAACGCCTCCCGCTCCGGCTCCATCGCGACCCAGTCCGCGTCGAGGCAGAGGAGGAGCAGGGTCGAGGCGGCGAGGTCGCTCAGCCGGTGCGGACATCCGGCGGCGATCGCGATCATGCCGCCATCGCCGGCCTCCACGCGCGCCTCCGGCAGCCCGCGCGCGCAACTCACCCGGCCGCGCAGCACATAGACGAGCTTGTGAAACGGATCCACGCGCCGCGGCATGGCGAAATCCGGCGCGTGCACGCTCTCGGCAAAGAGCACGCCGCCCGCGGGAAGCGATACATCGAGGGGACGCGAAACCTTCATGACTGCCCGATCCGCCAATCAGCCCACACCCATACCGCCAAGAACGCCAGCGCCATCTCGTGTATCGTCCCCGCGCTTTCACCACCCATGACCACCACCATCCAATCCCCCGCCACGCGGGCCGACGTGGAAGCGGTTCTCCGTGGAAACACGGCACGGACGATCCCGCTCTTCATGCCGGCCATCTACGAGCATAAGGCCTGGTTCATCAACAGCACGCCCTCGGCCATTTCGCGCAGCGCGGACTTGTTGACGTGCGCGCTACTCGCCGAGTACGAGGCGGTCGGCCCCGACGCGCTCGTGGTCGGAGTCGATGTCTACAACCTCGAGGCCGAGGCGGTCGGTTGCACGGTCACGTTTTACGAGGGCGACGACACGAGCATCCCCGGCATCCGGCCGGGCAACCATTCGTTTCACGTCGGCGACGACCTTTCGCGCGCGCGCCTGCCGAATCCGCTGAAGGACGGGCGCATGCCCGTGAACATCGAAGCGGCCCGGCGCGTGCGCGCCGCGATCGGGCAGGATTTCTGGCTGCGCGGCGCGCTTTCCGGACCGTTTTCGCTCGCGATCAGCCTCGTCGGCGCCGAAGCGCTGTTCCTCGCCTGCCTCGATCAACCGGAGTGGGTGCGATCGGTGCTCGACTATTCCGACCGCATCATCCGCGAGTTCGCCAAAGCCTACATCGACGCCGGCGCGGAGTTGATCCTGTTCGATTCACAGGCTTCGCCCGAGCTGCTTTCGCCCGACATGTACGAGGAGTTCATCCTTCCCGCCACGCGCAACTTCATCGACTGGGCCGCGCGCCGCGGCGTGCGCGATGTGCCGCTGATCATCGGAGGAAACACCACGCCGATCGCGGAGATCCTCACGCGCACGGGCGCGAACAATCTCCTCTGCGACTTCACCTGCGACTTCGACGAGATGGCCGGCGTCTGCTCCGGCGCGGGACGCGCCATGCGCCGCAACCTCTCGCCGCGTCTCCTCGAAAAAGGAACCCCCGACCAGGTGTACGAGACGGCTCTGCGCGAGGCCCGCCGGGGACGCGAGTTTCCCGGGTTCATCATGGGCGCCGCCGTCATACCGTTCGGCACGCCGACCGAAAGTCTTCACGCCGTGAAACGCGCCTGCCGCGACGCCGCCGGAAACTGAATCGCACGCCCGACTACGCGCTCATCAACCAACTGCTCTACGAGGGCAAGGCCGCCGAGGTCGAGCGCCTCGTGCGCGCCGCGCTCGACGAAGGCCGCCCGGTCGGCGAGGTGCTCAACGACGCGCTGATCGCCGGCATGGCCGTCGTCGGCGAGGACTTCAAGCGCGCCATCCTCTACGTGCCCGAGGTGTTGATCGCCGCCCGCGCGATGAAGACGAGCATGGCCGTGTTGAAACCGTTGTTGATCGCCGGCGCGCAGGAGAACGCACCGAACCCGACCGCGACGTCGCCTTCCTGCTCGAACGCCTCGACCGCACCCTGCCGGCACAACCTCCGCCTAAAATCCGCCGCCCCGTCTCCACGCCCGTGTAGTGGCGACTTTTGCCTCGCCCGAGGCCGCTATCAACGACTTGCGTTGCTTTTCTGCCTCAGTAGCGGAAGTCGGGCTATATCAACGCATGGCTGAAGCCGATGAAATCCGTCACCCTCGCCGACGGCGTCAAGTTCAGCGCGAAACGTCGCGGGCTGAAGATCACGATCGCGATCGGCGTGAAACTCGTCGCGGACGGCGGGCGCGTCTTCCTGGAACAGCCGGACGAAGGCTGAAAGACCCCGCAAGTCGAGGCAACAGCCTCACAATCCGTTCCGGGGAGCAGACGATCAATGCGTCGGCTGGCGTGCCGGTCTGACGGACATCCCTCACCTCCACTCGCCAACCTGCTCGAATGCCGACAGATCGAGTTCACCCGCGCGGCCGAAGGGCGCGGCGGCGATCGAACGGACACTGATTTTTCCATCCTCGATCGCGAGCGTCGGCCAGCCGTATCGGCTTTCTCGATACAAATCCCCGTGCCGCGCCAGAACCTCCCGCTGCACGGATTCCGGCCAGAACGACAGGCCTTTGAAATAGTGATGGCCGTTGCGCTCGACCGAAGACACGCCGAACGCCGCCTGCGCCGCCAGATCCTGCAACAGCGCAACCGGGCCGATGTTCGAAAGATCCTCGCCACTGAGGATGCGTGGCCGGCCGCCCGGCGATCGAAGCGCGAGAAGGCAGGCGTTGGCCGCGCCCTTGAAGACGCCCTTGCAGTTCTTGTGGCTCGTGCCGTCGTAACCGAGCGCGAGCGCGCGCGGGAGGCTCGATAGTTCCGCGTCCGACTCGTCGATGATGAGCGGCGGCCGTTCGGGCCACGTTTGCAGCATCCCGCCGACCTCGTCGCCGAGCGCGACCTCGCGATGCCACGGCTGCTCGATGAAGAGCAGGCGCGCGCGCGCCGCGCGCCACCAGTCCGCCTCGTCGAGCGCATGGCAGAAACGCCGGAAGCTCGCGGCGTCGTGGAATCCCTCGTTGCCGTCGAGCGAGAAGGCCCAGTCGCGCGGCGCGTTGCGATCGATGATGGAAATGACGCGTCTCAGCCGCTCGAGATCCGCGTCCCCGGCGCCGGCGACCTTGACCTTGTAGTGAAGAAGTGAATACGCCTCGATCGCCGCTTCGAGCGACTCGGGCAGGCCGTCGCCCACGCGCGCTTCCGGCGCGATCTCGTCCTCCGTCAACGGATCCGCCAGCCCCACGGTGTGCCGGGCGACGATCTCGCCCTCGACCGCGGGCGGCAGCGCCTCGGACGCGGCCATGCCCTCGAGTTCCGCGTGAATCCCGCCCGGATTGAAACCGAGCGCGCCATCGCGCAGGCAACGCGCAAACGGCCGCCCGGCCACGCGCGCGACGGCCTCGATCACCGCGCGCTCCACGAGCGACACCCCGAAGCCAGCGAGCAGCGGCGGCCAGTTGTGCTTCGCCGCCTCTTCCGTTTGCGCAACCGCGAGTTCGCGCCAGAAAGCGAACGCCGAACCCGCCTCGCGCCCGCGCGCCAGCTCGCACGCGCTGCGCGCGACCGCGAGCATTTCCCCGACCTCGTCGTCCAGCGCGCGCGCGGGATCTTTCGTGAACCACTTCGGCGGGAGATGATCCGCCGCGATGCCGAAGGATTTCCCCAACGGCGTCTCCACGTCCGCGCGCACGAAAACATGCGGCACGCGCGTCATCGTCGCGATGCCGTAGCGAAACGGCAGGCGCGTCCGCAGCCCGGCGCGATGAATGGAAAGCGAGGCAATACGAACGCCGACGGGAGACACGAGCGACATGCCTCGAACTCAACCCGCGCGACGCGACTTTGCGCAAGTCCCGTCTCGCGACGCTGCCGTATATTACATCGGGTTTCCGCGCCGTACCTTCCAGGTTTCGCGAACCGGCTTGTGCGCGTCCATTCGCGCGCGCAAGATCGGGAGATCGCGATGCGGATCATCGATGCGCACACCCACCCCGTGTTCATGGGCGACGGCGGTTCACCGCGGGAGACGGCCGCATGGATCGCTCGCGCGCGCCGCGACGGCGTTTCCCACATGGTGATCCTCGGCGACATCCTTCGCTTCGGCCGGCTGCCGGACGCGAAGCAGATCGCGAGCATCAACGACACCACCGCAGCGCTGGTCGCGCGTCATCCGGATTTCTTCACCGGCTTCTGCGGCGTGAATCCGACGCTCGGCGAACGCGCGACCGTGGCCGAGATCGAGACGCGCGCCGCCGCCGGTTTTCGTGGCGTCAAACTGGAGATCTCCAACAACGCCCGCGACGCCTGCATGCGACCGGTCATGCGCGCGGCCGAGCGCCTCGGCCTTGTCGTGCTGCAACACACCTGGGACCAGTCGAACATCCGTCAGCGCCGCCATCACTCCGACCCGCAGGACACGGCGCTGCTCGCGCGCCGCTTCCCCAACGTGCGCGTGATCATGGCGCACCTCACGGGCGTGGGCTGGCGCGGCGTGCTCGAAGCGCGCGGCCTCGACAACCTCTGGATCGACACCTCCGGCGGCCAGCCCGAGGAGGGGCTCGTGGAATTCGCGGTCGAGAAACTCGGCCACGCGCGCGTCCTCTACGGCTCCGACATGCCGATCCGCGAATCGAGCGTGACGATCGCCCGCGTCACCGGCGCAAAAATCTCCGAGCCGGCGAAGCGCGCCATTCTCGGGGAAAACTCCGCCCGGCTTCTCGGCCTGTGAAAACGCGCAAAAAAACCGCGGCGCTTCTCGACGCCAACGCCTGGCTCGGCCATTGGCCGTTCGCGCTTCGTCCGACGCAGGGCGCGGCCGCGCTCGCCGCGCGCCTCGCCGCATCCGGGATCGATGCCGCGCTGGTTTCTCCTCTCGAATCCGTCCTCGCTCCCGATCCCATGCCCGGCAACCGCGCGCTCCTGCGCGACACGCGCAGGCACGGCGCGTTCATCCCGGCGCCAATCGTCAATCCCAGGCTCACCCACTGGCGCGACGATCTTCGTAGTGTCTCCACGGATACACGGGTGCGCGCGATCCGGCTCGTGCCGGCATGGCACGGCTGCGCGGCCGACGCGAAAGTCGTGGTCGAACTCGCGGGCGAGTTGCGCGAGCGCCGGCTCGGCCTGATCGTGACCGCGCGACTCGAGGACGAACGCCAGCAGCATCCCGTGCTCCGCATCCGCGGGCTGCGCGTCGCGGCGCTCGAGACGCTGCTCCGGCGCGTCGCGCCCATGCCGGTCCTTTGCACGGGCCTTTATCACCGCGAGATCCTCGCGCTCGGCGCGCATGCAAACCTCCTCGCCGACACATCGATGGCCGAGTGGGACCAGACGATGCGCGTGCTGTTGGAAAAGATCCCGCGCGAGCGCCTCTGCTTCGGCACGCTCACGCCGTTTCTTTCCATCCCCGCCAACGCGGCCAAGCTCACGCGCGCCCGCATTCCTGCGGCCGATCGCAAGGCCATCGGAGCGCGGAACCTCGCGCGCTTTTGTGGCCCAGGCCGAAAGGGCCGCGATTAATATAATGTTTGGGAACTGCGTGAGCAATTCGAACGTGTGCGCGAGAAGCGCGCGGCTGCGACCGAAAGCGGCGATGAATCGCCGCACTCCACACTGCGTCGCGCGTTCTGGAGCGCGGCGATTCATCGCCGCTTTTACGACCCGCGGTTTCGCGAACACTGCACTGACGCGAATCCCGGACCGGACTACAAAAGCAGCATGAACATCCCTGAAAAACTCGAAGCGCTCGCCATCCGCGGCGGACCCCAATCGATCGCCGAGCCGACGCCGTCGCCTCATCGCTGGGGCGAGCCCGAACTCGCGCGCCTTCGCGCGATGGTCGATCAACCGTCGCTCTTCTATTGGAACGGGCCGCAAACGCGCGATCTTCTCGCGGAGTTTCGAAAGCATTATCCGCTCGAGCACGCGATGCCCTGCTCCAGCGGATCGGCCGCGCTGCACATCGCCGTCGCCTCGCTCCGCCTCGAGCCGGGCTCCGAGGTGATCGTGCCCGCGATCACGGACATGGGCTCGCTCATCGGCATCCTCTATCAACAACTCGTGCCGGTGTTCGCCGACGTCGAAGTCGAGAGCGGCAACATCTCCGTGGCCGACGCGCGCGGCCAGATCACCTCGCGCACACGCGCGATCATGGCCGTGCACCTGGCGGGCACGCCGTGCGACATCGCCGGCATCGTCGCGCTCGCGCAGGAAAACGACCTCCGTGTCATCGAGGATTGCGCGCAGGCCTGGGGCGCGCGCAGCCGTGGGCGGCCTGTCGGCCTCGAGGGCGATCTGGCCGCGTATTCATTCAATGAATTCAAACATCTCAGTTGCGGCGACGGCGGTCTCGTCGGCACCAACGATGCGGCGATCGGCCGCGACCTGTGCAAGTGGGGCGACAAATTCTACGACCGCGTCACCGACGATAGAAACCCGACCGACCTCGCGCCCAACTACCGCATGAGCGAACCGCAGGCGGCGGTCTGCGCGGCCCAGCTCACGCGTCTCGAAGCGATCGCCACGCGCCGAGATGCGATCGGGCGCCGGCTGATCGCGATCGTCGGCGAAGCGCCGGCCGTGCGCCCCATGGCCGTGCGCGAGGGCGACATGTCGAGCTATTGGTTCTTCTTTTTCCGGCTCGAGCCAGGGCGATTCGAAAGCGACAGGGAGAGCTTCGTTGCGGCGCTGAATGCGGAAGGCGTTTCCGCCGCGGCCGGTTATATTGCGATGCCGGTTTATCGCTACGACGTGTTTCAAAACCACGCCTTCTTCGCCGGAAGCTGGCCGTTGCGCGACACCGGCGCGACCTCGATCGACTATCGCGACGTGCGTTGTCCACAGGCCGAGGCGTTTCTCGGCGAGACCGTGACCGTGCGCATCCACGAAGCGATGAGCGACGCGCACATCGAAGGCATCGGCCGCGCGATCGTGAAAGTCGCGCGGCATCTCGCGGCCGCGCGGGCGTGAAGGAATTCACCACTGAGACGGGAGAGACAGGAATTGCACAGAAGGTAACGAAGTTACCGGATTCAGTCTTCCGCAACCGGATCCTTCCTTCGTTTTCTTTGTTACCTTCTGTGCAATTGTCTTTTTCCGTGTTCTCTGCGGTGAACTTATGTTTCTTCGCAGTTCAAACCACCTCGGCGTGCGCGGCTTCGACGGACGTCGCGATATGATCGGCGTCGGCTTCCGTATAACGCCAGCCGAGCGGGAGCGCGACGAAGCGGCGCGTGAGATCCTCCGTGCGCGGAAAATCCTCCGGCCGATAGCCGGGCACAGGCCATGATTCGAAGCCACGCGAAGGCGCGAACGCCGGATGCGCCGCCGCGCCGGTTTGCACATAGTCACGATGATATTGCGGGTACGTGCCCGTTCTCTGGATACAGTTGACGCCGCGGGCATCGAGACGCTGCCTGAACCCGGCGGCGTGCGCCTCGTCGCGAGCGAAGAAGTAAAGTTCGAAGGGAAACGCGCCCGCCGCGTCGGCCATCGGGCGCAATTCGATGCCTGGAAGCTTCGCAAGCCGGGGCAGGATCCGCTTCGCGAGCATCCGACAATGTTCGAGCACGGCCGGGAGCTTGCGCCATTGGACGAGCCCCACGGCCGCGGTCAGTTCCGACATCCGGCACTGGCCGCCGCTGAACGCCGGTTCGCGCGCGGCGTGCATCGCCTGATGATACGCGCGGTATTGCCCGAGATCACTCATGCGCACGGCGCGTTCGTAGAGACGCTGGTCGCGCGTCAACACCGCGCCGCCCTCGCCCGCGGTGACGGGTTTGTTGTGCTGAAAGCTCAGGATCGCCGCGTCGCCCCACGTGCCGACCGGACGACCCTTGTATCCAGATCCTGGAGACTCGGCGCAGTCCTCGATCACGAACCAGCCGCGCCGGTGCGCTTCGAGCAGGATCGGCTCCATGTCGGCCGCCGCGCCCTGGTAGTGCACCACCATAACCGCGCGCGTGCGCGGCGTGGCCAGGCGCGCGAGTTCCGCGGGATCGAGGTTGAGCGAAGCGTCGATCTCGGCGAGCACGGGCCGCGCGCCGCAGCGCACGACCGCGGTGAAGCACGAGATCCAGCTCCACGCGGGGATGATCACTTCGTGTCCCGGGCCGACGCCGGCCGCGGCCAGCACAATCTCGAGCGCGGCCGTTCCGCTCGAGACGACATGCGCAAACGGCAGCGCGTGAAACTCGCGCAGCTCCGCCTCGAGTCGCGCCGCCATCTCCGGCGGATGGTCGGGATCGTTGCCGTAATAGCGGAAGAGGTCGCCGCGTCTCAAAACCTCCAGGACAAGCGCCTCCTCTTCGGCTCCGATCGCCATCGAGCCAAGTCCGGGACGCGGCTTCGCGGGTGCGCCTTCGCTCATGATCATTCGTTCCTCCGCTTCTTCGCCGGCAGCGAAGCTAGAAAATCCTCGAGTTCGAAAACGAAACCGAACGCCACCGCCACGCGCCAGAGCGCCTGCGCCTTTTCGCGTTCGTCGCGCGCGGTTTCGCGATTCTCCACGGCCGTGATCGCCTCCGCGATGGTCGAACAGATCGCGCCGCGTCGCGCCATCTCGCTCATGCCGCCGGGAGACATGAGCAGGCACCAGTTGATGGCGAAGCCAGTGTAAACAAGATGATTGATCCCGCGCGCGCGACACACGGCGGCAAGCTGATGCGAGTCTTCCACAATCGGCTCGTCGTCCACCGGCGCCGACTCGGGCGCGAAGTCCAGCCGCGCAAGCCCGCGCGCGACATCCGGCTGGTTGAGATCGCCGGGAAACACCGAGCTTGCGCGCACCGCCTGCAGTTTCTTCCACACCGGATCCGCCCCGGCGACACGGGCCTCCACCGGACTCGCGCCCGCCAGTTCGCGCGCGGCCATGAACCCGCTTCGCGTGCGATGATATACACCTCCGCCCGCGACATGAAAAACCGGCAACGGCGATCGCCGCACCGCCGACAACAAACGCGGAAAAACCGTCCGCAAGATCTCACGTGCCCGGGAGATGTATTCGACCGCCCGCTCCCATCCGGGAAACTCGCCCGGCCCGCCACAGTCCCACGCATGCATCACGACGAGCGCAGTGTGTTGCGGCGCGATCTCAATCGGCAGGCGTTTCCAACCGCCGTAAGCCCCGGCCGGAATGTCGCGCGTTGGATCGGCGTCGAATTGCCGATAAATGCGGGCATCGAGTTTCATTTCAAATGACGCCGAAGGAAGGGAGGTTCCGGAAGTTCTCCATTGCCGCAGCAGCCGGGACACTCCACCAGCACGCAACTTCAGACCTGTGCTGAACTTCCCTGTTCATCGCTTGTTTTCGCGGCTCGATGCCCTGCGGGCGATGACACGCAAGCCGACTCCGAGCGCGACCAGTATGCCTCCCGCGATGCCGTTGATCGAGGTCGGCGCAACGGCGCTGCCCGGCGCCAGCATGCAACCGACGAGGACCACGCCGAGCACGAGACAAATAACGCCGATGAGACCATAGACTTGAAGGTTTCCGCTCCCTGCCTCGCCGACCGCGTCCTCGACCGGCGTGTGCAAATCCTTCTCGAGCTGGATCAGATCCGCATGGCGCGGATCGTCGGCGCGAAACCAGAAGGCGGACACAAAAAAGACGAGCGACGCCACGATCGTCTCGCTCAGGATGTTGCGCGCGTAGGCATGCTCCGCCCACACGCCGGCGATCTCGAGCGTGACGCCCGTGGTGAGCGCGGCCGAGCACGAGGCGATGCCCGACCACCACGGCGTTTTTCGATATATCATTCCGAGAGCCACCGGCATGAGAAATCCCGTCGTGATCAGCGAATAATACATGAGCGCGAAGGCAAAGGCGCCGCCGAATCGCGGAATATAGAGCGCCACCGCCACGCCGAGCACGCCGATGACGAGCATCGTGCCGCGCGCCACCCAGAGTTGATGCCGATCCGAGGGCTCGCGGCCGCCGGAGAGTTTCCTGCGCGCGGGCACGTAGATGTCGCGCGTCGTCGTCGCGGCCAGCCAGTTGAAGGCGTCGTTGGCCTGCCCCAGCGTGGCGGAAAGAATCGCGGCGACGACGAACCCGATCATGCCGTGCGGCAGCAGGAGCAGCGCGAGGCTCACGAACGAGGCCTCGGACGGAACCTTGAACGACGGCCAGATCGCGGCGATGTCCGGAAACAACACGCGCGAGGCCAGCACGGGAAGGATCCAGAAAAGCGGGCCCACCACTGAAAGAATCGCGCAGAGCATCGCCATCTTCCGCGCGCCGCGCTCGTCGGGCACGCTGTGGTAGCGTTGCACGAGATGCCACGCGACGTTGTAGCCGAGCACACTCGAGATCAGGTAGGAGAAAAAGAACCACGGATCGGCCGTCGGCCCCTGCAACGTAAACAACTCCGCCGGCAGTTCATCGAGCAGCCGCCGCACGCCGGCGCCGAGGCCAGCGCCCTCGCCAAGATGCAAATACGCAACCGGCAGGATGATGATCGACATCACCGCGATGATCACGCCCTGCACCGCGTCCGAAAGCACGGCGGCCCACAAGCCGCCGACGACGGTATAGAGCACCATGACCGCGCCCGTGATGAAGACGGCTGCCTGGAAGCCCGTGAGTGTAAACCCCGCCAGCTCGAATGTGCGTTCGCTGAAGCCGAGAGCCGTCGCAACAAAAAGGCAGAGGATGTAAAGCCCCTGCCCGATGCCGATCGTCTGCGGCACGATGGCCGTGATGGAATAGAACCACGTCGTGGACCGCGAGTAGCGGCGCGTGAGAAACTCCAGGGGCGAACCCAGCCGCGCGCGGCGCCAGCGCGGCGCGAAGTAGAAGTAACCGATCAGATACGCCCAGAACGCCGAGGTGAAGAGCAGCGCCGCGCCGATGCCGTAGGTGTAGGTGAAGCCGGCGGCGGCCACGAACATGAAGGCGGAGAAACCGGAGACCCAGTTCGACATGCCCGCGAGAAACCACGGCACTGTTCCGCCGGCCTTGAAATAATCATCCGTCGTCTTGTTCCGCCGCGCCGCGTAAAAGCCGACGGCGACCACGATCGCGAAGTAGAGAACGATCAGGCCGTAATCGAACAGATTGACGGTGTTGAACTCAGGCATGCGGCGGAAGCTGTCGTCCACAAAGAGGCGCGAAGAGTCAGCAAGAAGCGGCCGCGTTGCGAACGAACGAACGGAAGGCAATAGCCGCAAAAAGGCTCAAAAGGCACAAGAATGCACGTTCATATTTGCGACCTTCGCGCCTCTTTGCGGCTATACATATCCTTCCCATCCGGTGTTGAAAGCCGCATGCCCCTCAGACTTCCAGCCGCGCCGAATCGGGCATCATGCGCACGCGTAGATCGACGGGGTGTCCCCCGTGCTCGCCGGTGACGCGCGCGAGATCGCCGTCGAAGTCGATCGCGAGCGCGCCGTGCCTTCCCCCCTTCGCCGCGGCGGTGCTCGCGGTGACGAACACGTGCTCGGTCGCGGCCGGCGACATGACTTCAAAAAACGGATACACGCCCTCTTCCCGCGGCAGCGGATGTTGGTCGAGTTTCACCGTCAGCTTCGCCTCCGCGCGGCCGCGCACGATCGCCGCGAGGGTCGCATGTGGGCGCTCGATCCGGAAGCCGGCTGCGTCGGCCGTGGCGCTGCCGAGCCCGTCCTCGTTCATCACTTGAAAGCGCGCCTGCACGGGGAGCGAGACGCCATCGAACCGCACGCGATCGATGATCACGAGCACCTCCGGTTTCTGAAAGACGATCGTGCGCTCGACAAAGGCGGCCTCGGGCAACACGAGCCGGTAGGCGTCGGTGGCGTCGCTCACCGCGATCATCGTTTTTCCGTCCGCCTGAAAATGCGTGATGCGCGCGGACGCCCACGACGAGTTCGTTCCCTCGCTTCCGTCGTGGTATTGGTGCCCCTTGCCGTCGATGAGCAGCGCGGTGTGCGCGGGCGTGAGCCGCAACTGCCACCGCGGGCTCGTCGGTATATAGGCCGCCTTGAACGGGTCGTGAAAAAGCCGCTCGCCGTGCGCCTTGAAAATCACGCTGTTTCGGTCCGCATGCTCGTGATTCGCCGGGCCTCCGCTGCGAAACGCGACAACCGTGGCCTTCGCCCCGAAACCGGTGCGCGAGATTACCCAATCGTTCGCCAGCCGGACATCGTGCAGCTCCCGGCCGGGCGGCCGCGTTTTCGCGTCTTTCCGAAACCAGATCGCAGCCGGAAAGTGTGTGAGCTTGCCCACCTGCGCGGCTGTATGCGCGGCGACCGGATCGCCGTGGACCTCCGCGACCCAAGTGGCGGAAGTGACGTCGAGCCCCACGCCCGAGTCGCCGAAGTTCACCATGTCCGCCGCGGGATCGATCACACCCTTGGGCGTGGCGTTGTATTCTTTTTTCTCGTACGGATTCGTGTAGGGCTCGCCGAGCGTCGGCATGGTCATGGCGAGCGCATAGCGAACGGAGCCGGAGTAATCGATCAGGTTGCGATCGTCGATGCCGAGCAGGCGCCACAGCGCCTCCGCCTGCATGACGAGGTGCATCGCGGTGTAGCCCCAGTAACCGACGCCCTCGTCGTAAGAGCCGTCGAGCCCGAACATCGTGGAGAAGGCGCGCGCGCTTTGCCGCGACATCTCGAGCCAGCGATCCGCCTGCGGGTGCCTTCCGTAAAACCACGCCGCGGCCATGCCGAGCGCGCAGGTCGGGATGACCTTGAGATTCGTCGCGTTGAGGATGAGCGGCCAGCGGCCGAGGTCCATCTTGTAGGGAAACTTCTCCGCCGGATCCATCGTCCAGCCACGCACCCGGTCGGGATACTTCATCCCGTAAAGGGAAACGTAACAGGCCGGCGCGCCCTTGGTCGCGATCTGCCGCTCCATCTCCCCACGCAACTCCGGCTCGAGTTTCTCCCCGAGCCAGTCGAGCGCGCACAACATCGCGATCGTGGCCTCGGGCGCGCGCTGCAGGCCGAAGGTCGTGTCGCCGCCCTCGAGAAAATAATCCCACCGCTCGTATTCGTGCAGCCGTCCGATCGCGAGCCGCGCGACCTCGAGGAAACGCTGCCCGCCCGTGAGCGCGTGCGCGAAGGCCGCATGCTCGAGCGCGACCCGCGCGCGCGCCATGTCCTGGATGTGGTCGCCGAGATCGATCTCGTCGCGCAGAAAACGCGCCTCGGCCTCGAGGTCCATGCCGATGATCTTCGCGCGCAGCTCCGCGAGACGCGGCTCCTCGAGCGCGGCGCGGATGCGCGGAATCTCTTCGCGATCGAAAAACAACCCGCGTCGCGCGCCGGGCGGCGCGGCATCCGCGGGCGTGGGCGCTGCCGCGCCGCTTTGCAAGGACAACGGCAAAGCGGCTGCGAGCAATGAGGTCGTCTTCAGAAAATCGCGACGCGAGGGAGCATGCATGGCCGGGGGGGACGGGGTGATCGCTTCGGCATCCGTGATGCAGCGGGGGCCGGCGGCCCGCAAGAGACCATGCGCGCGATGCCCGGATGATGCATCGTTTCGGACAAAGGCTGCATGTCTCGGAAGGGATGGGTCCCATGGAACATGGGGGACTTATAGGACCTATTTCCGGACGCGGGGTTGAGGTGAGGCCGATTCGTCTTCAACTTTCGCGCTGGTCGATGGTTTTACGATTCGCAAAAGCCTCCTTGCTCATCGCGAGCGCGCTCGCGCTCGCGGGCTGCTCCGGATCGCGTAATGAGAATGTGGATACGATCCGGGTGTGGGCGCACCAGGGGCAGGAGGCGGAAAATCTCGCCATGCGCGCGATCGCGGAAGCCTTCAACCGCGCGCACGCCGACCGCGGGCCGCGGGTGGAGATCACCTTTTTCCCTGATTTCCAGTACACCGAAAAACTCGCGATCGCCGCCGCGGCGCGGGATCTGCCCGATGCGTTCGATCTCGATGGGCCGCTCGTGGCGCGGCTGGTCGAAGCGGGCCTGCTCGCGCCGCTCGAGGGCTCGTTTTCCGAGAACGAACTCGCGGACTTCCTGCCGACGATTCTCGAGCAGGGCACGATCGACGGGCAGTTGTATGCGCTCGGCGCCTTCGATTCGGCCGTGGTGCTTTACTACGATCGCGAAATGCTCGGGCGCGCCGGCGTCGGGCCGCCGCCGGACGGACAGAGCTGGACATGGGAACAGTTTCTCGCCGCCTGCGAGCAACTGAAAACCGCCGGCATCGAAGCAGTGAGCCTGCACATGGACGACAACTCGGACGAATGGTATACCTACGCCTTCAGCCCCGTGATCTGGTCGGGCGGCGGCGCGCTGGTCTCCGTCGACGGCACGACCGTGCGCGGCGTGCTCGCGAGCGACGCCAACACGCGCGCGCTCGAGGCATGGCAGCGTGTATTCACTTCTGGATACGCCGCGACCGATCCGGTCGATCCCGATCCGTTCGGCAACGGCGCCGTGGCGATGGACTGGACCGGGCACTGGATGGCGCGCTCGCACCTCGAGAAAAAAGGCGACAAACTCGGCGCGATGCCGCTGCCACGCATGGGCGAGGAAAGCGCCGCGCCCTGCGGAAGCTGGTGCTGGGGCATCTCGGCGGCCTCGCCGAATAAGGACGCCGCGACAGAATGGCTGCGCTGGGTGACGGACGCGAAGCGCGGCATCGAGCCGATCGCGCGCGCCAACGGCGCGGTGCCGGCGCGGCGCTCGGCCTTCGCGGCGTTCCCCGAATATCAAGAACCTCCCTACAGCCTCTTCCGCAAACAACTCGAGGAAAACGCGCGCGCCCGGCCGCGGACGCCGTTTTATTCCACCCTGACACAACGATTCGCGGCGGCCCTGCGAGACATCGCACGCGGCGCCGACGTGCGCAGCCGGCTCGAATCCGCGGAGGACGAGATCCAGCGTGTGATCGATCGCCGGATCGACCGCGGCGACACGCCATGACCGCCTCGGCGCCGATTCATTCTCGTGGCCCTGCCCGGGAGGGCAGGGATCCCGCCGCTTCCGCGGCGGGCCACACGACAAGCCGCATTCGAGATCGGAGAATGAATCAGCCCTGATGACCACCTGGCAGAAATCGCAGGCGCGCTCGGCGGTTTGGTTTCTCCTGCCCGCGTGCGTCTTGATCGGCGTCTTCGTCGTCTGGCCGCTGGCGCGCGCGCTGTATTGGAGTTTCCACTACACCGACCTGCTCGCGCCCGGCGCCGGCCCCGGCGCGGGATTCACGCACTACTCGGATCTGCTGCACGACGCGCGTTTCACACGCGCGTTCGCGAACACTGCGCTCTTCGCGCTCATGGTCGTGCCCGCGCAGACGGCGCTCGCCTTTTTTCTCGCGCTCTGGGTCAACCGCCCGGAGCCCGCGTGGCGCTGGCTGCGCGGCGTGTTTTTCGTGCCCACGATCGTGGCCATGCCCGTGCTCGCGGTCTTGTGGACGCTGCTTTATCAACCGGCGCAGGGCGATGAAACAGGGCTCGTCAACGCGCTCGTCGGCCTTCTCGGAATCCCGCCGCAGGCATGGTTGCGCGATCCGACGCTCGCGCTGCCCGCGCTCGCCTTCATGTCCGTGTGGCAGGGCGTGGGTTTGCAGATGATGGTCTTCCTCGCCGGCCTGCAGGCGGCGCCGCGCGACACGCTCGACGCCGCGCGGGTGGACGGAGCAAACGCGTGGCAGCGCGTCTGGTTCGTGATCGTGCCCGCGATGCGCAACACGATCGTGTTCGTCGTCACCGTCACGACCATCCTCGCGTTTCGCCTCTTCGTGCAGCCCTACCTCATGACGCGCGGCGGACCGGGGAACAGCACGCTCTCGCTCGTGCAATCGATCTACGAGACGACCTTCCTCGCGCAGGATCTCGGGCGCGCGTGCGCGGCGGCGTTTCTCTTTCTCGCGCTCGTGGGCGTGCTCACGCTCGCGCAACGAACGCTGCTGCGGGAGGAACGGGCGTGAAACATCGCGGCACGATGCGCTGGGCGCTCTCGGCATTCGTCGCGCTGGTGTTTCTCACCCCGCTGCTGTGGATGTTCGCGGGCTCGTTTCGCGAGAGCTCGGAGATCTTCCGCGGCGGACCCGGCGGCTGGTTCGACGCGCAAGGCTGGACGCTGGACAATTACGGCAACGCGTGGCGGCGCGCGGCGCTCGGTAGTGCCTTGTTGAATACACTCCTGCAGGTCGCGATCATCGGCGCCGGCGGGCTGCTCGTGAACTCGATGGCGGCGTTTGCCTTCGCGCGATTGAAGTTCGCCGGGAGAGACGCGCTCTTTGCCGCGTTCGTCGTGCTCATCATCCTGCCGATCGAAGTGCTGGCGGCGCCGATGTTCTTCACCGCGCGCGACCTCGGACTGACCGGCGGCTACGGCGCGGCGATGGCGGGGCTGACGCTTCCGTTTCTCGCCAAGGCCTTCAACATCTACTTCCTGCGCCAGCATTTCCTCCTCGTGCCGTCCGCGCTCGAAGAGGCCGCGGCGATCGAGGGCGCGAGCGTGTGGCGGCAGTTCTGGAACGTCGCGCTCCCGACCGTGCGCCCTGCGCTGGCGACGGTCGTGCTGCTCGATTTGCTCACGCACTGGAGCGATTTCCTGTGGCCGCTCATGATCGCGACGCGCGAGGAAACACGCACCGTGCAGATCGGGCTCGCCAATCTCTTCACCCAACCCCCGCTCGACTGGGGCGCGATCCTCGCCTGCGCCGTGCTCGCGACGCTTCCGGTGCTGCTGCTCTTCCGATTCTTCCAGCGGCACCTCGTGCTCACGGAAAGCGGCGCGGGGATCAAGTAGGCAAGATTTATGAGCGCAAGTAGGTAATCGGTAAGCAAGATCCAGATGTGCCGGTCCTTCAGGTTACTCCTTTCGCGCTCAACCGACTGTCCGCTGCAACCGGTTGTCGAGAACCCACCCTGCCGAGCAATCGTCGAAAAGTTCTCCTTGCCCGCGCGCCGATGCACCAAGTTCGGGCCAGCGCTCGACAAACGCCGCCATGGAGATCCGCCCAAGCTCACGAGGCTCGATCTTGTTCAGGCCGCCACCATAAACCCGACCTTCCCCACGGAGTTCGTGGCCGGTCACCCGCCCAAGCAGGGTAAACACGTCGGCAGCGCGCTCAGGGTGATCGCGCAACATCCACGCGAGCGCACCTTTCGGGTAGAGCATGAGATAAAGATTGGTCCCAATCGCTCGAGAACGATTCCAGATGAACCGGAACGGTTGCTTATCGTCGGAGCCCCGGCCCATGTAGGTGCAAAGAAACGGGGCGGGGTCACGCTGCTCCTGTCTATACCACGGACTTCGCTTGCCGACGAGATATCCGCCCATGACGCCCAGCGTTTGGGCAGCTTGCAGGTATTCCCACAGTGACGGATGCCTGGCCTTGACCACCGATTCGGGCAAGTCGCAATCGATGACGCAAAGTTGGCGATCGATCAGTGGATAACCGTCGGCGTCCGCGTCGATGATCGTAGCCTTGAGGTGACGCGGGCTTGGCAAGATCGGACGCAGGTAATCAACAGGGAGGCTACGGCGGATAGCGTCGGCGTGTTCAAGCACGAAGAACTTATTGCATCCGGTGGCGATGCCACGCTGAACCCGGAAAAGGTTGCCGAGCGTCGGACCGCTTCCATCACCAAGCGTGTAACGGTCGTTCTTCGCGTGACTTGGATAGACGGTCCACTTGTGAGACCGACGCAAGCGTTCCAGCGGAATCAAGTCGCGCGCATATGGTTCAGTCAGCGTTCCGCCGAAGGTGAACTGGGCGGCATGACCGGCGGTGGGCGGCGTTTTGCGGAACACCAACACGGCCGATGACACCAAGGCATCACCGAATTGAATGTCGTCGGGATCGAAACGATGAGCACGGATAAGCGTGACGTTATCCGTAAGGAAGCCCTTGAGAGCCACGCCGTAATTAACGTCCATGAACTCCGAAGGGACAAGCCAAGCTGCGATCCCGTCGTCCTCCATCCACGCAGTGGCGAGAAGCAAAAAATACACATACAAACCCGCAAGGCCATTGACCTCGACGCCGGTCATTTTGAACGCGAGCCGCTTCAAGCGCCCCTTATCCTCACGGTTCATGTGGTGATGTCGCACGTACGGCGGGTTGGCCAAAATCACGCTGGGTGCGAGCGGAGGCGAGCCCTCAGCAATGAGGCGAGTGAAGTCTCCGCATACAACTTCAAGGCCGCTACCCATCCAAAGGTCGCGGGCGACATCGGCAAACGCGGGATCAAGTTCGACGCCCACAGCGCTCTTCATTCGCTTGCGCCCAAAGACCGCAAGCGCCGCCGAAAAGAAGCTGCCCGAGCCGACCGAGGGATCGGCGAAGCGAATCCCGCTCTCGGGCCACTCGATGAGCGATTCGACATACCGGGCAATATCAATGGCAAGGGCGTTGGGCGTGGCGAATTGGCCAAGGCGGTTTCGGTCCGCTGCCGACTTGCGCATATCGATGTCCGCCTGCATCGCCTGTCGGCGGGCCTCAATGGGGTTGTCGTGGTGTGCGATCACAGCGTTCACAGTCCCAGTTTCACCAAGTCGTCGATACGATGCTCCCAAATCCAATCGATGCCCTCCGCCGCCTCGTAGCCCAAATAGTCGCTACCAAAGTAACCGCAAAGAAACAGCACGAAGGAAATGGCTTTCCCATAGGTCGTCTGAAGCTGGTGGATCTTCGTGGCCTCTTCTTTGCGCCGCTTGTTGGTATTGGTGAAATCGCCCGCCGACTTGGCTTCGATCAGAACGGGGAGCCGGTCCTTGCGGCGCTTTTTGGGCTGGATTACCACGTCAACAGGAATATTCACCTTGAGCAACTTGCCCACCGCAAGATTCATGCGGAAAGCATACGTCCCGGCTTCCATCTTCGTCAACGGCTTCCCGTTGGGATGGGCTTGCTTCCGATAACCTCTGGCATCAAGCCAGTCGCCAACAAGCTTCAGCTGTCGCTGTTCCTGAGCATTGCGGACGATAGGATTTGCCACGGCGCTACACAGCCGGTCGGCGACAATGGTCGAGGCTCGGTCGCGCTCATGGTCACTCGGGGCTTTGGTCGCGTCGAGCCACGGGAAAATATCGCGGTCAAGCAACTTCGAGATGACGTGGCAGAGCTTGGCCAACTCCGTATCCAAATCGACAACGTTCATCCTGATCGGGAGCCTGCCTTCTTCCATGCGACTGACCAGGTTCTTGCTCGCGCCGGCCAGACCGATCAGGCGATCTATCGCAAGCGGCGGAGCCGCACACATCCGCAAGGCTGACAGCGCACTCGGATTGCTCTTGAGCGTCGCCGCGTCGATACTGCGCAGATCGCGGGTAGCAATCAACGCAACCTTGACCTGTTCGGTGGTCTTCACGCGTGTCGAGCGAAACGCCTCCGGCGCGAACCGCATGAACCACTGGTTGAACTGATCGACGGAAGTCGCAATGTCGGCCTTCCAGAGGTGAGGCTTATCTGCGTTGATTCGCTTGGGCTTCGACAGTTCCATTCGAAGGCTACTGGGCTTCGGCTATCAGGTTCATCGTTCTGGTGCGTCCAGCCCTTCGGCTCACGCGCGGCGCCAGCATTTGGCCAGTTCGCCGCGGAGGATGGCGGCGTCCTTCCACGCCGGCGGCAGGCCCGTGATGTTGTAGCCGGCGCCGCCTTTCCAGCACGGGCCCATTTCCGGGCAGGCGTAGAGCGTGCGATCGGCGTTGTGCGGCGCGGACTTCCACAGCTTCATCACGGCGTATGCAAAATCCAAATACGACTTCACTTCCGGCGTGAGTTGTCCGCGATGCGTGACGGGCACCTGGCAGTGATGCCCGTTGAACGGCCGGAAGTGGCACTGCTCGGAGTGCTGCACGAGTTCCGGATGGATGAGGAGCCGCTCGACGTAGTTTCCCGGGCCGAGGTGTTTGACGACGGCAAGGTGCGAGAAATCAAAGTTGAGCTTGATCAACCGGCCGGTCGCGCGGTGGTAGCGATCGGCGATCTCGTAGGTCTTCTCCGGCGTCTCGGTGCAGGTGTCGCGATGGACTTCGAGCGACACGACCACGCCGCCTATCTTTTCCGCCTCGCGCTCGAAGCGCAGCCAGTGCTTCGTGGCGGTCGCGGGCGGCGTGTCGTCGTCGTCCATCTGCACGTTGATGTGCACGGCGCCGTTTTCCTTCTGCTCGCGGATCATCGGACCGAAGCGTTCGGGATCGCTCGAGGAGATGAAGCCGAGCAGGTGCTTCAGTCCGTGCTTTTCCGCGAAGCGGCGATGATCGGGCGTGAGGGCGGAAGTGATGCCGTCGAAACCGGCGGCGGCGACAGCCTTGATCTTGCGCTCGAGCGACCATTCGCGAGCCGGCGAGGGATGGCCGACGAGCGACCAGAGATTGGCGATGTGCGCGATTTTCGGCATGTTACGGAGAACGAAGAATTGTGAATGCAGAAATGTAGAATGATGAGAGTGGCGCCGCAGGCGCGGTGTATTTCGTTTCAACATTCATCATTCCGCATTCTTCATTTTCAGCCGTGCCGGCCCTTGAAGGTCAGTTCGGCGATGCCGGATTTGTCCAACGCGCCGAGGCCGAGGGCGACCATGCGGTCGTATTGCAGTTTCGTGGCGGCGGCGAGGGGCAGGCTGAGCCCGTTTTCGCAGCCGAGGATCCAGGCGATCGTGCTGTCCTTGGCGGCGTGCGCGGCGGAGAAGAAGCAATCGTGGTCGCGGTTCTGCATGTCCTCGCCGTCGGTCTTGAGCACCTGCGAGTTCGCGCCGGTCTGGAGAAACACCTCGCGGAGCATGGCGAGATCGAGGCCGAGCGCGTGGCCGAGGCCGAGGCCTTCGGCGAGAGCGCCGGTGTTGATGTTCATCACCATGTTGACGAGCGCCTTGACCTGCGCGGCCTGGCCGGTCGTGCCCACATAGCGGAGCGCGGTGCTGAGCTTCTCGAGGATCGGCTTCACCTTTTCAAACGTGGCCTTCTCGCCACCGCACATGAGATAAAGCGTGCCGTTGCGCGCCTGGGGAATCGAGGAGGCCATGCAGCCCTCGAGTGTCACCGCGCCGGCGGCCTTCGCGCGGCGCTCGACCTCGACGTGCGTCTTCGGGGTGATCGTCGCGCAGTTGACGAAGACCTTGCCCTTCGCGCCCGTGAGCAACGAATCGCCGCTCTCGGCAAACACGCCGAGCTGCGCGGCGTCATCGGTCACGACGGTGAAAACGACATCGGCCGCCGCCGTGACATCGGCGAGGCTCGTGGCGTGCGCGGCGCCGATCTCGGTGGCGAGGGCGGCCGCGGAGGGCGCGTGGACATCGTAAACCGCCGTGACGGCGTACCCAGAATCGTTGAGCCGGCGCGCCATGTTGGCGCCCATGCGACCGACTCCGACAAATGCAATCTTTTCGGACATGTGTGGTTGAGTTGCGGGGTTGAAGGTGACGAAGAGGCGCCGACGGGAGCGCGGCGCCGAAAACGAAGGCCGCCAGTGTGCAATCCCGCCAAACCGGTTCAAGCGCCTCCGCCGACTTTTCCAAATCAGGCATGAATAATCCCGGCGGAGGAGGATCCGGGTTCATCCGCGGTTGATGGCATCGTTGCGGTTCTGTAGCGGCAGCCCGGCGAGCGCCGGCAGCTCGCGCGGATCGTGCCCGGCCGCCCGGAGTTCGCGCAGGCTGAGCGAACGATGACGCTTGGCGAGACGGCGGCCTTCCCGATCGCGGACCAAGGGGCAATGAAACCACGCCGGCGGCGCATGGCCGAGCGCGGCGTAGAGCAGCAATTGCCGCGCGGTGGAGAGCAACAGATCCTCCCCGCGCACGACCTCGGTGATGTTCATCGCCACATCGTCGACGACGACCGCGAGTTCATACGCCGGCGCGTCGTCGCGGCGCCACACGACGAAGTCGCCGAAGTCGCGACCGGCGACGAAACATTGCGCGCCGAGCCGGCCGTCGGCGAACGGGATTTTCCCACCATCGGGCACGCGAAAACGCCAGCAATACGCGGCGTCCGCGGGCGGTTCGCTCCGCTCGCGGCACGTGCCCGGATAGACCGGTTCCGCGCCTTCGTCGTGAGGCGCGCCAGCCGCCGCGTTCACATCCCGCCGCGAACAGGCGCACGGATACAGCCAGCCGCCCGCTCGCAGTCGCGAAAGCGCATGCCGGTAGTCGTCCAGCCGCGCGCTCTGATCGTAAGGCCGGTGCGGCCCGCCGACGTCCGGGCCTTCGTCCCAGTCGAGGCCGGCCCAGCGCAGGTCGGCGCGCGCCGCGTCCGCGAACTCCGGCCGGCAACGCTGCGGGTCGATGTCCTCGTTGCGATAAACCAGCCGCCCGCCCGCGGCCCGCGCGCGCTGCCAGGCCGTGAAAAACGTCGCGTAGTGGCCGAGGTGCAAAAATCCCGTCGGCGTCGGCGCAATTCGCCCGCGATAGCTTGGGATGCCGGGAGGTTTATCCGTAGTTACACTCAAGGGAACGACCGGCCGACCGTGACGTTCCCGTCCGCCTTCGTCCACTTTCAAGCTCGTGCCTCGCCTCCCTGCCCTCGCCATCCTTCACACGCGGCGCCTCGCCGCGACAGCCTGCCTGTGCGCGTGGCTTTCATCCGGAATCGCGAACCCCGGCTTCGCGCAACCCACGACGTCGGTCCTGCTGGAGAACCTCGTCAACGGCCAGATCGACGATTCCGTGGCGTTGACCGATGCCGACGGCGTGACCCGGCTCAGCGCCGGAACGACCGCGGACGGCGACGGCGCGATCGTCGCGCTCGGCTACTTCACGGGCGCCACGGAAGCCGCGGGCTTCGCGGGAAAATGGATTCCGCTCAGCGGCCCGGCGGCGGCGAGCGCCGGCATCGCCTCGACCACGATCGGCGACACCAACAGCCAGGCCGCGGGCGCCTTCGGCTTCATTGCCGCGCAGGTCGACTTCGACGCCGGCTCGAAAAACCACGCCGGCTTTCGCAACACCCCGCCCGCCGGAGCGCGGCTCGCCGTCGCCATCTACAACGCCGCGACGCTGCAGGCCGCGACGCGCTTCACCATCGCGACAAACGACGCGTGGCGATGGCGCGCCCCCGCCGAGCCCCTGCCAGAGCAACTTTATATCAACCTGAACGACCCCGGCACGATCTGGCTCGGCGGCGCGGCCAACGCCCGGCGCACGAGCGCGCCGATCGCGACATTCCCCGGCCTCGCGCCCGCGGGACGGCTGGTCAACATCTCCACGCGTGGTTTCGTCGGAACCGGAGACGCGGTCATGATTCCGGGATTCGTGCTGGAAGGAAGCGGGACGACCGCGATCCTCGCGCGCGCGGCCGGGCCGACCCTCGCGACCAAACCATTTAATGTCAGCGGCGTGCTGTCGGACCCGACTCTCATATTGAATGGCATCGCGAATGACGACTGGCACACATTCGCCGATCTGGCCGCGCTCGAATCGGCCACGGCCAGGACAGGCGCCTTCCCGCTCCAAGCCGGCGGCAAGGATGCCGCGGCGCTCACCTTGCTCTCGAGCGGCAGCCACACGGTAAACGTCAGCGGAAAAGCCGGCGGCACTGGCGTCGCGCTCGCGGAAGTTTATCTTGTCGATATAGACAATCCGGCGGCGCCGCGGATCAAGAACATCTCCACCCGCGGCTTTGCCGGCGGGGGTGACGCGATCATGATCGCAGGATTCGTCGTCGACGCCGGCGGCCCGCAGCGCCTGCTCATCCGCGCGGCGGGTCCGACGCTCGCCGAAGCCCCCTTTCATATCGGCGGCGCGCTCGAGCGGCCGCGCCTCGATATATTCTCATCCACGGGCGGCCCCGCGCTTGCGACCAACGATGGCTGGGAAAGAGATGGCGAGGGCCCGCGCCTCGCGGCCGCCGCCGCGCAAGTCGGCGCGTTTCCCTTGACCGAAGGAAGCCGCGACGCCGCCGTTCTGTTCGTGGCGGAACCCGGTGGATATACCGTCCAGATATCAGGCGGCGACGGCTCGTCGGGAATCGTGATCGCGGAAGTGTACGAGCTGCCTTGATCGGGCTCAGATCTCTGTCTGATTCTGGAGCTTCAGGCACCTGAACGATAGGCCGCGCGCTCGCCACGCGCCGATTAGCGCCAGCAAGCTGGCGGCCCACGAAAAACAGGCGCGCAGCATTTATATACTCACTGCACTGAGTAGTTTCCTCCAAGGCCCCTGGAGGAGCGCACAGGCAATTGACCTAAAATTTAAATAACACCTTGAATCCGGAGGGTGCGCGGCGATGGTGATGCTGTTCTCGTTAACACGAATTTTACAGCGTCATGCGCAGCACCATCTCCACCACCCTCCTCGCTTCCCTGCTCATCGCTGCTCCCACCTTTGGCTCCACTGCCGTTTCCGAGCCGGTCGGTTTCACCCGGCAGCAGATCCATCCCGGCCGCCAGACGGTCGGCGTGACGCTCAACCACGAGATCGTCGCCGCGGCCACGATCGTCGCGAGCGAAGCGCGCGCGGCGCTGCTCGATCCGGCCTGCGCGAATCTCGCGACCGCGCTCGATGCCGGCGCCGCCTATTACGCGGAGATTGTCGGCGACACGGCGAACACCTTTGCCGGCGACCGCTTCGACATCGACGTCGAAGCCACCCGCGCGTCGGCGGACCCGGTCTTGTTTTTCAAGGCCGCGGATCACAACTCCACCGCGCTCGCGCTTTCGACCGATGCCCTCGCCGGCCACCGCGTCGTCATTCGGAGGCACCTCACGATCGCCGATGTGTTCGGAGCCGGTGAAGACAGCGTGTTGCGGGCGGGATTCCGCTATGAAGAGGCCGACTCGCTGCTGTTCTACGACCGCCGCGCCGGCGGCTATGCGACCTACTACCTTTGCCTCCAGGAGGACGGCGCGGCGGAATGGCGCAAGGTCGGCGCCTTCGGCGGCATGAACGACACGATCATCCCTCCGGCCACCGGCGTATTCGTCCACCGCAACGCCGCCACGAGCACGGAACTCGTTTTGCTCGGCTCGGTCCGCACGAACGATTTCGTCCTGCCGCTGCGCGCCGGTTACAATCTCGTTTCCTCGCCCTACCCCGTCGCCGACGCGGCGGCCGATCTTCAGTTGGGCTCGGCCAACGGCTTCACCGCCGCGAGCGAGGCCTCGAAGGCGGATCAGATCCTCGTCTTCAACGGCGCCGACTTCGACCGCTATTACCTGTGCGATGCCGCCGGGATGGGCGAAGAAATCTGGCTCCGCAGCGGCGGCGATGCCGTGGCCGCGAGCGCCGCTTCGTTGCTTTCGCACGAGCGCAGCGTTTTCATCAAGAAGCTCGCCGCGGATCCGGATTTCGTCGTGCGCCGCAGCTTTTTGTAGAGGCGGGCAGCGAGAGCCGCGTCGCGAGAAGAGAGTCCAGAGGCGCGAGTCGCAGCCCTGCCCGGGATTGCTCACTCGTCCGACTGCTGGACCGTGGTCACCAGGATGTTGGCCGCAGGGATCGCTCTCGTTCTCTTGCTCCTTCTCGCGACAGGGGAGAATGAGAAGGATCAAGAGAACGATGGCCGACCGCGCCACGCGCCACGCGAAAAAATTCCGGCTTGCCCGAACGGCGTGCGCTGATCTACATCCGCAGCCGCAACCTGGAGGATTTTACCCATGACCCGCACGCCGACTCAGATTGACCGCATTGAAGTTCGCAGCGCCGCGGGTGCTTACAAAGCCGGCTGAGCCGGCCGGAATCCGGGCCCCGCGCGCGACCGAAGCGAGGCCCGTTCTTCTCCCGAAAAGGGACAGACTTCAGTTCGTCGAACGGCCCGCCTGAACGCCGCGGAGCTGCTGCTTCCTTCGACGACGCAAACCAACCCTCGACTTGTCTTCGCCGTGTCTCACGCGACACCCATTCATTCATCGCTTCCCGCGTCCCGCGCCTCGGACGCGCCCCTGTCCATCCTGTGGCGCATCATGTCCGGCCATCGCCTGCTTTACGGCGGCGCGGTGGCCGCGCTTCTGTTCGCCAACCTGCTCGCCTACCTCGCGCCGCTCATCGGCAGCGCGACGCTCGACCTCGCCATTTCCGGACACCAGACGGCCGACGTGCCCGAAGTTTCACGGCGCATCGTCGGCCTGCTCGGCGGCGTGGAAAACCTCTCCGCCCATCTCTGGCTCGGCGCTCTCGCCATGGCGGTCCTCACAGCCGCGAGCGGTTGTTTCGCCTATCTCAAGGGATGGCTTGCCGCCCTCGCCTCCGACGGCATCGCGCGCCGGATCAAGAACCGGCTCTACAACCACCTCCAGCACCTGCCCATCCGCTATCACGACACGGCGGACACGGGTGATCTCGTGCAGCGTTGCACCTCGGATGTGGAAACGATCCGCATGTGCCTTTCCGCGCAGGTGGTCGAGATCGGCAACGCCGCGGTGCTCATCGCCACGGCGCTTCCCGTCATGCTTCTGCTCAGCCCGACGATGACGTGGCTGTCGCTCGCGCTGCTCCTGCCGATCATCGTCTTCGGTTTCGTTTACTTCCGGCGCGTGAAACATCTTTTCCGCGACGCCGACGAAGCGGAGGGCCGGCTCACGAGCGTCGTGCAGGAAAACCTCAACGGCATCCGCGTCGTGCGCGCGTTTGCCCGGCAGGCGTTCGAAAACAAGCGCTTCGCCACGCCAAACGCCGACTACCGCGATCGCAGCCTGCGCATGATCCGCGCGATGGCCTGGTACTGGTCCACGTCCGATCTCGTCTGCCTCGCGCAAAACGGACTCGTTCTCTTCGGAGGCATCCGGCTCGTCGCGCACGGGGAGATCACCGTCGGCACGCTTTTCGCGTTTCTCACCTTCCTCAACATCCTGCTCTGGCCCGTGCGCCAGATGGGCCGCATCCTCACCGACCTCGGGAAGACGACGGTCTCGCTCAGCCGCCTCGGCGAGATCCTCGATGCGCGCGACGAGGATCCGGTCACAGCCATCGACGGCGCTTCCGAAGCAACGCCCGCGCCCGTTTCGGGCCGGATCGAGTTTCACAATGTCGTCTTCAGCCACGACCGCGCGAACGACGGAAGATCCAGGCCGCACTCCGCGGGCTCTTCCACGAGCGCGGCGCCGGAGGCCGCGCCCACAACCAGCCCGCCGCGGCATGCGCTCGATGGCGTGAGCTTCGACATCCAACCGGGCGAAACCATCGCCATCCTCGGCCCGTCGGGCAGCGGAAAATCCACGCTCATCAGCCTGCTTCTGCGCCTCTTCGACGCGCAGGGCGGCGCGGTCATGCTCGACGACCGCGACATCCGCGCGCTCGATCGCAAGTGGGTGCGCGCGCAGTTCGGCGTGGTCATGCAGGAGCCGTTTCTCTACTCGAAAACGCTCGGCGAAAACATCCGCTTCGGCCGCGGCTCGGCCGAGGAACACGAGATCGCCGAGGCGGCGCGCATGGCCGCGATTCACGACACGATCACGACGTTCGAACAGGGCTACGGCACGTTGATCGGCGAGCGCGGGATCACGCTTTCCGGCGGACAACGCCAGCGCGTCGCCATCGCCCGCGCGCTTCTGCGCAATCCGCCGATCCTCATCTTCGACGACGCGCTCAGCGCCGTGGACAGCGAGACGGAGGTCGCGATCATCGACGCGTTGCGGCGGCGCCATGGGAAACTCACCACCATCCTGATCGCGCATCGCCTCTCCACCCTCGCGCACGCCGACCGCATCGTCGTGCTCGAGCACGGACGCGTCACGCAGATCGGCAGGCACCAACAGCTCGTCGCGCGCGACGGGCTTTATCGCCGGTTGTGGGCGATCCAGACCGAACTCGATTTCGAAACCCATCAAACGACATCCGCCCCCGCCGGGGAGGCCGTCGGTCCGCGAGGAGCGGCCTGATCCCATGCATCACGAGCCTCAGGAAGACGTATTCCACAACCGCATCGACTGGCGTCTCTGGCGCCAGGTGCTCGCGCACGCGCGCCCGCACAAACGCCTCATTCGCCCGCTCGCGGTCGCGGCGGTCGTCGTCGCGCTCGTCGATGGCAGTTTCGCGCTCGTGACGCGCGCCGCCATCGACACCGTTGTCCAGCAAGGCGCGAGCCCCTCCCTCGGCGGCCATATCGCGATCTACACGGGATTGGTTTTCGCCCTCGCCGGCAGCGTGTGGTTGTTCATCAACATGGCCGGCGGCGTCTCGAACCACGTGAGCCACGACATCCGCCGCGCCGGCTTCGCGCGGTTGCAGGAACTCGAGTTCGCCTACTTCGACCACAAGCCGGTCGGCTGGCTCATCTCGCGGCTCACCTCCGATTGCGACAAGCTCGCGCGCATCATCGCCTGGGGCATCCTCGATTGTCTCTGGGCGGTGTGCCTGGTCGTGGTCATCGCCATCGTGCTGCTCGTCATGGACTGGCGGCTCGCGCTCGTCACCCTCGCGGTCGTGCCGCCGCTGTTGCTGATCAGCGCGTGGTTCCAGAAGCGCATGCTCCTCAGCGCGCGTGAGACGCGGAAGCACAACTCGATGATCACGGCCGCCTTCACCGAGGCGCTGGCCGGCATGCGCACGACCAAGACGCTGGTGCGCGAGCGCGAAAACCTCGCCGAGTTCTCCTGCCTGTCCGACAAAATGTTCGACGTCTCGCTGCTCAACGCGCGGCAGTCGGCCGTCTACGTTCCGATCGTGCTCACGCTCGGCAGCGTCGCCGCGGGACTCGCGCTCTGGCACGGCGGCGGACTGGTCATGTCCGACCGGCTGACGCTCGGCACCTTGATCGCGTTTCTCTTCTACGCCGGCCAGTTTTTCCACCCGATCCACCAGATCGCGCACGTCATGGTCCAGATGCAGGGCGCGCAGGCCGCGGGCGAGCGCGTGCTCGGCCTGCTCGCGACGCAACCGAGGATCAAGGACTCGCCTGTAGTGCTGGAGCGGATACAGGAAACGAAAGCCAGGCCGCGCGAGGACGGCATCGCCGAGGATGGCTTCGAAAACCGCATCCGCGCGATCGAGTTTCGCCATGTCGGGTTCACCTACGACGAATCCGCGCGCGTGCTCGACGACTTCAATCTCACCGTGCGCGCCGGCCAGATGATCGCGCTGGTCGGACCGAGCGGCGGCGGCAAGTCCACCATCGTCAACCTCGCCAGCCGCTTCTACGAGCCGACCGCCGGCGCCATCCTGCTCGATGGCGTCGACTACCGCGCGCGCAGCCTCGAGTGGCTGCAATCGAACCTCGGGATCGTCCTTCAGCAGCCGCACCTCTTCTCCGGCTCCGTGCGCGAAAACATCCGTTACGGACGGCTCGACGCGACCGACGCCGAGATCGAGCACACGGCGCGGCTGGTCAACGCGCACGAGTTCATCACGCAACTCGAGAAAGGCTACGACACGGATGTCGGCGAAGGCGGCAACCGGCTCTCGACCGGGCAGAAGCAACTCGTCTCGTTCGCCCGCGCCATCCTCGCCGATCCGCAGATCTTCGTCATGGACGAGGCGACGTCCTCGATCGACACCGAGACCGAGCAGCTCATCCAGCGCGCGCTCCGCTCCGTCTTCGCGGGCCGGATCAGCTTCGTCATCGCGCACCGGTTGTCCACGATCCGCTCGGCCGATCTGATCCTCGTGATCAACAAAGGCCGTATCGAGGAATCGGGCACGCACGCGGAACTGATGCGCCGCCACGGCCATTACCACGACCTCTACATGAGCCAGTTCCGCGGCGAGCGCGAACGCGAGGCGCTCGAGGGCGCGATCGAAGCTGAAGCGGCGGGCGGAACATCCCGCGCGCGCTGACGCCCGCGCCCGGCATGGACATCCCGCATCGATTCCGCTACGCCTTCGCGCAGTCGATGTTCGACCGCCTTGATGCCAGGAACCCGCTCACCATGAAAACGTCACACGGAAATCCCCTCGTCCGCGCAACGGCGCTCGCCGCCATCCTCGCCCTGTTCGCCGCCTGCCAGGAAAAACCCGTCCCCACCGCGGACGCGCCCGACGCAGCCGCGGCGATGAACGAGGCCTCCACGGCTGCGACCGCCGCAGCCGCCATGAAACAGTATCCGCTTCGCGGAGTCGTCCTCGAGGTCGATGCCTCCGCCCCTTCGCTTCTCGTGAAACACGAGGAAATCCCGGGTTATATGGCGGCGATGACGATGCAGTTTCCCGTCGACGCCGAAGTGGCCGGGCGCGTGAAGAAAAACCAGACGATCACCGCCACGCTGGTCGTCGAAGCGGGCGGTTTTCAGCTCGAGGACGTCAAGGTCGTCGAGGACTGAATCAGGAGTCGGTGGACAGGAGACAGAGCTGACCTCTGACTCCTGACACCCGCCCCCTCTAAACTGGTTTCAGGGGCTGTAAGCCGGATTCTGTGCGCCGCCACTCGCGTGGCGGCCGGCGCCCATTTCTCTAACCCGCTTGCGCGGATTCGCGGCCGAAACCGCGTGCGGCATACCCGGGACGATCGAGCGGGCCGCTCCGTCCCCTATTTTGCCTTGCACCCGACTGGGTTTTTCGTGCCGCCGGCATCGCTGCCGGCGCGGTGGGCTCTTACCCCACCTTTTCACCCTTGCCCAAGCCGCTTCGCGGCATCTCAGACTTGAACTTTCAGATTTGAGATGCCGCGAAGCGGCCCAGGCGGTATATTTTCTGTGACACTGTCCGTCACTCCGCGGTGTTGCACGGAGTGCCCCTGTTTGCACAGGGAGTCGCGCCCTGCGGTGTCCGGACTTTCCTCCCGGCACATCCGCCAGACCCGCCGAAGCGGGCCGGTCAAAGAACGTGCGGGGCGGACGCCCGCCCCTGAAACCAGCTAGAATTCGAAAAATACGATCCGCGAACAGTTATCGCAAGAAACGATTTCCGCGCCCTTGCGCGCCTCGGTCACGACGCCGTTGGACACTTTGAGGTGGCAGCCGCCGCACTTCGCCTCCTGGAGCGGCACGATCACGGGAAGGCC
>CAZFCY010000036.1:0-32542 GCA_964517665.1 uncultured Opitutaceae bacterium | reverse complement strand
TCCCCGAGGCCGCGCATGCGCGCCGCGGCGGCGGGGAACTGGCCATCGTTGGATGGGGACTCCGAACGCTCATACTGGTTCTCGGTATTGGCGGAGTAGATGAGGGCCTCATCGAGACTCGTCACCCCGAGATCCTCCATGAACTCCTTGGTGAAGGTTTCGAGCTGGTTGGGCACGTCCTTGAAGTCCGTGCGCAGGCGAGTGCCGCCAAGGGTCTCGGTGGCGACCCAGCCGGTGTCGCCAGACTCGACGACAAAGGGGCTGAGCTCAACGGCCTCCTCCTCTGGCGGCGCGACGGTTTGCGCGACCAGGGTGCTGGCGGCTGCGAAGAGGTTTGCCAGCCAGGCGCCTGCCGGCAACCACGGCGGCCGGCATCGCGGGTGGGATGATGAAACGACGGAGCGGGGTTTGTGGGAGTTCATGAGGCGGGTGGTTTGCATGCCGATTTATTTTCGCTTGGCGGATGATTTCTTGGGGTGAGTCGGGGAACTGGGTCGAGCAAGCCTGGGTGGCCAGGAAGCTGCCTATTTGGGAAACGCGCAGCCGGTCGCCATCGAGATCTCAGGCAGGTCGTCCGCGTCGGAATTGAAGAAGGCCATCGGTGAATGAATGGGATGGAGCAACTGCTTGCCGATTCTCCGACCTGCGGGATGGGCGCCGTCAATTATCCCGTCACTTTGCCTGTGAAGTGAATCGAGCCCGGATAACGCTGCGCGATATCCCGAGTTTCCGCGTCTCTGCGCCGGCTTCCGCAACGCGCGTGCGCGCTACAGAAAAGTGGTCCATGAGTCTCATCGCTTCCATGTGTCCCATGGGTCCCATGGGACTTATGGCGAGCGCTGCGGCAGCGCGTAAGCGATATAGCTGTCGCCTTCGGGCGTGCCCAATTTCTTTCCGCCGGCGGCGACCACGATGTATTGCCTGCCGTCGACCGCGCACACGCCCGGCGTGGCGAAGCCGGCGGCCGGCAACCGGGTTTCCCACAGGCACTCGCCGGTCGAGCAATCGAACGCGCGAAGCCTGGCGTCTTTCGTCGCAGCGATAAAGAGCAGGCCGCGCTTCTCGTCGAGCGAGGAGCCGGCCCAACTGTTGGCGCCGCCGACGTTGATGTTGTGGTAGGCGTTTTCGGACCAGGTTTCGTAACCGGGCTCGCCGGGCCTCGGGATGGTGTGAAATGTCCACACGAGCTCTCCGGAGCGAACATTGAAGGCCTGAATGGCGCCGGGCGCCGCATCAGGAGCCTCGCCCACGCGGATCGGCATCACGATGAGATCTTCGAATATCGTGCCGGGTGTCGTGGAAATGACCCATTTGGCGCGCGAGCGTTCGCCCAGCCCGGCATGCAGATTGACACGACCCTCCTCGCCAAAGGAAGCGATGGCTTCGCCGGAGCGCGCGTCGAGCGCATGGAGCCATTCACCCACGGTGAAAAACAACCGCTGCTCCCCGCCGCCCACCCAGCGCGCGAGTCCGCGCAGGATCCGGTTTGTTTTCGCGCCGGGTGGTGTGTGGCGCCATTTCAACCCGCCGGTTGCCGCGTCAAGAGCGAACACGCTCCCGGCGGCCGAGAGGCCATATAACACACCGTCCACGATCAGGGGATTGGTCTGCATCTCGCCGGGATCGCCGGTGTGAAACTCCCAGGCGACCTCGAGCCGGCTCACATTTTCCGGCGTGATTTGAGTGAGCGGAGAAAAGTGGTTCCGCTCAGGGCCGCCGAGATACGACGCCCAGTCCGCGCCCGCCGCGCTGGCGTGTTCAGCCGTCAGCCATGCGCCCAGCGAAGCGAGCGCGAAGCCGACGCGCGCGGCGGATCGGATGCGAACGGGCCCGGATCGAGCCTCCGGGTCTCAATACACAGCGCTCGGGCGCGACAGAAGGAGGAGTCATGGCGAAACTGGACTGGTGAACGGCCCGGCTTGTCCGTTGTTGTGGCGTTCGTCGGTTCTCGCTGGCTCGCCTGCGGACGCGTTCGCTTCCGCCCGTTTTTGTTATTCCACGGTTTCGCTTTCCCACCACCGGGTCAGCTCGCGAAGCCTGTCGGGCGCTTTCCGCGGCCAGGTTCGTCCGCGTGGGAAATTGAAGAAGGACATCGGTGACTGAATGGGACGGAACAAACTGCGCCGATTCTCCAATTTGCAGGATGGACACCGTCAATTGTCCTGTCACTTTGTCTGTGAAGTGAATCGAGCCCGAGTAACGCTGCGCGATATCGCCGCGCGCTGCGGCATCAGCGCGACGGCGGTCTCGCTCGCCCTGCGCAAGCACCCCTCCATTCCCGAGGTGACGCGCGCGCGGGTGCGCGCCGCGGCGGCCAGGCTGGGCTATCGGCCGGACCCGGCGCTGGCCGCGCTCAACCACTACCGCCATCAGCGGGCGTCGACCACCCAGGGCTATGTGCTCGCCTATGTGACATGCTTCGAGCAGCGCAGCGGCTGGCAGCAGTCGCCCTTCTTCCGGCGGGCCTTTCGAGGAGCGTTCGACCGGGCGGAATCGCTGGGCTATCGGATGGAACATGCCTGGCTCACCGAACCCGGACTCACCCGCGAGCGTTTCGCTCAGGTGCTGGAAACGAGAGGCATCCGCGGGTTGCTGATCGCGCCCATGCCCCGGCCCGCGAGCGGGCTCGAGCTTCCCTGGGATCGATTCTCTTGCGTGGCGATCGGGCCGAGTCTCGTTTCTCCGGTGCTGAACAGCGCGTGCGGCGACCAGTACCAGGCGGTCATGCTCGCGCTGGAGCGGCTCCGGCTGTTGGGATACCGGCGGATCGGGCTGCTCATCGATCCCGACGCCGATCGACGGCACCAGGGCAAATACCAGGCCGCGATCGCGTTCACGGCCACGGCGAAGACACCACGGCCACTGGTTGCCAGCGAACCCAGCGATGACGATCTTCGCGCCTGGCTGAGACGGCATAAGCCCGATGTCGTGATTTCGGATGTGGACGCCAACCTCGACCGGCTGGTCCGGCTTGGAGTTCGCGTGCCGCAGGAGATCGGTTTCGCGAGCCTGGTGCGTTCGGGCCGCAAAGAGATCAGCGGCGTGGAGACGTTTCCGGAGCAGATCGCCGGAGCGGCCGTGCAGCGGCTGCAGCAGATGCTGTATGAAAACGAGACGGGCGTTCCGGAGCTGCCCACCTGCACATTTCTGTCGGGAAAGTGGGTGGACGGCGATACGACCCGACAATTGGGCGAATCCTGACGCCGTCCCACGGGCGGGCATGGCCACGAGCAACGCGTATTGACACGTGCCGCTGTCGCCTCCTGACGAGCCTGGGCTAATTCGATCCGGGTTCCGCGCTCAGCAACGCCAGGTTGGAAGACCGCAGCCCCGGCAGGGACAATCCGTTCTTCTCGCACGTTTCACGGAGCTCATCCACCCAAGGATAATCGATGCCGGTCTCGGCCACGGTTTTCTCCAGCACATCGTGCAAGCGCGCGTATTCCTTTTCCACCCGCGCGCAGCACTCGCGACTGAATTCGCGCAGGAGCTTCCTGGCGTCCTCCTCGCGACCCATCCGCGCCAGTTTCGCCGCCTCGGCCTCGACGCGGCGGGACTTCGCCAACGCCCACTCCTCGGTTTCGCGAAACAGCGCGGCCGCCTTCGGCGCGAGCCGGTTGTAATTCAGGTCGCACTGGCGCTTGACCTTCTCCGCCCACCACCACGGCGAGTCGGCGCTGTAGGTGTCCTCGCCGATCGCGTAGTTTTCCGGAACCGTCCGGCCGGCGAAATAGAACGGCTTGAAGACGTTCACGCAGGGGCTGCTGAACGACGCCCAATAGACGGCGCGCAACATCGGCGGATTGTCCTTTCGCAGATGCGCCACCATGCTGGCGGAGGTGCGCCCGTGCCCCAGGGCGTTGTGCATGCACACGGTTCTGAGGAAACCATCCGACGGCGACCACTTGGGCTCCTCGATCGTGCCTTCGTGATGGCTCCGGCAGATCGCGTTCATCATCAGCTCGACCGTGATGTCGCCCTTGTGCTCGCGCAGGATGGAGGTGACGTGGTTGGCGCGGTTTTGCGCTTGTGTATAGTCCCTTTGCGGGGGCGAGTAGCACCGCGCGAAGCCAAAGGCCTGCTCCGACGCGCACCAACCCTCCGCGATGGCGTGGGAGACGAGTTCGGGGTGCGCCTCGTCATAGTCGCGCTCGATGCTGTAAACGTTGGAGATCGCGCAAACGTCCGTCACCTGTTTCGCCACCCAGAATTCGCCCGCCGTTTCGAGCACCCACGCGGTTTGCGGATCGGCGATGATGAACGCGTTGCTGGCCACTTTTTGCGGGTCGAGGTGGCTGATCATGACATGCATCGCTTCATATGCCGTCCTGCCGCGCTCGAGTCCGAGCCGGATGAGGTCCATGCCAATGAGGGCGTTCGACACGGCGGGAACCCTCGACGAGACCGCCTCGTTGCCGATCGCGACACCCCACTCGTTGAGGCCGTGCTCGTAACCCCAGGTCCACGACAATTGCGATCCGATATGCTCGTAGGTCTCTTTCACTTGCGGCGCCGATGTCTTCGTCAATTTCACGACCTCGCCTTCGGCGTGCTGGCGTCGTGGAAAATATACCAGCGGCTGCGCCTCGGTGACCTTGCGATCACTGTTCTTGACCATGATGACGGAGCCGTCCCGGGTGGAATTGGCCAGCGCGACCCACGTGTCGCAGGAAAACTCGTCCGCGAGAAGCGGTGTTGCGGCTGAAAGCGACGCGAAGAGCGCGCTCACAAGGAGGAAGGCGTATGGGGTTTTCATGAATGGACTCCACGCCGAAGGCCGGGGCCGCGAGGCGGGGATCAAACCTTGCCCCCGGATGCCAATGAGCGCGCCGCGGGCAGGCAACCTTCCGATGGCTTTGTCTGTAAAGCCCCTCGTTCTTTTCACGAAGCCGGCATGGGTCGAATCTCAGCCTCCCTTCCGCGTGGCGCCAGTGCCAGCCGCGGCCGCATGGTTACGCCTCCGGGCCGGGTTGCAGTGGGCGTCCGGCGGAGGCGCGGGGATTGGAGGCTTCCACGTGGCCGGCGAGGCGCGCCAGGTCGGGCAGATCGTAGTGGCGCAGGACGCCGTGGATGGTGGATTCCAGCATGTTTTCCGGAATCACGGGTTCGAACACGCGCTCCCATGAATCGAGGGTGCGAATCACACGCGCTGACGCGAAGCTGCCGGGCGCCACGGCCGCGGCGTGGAGCGCGGGGATGCCCGCGTCCTCGATGGCAACAAGCTCGGGGGCGCCGCCGGTCATCCGAGCGAACGCGCGCGCCGCAATCAGGATGTCTTCGGCGCGCAAACCGACCAGTGAGCGGCCAAGCATGTAGGCGAGATAGGCTTCCGCGCCGTTGACACCGGTGACGAGCACCGGGCGGCTGCGCCAGCCGTCCATCGCGAGCTCGCCATAGCCGCGCAAATCGACGGCGAGAACTTCCGCGCCGCCTGCCACCAGCTCGGAGATCGCGCCGCCGGGCGCGGCATCGGCCGCCTTGCCGCGCGCGTCAATATAGAGCACGGCGCGTCCGGAAGGCTGCGCCGGGCGGAATCGCAGCGCGGGAAGAGCGACATTTCCGCTGGCGACCAGCGCGAGTTTCTCGATCACGATCCCGTCGCGGCGGATGCGACCGTGCGATTCCACGCGCGCGGGTTTGATTTCCTCCAGCGCGGGGATTCCGGCGACCTCGCGGACGCGGGCGCGGCGCCCGCCGTCGTCGAGCCCGGCCCAAGCGGCGGCCCGCAACGGCGCGAGGCGCGCGGCTTCCGCGCGATCGAAATCCAGCACCGAACGCGCGCCGGGCAGCGCGAGCACCCGGCCGTCGGGCGCGCAGTTGAGCTCTTCAGTCGTGAAGCGCGGCAGTGTGGTCTCGAAAATTGGGCGATCGTCGTCGCAGAGCCAGCGACGAATCCAGCGGACGGCGCCTTCGCGCAACTGAAGCGAGAAGCCGTGCTCCGCGTCGGTTTCCACCAGACTGACGCGCTCGGGGAGCCCGAACCGCGCGTAAAGTCGTTTGGCATCGCGAAACGCCTCCCACGCGCCGGCGATCGGCACGTAATCTTGCGTGGCGGAGAGGATGACCGCCGGACGCGGCGCGGCCATCGTCAGGAAATCGGGCATCGCGAGACCGAAGGCATATTGCGCGAAGATGTTCTGCTCGGCGTCTCCCGGGCCGGGCCTGATGTTTTTTTGCGCGCTGGTGGTCATGAAACAACCGATGCCGCCGGCGGCGAGCCGCTCGTCGAGCGCGAGGAGATAACTGGTCATCATGCCGCCTCCGGAATTGCCGACGCAGGCGATGCGTTTCGCGTCGAGATCGGGGCGGGTTTCAAGATAGTCGATGGCGCGGATGCCGTCCCAGATCATCGCGGTCGCAAGATTCCGGCCGAGGAGAACCGGCCCGATGTTGAGCGTGGTGTGTTCGACCGTCGGATCGTAGCGGCCGGGCTCCTGGCCGGAGAGCGAGAACGAAAGGCCGGGTGGAAGCTGCCGGCGTTCGCCCTGCCCGATGGGATCGAAGCAGAAAACGGCGATCCCATGGGACGCGAACAACGCCGCCGGCGCCTGATAGCCGGCCTTGCCGGAAGCGGAATGGCCGCAGGGCATGAGCGCCACCGGAAGCGGCCCCGGGGTATTGTCCGGAAGATAAAGCAGCGCGGAAACCACCAGCCCCGGCTGACTTTCGAAAAGAATCTTTTCGATGCGAAACCCGTCGGCGCGGATTTCGCCGGTCACGCGTGGATTGAGCGGCGTGCGCTTCGGAAAACCCCCGAGAGCCTCGATGAACTTCGCGCGAAGCCCGCGTTGGTGGGCGATGATCTGATCGGGAGTCTTCAGCGCTTCGTAGATTTCTCGCCGCTGCCGTAGCGCGGCGTCGACTTCCGCCAGCAGCCAGGTTCGCAACGGGCCCTGGGCGCGTTTGGCACGCGGAGGAAAGACGTCGAGAGCCTCGGCGGTCGAGGCGGGCGTCTGGCCGCCCGCGGAGGTGGCGAAGCACAGCAGAGCGGACAGGAGGAGCGCGCCGATCGAGGGGCACCGGCTGCCGCGCGCGGACGGAGAGGAGAAGAAAAGGGCGAAGGGGCTCATCGGGGAGGCTTGGAGCATGGTTCAATGCGGCGCTGACGGCCCGGCTTGATCGAACTTCCAATAGTCATTGTCCACCCGGGCGGTGACGAACAGATCTCGCGCGCGTGTCACCAAATCCGCATGCTGCGGGGCAACGTCGGTCTGTTCCGCGAGATCGTTTTTCAGATCATGGATCTGGATCGGGGCGGTCGCGCTTTTCAGGCGGATCGCCTTCCACCGTCCGTCGAGCAGCAGGGCCTGGTTGAAGCCGCGTTCATAAAATTCCCAATAGAGATATTCACGCTCCGCCTGTCCCTTCTTTCCCAAGAGGGTCGGCACGAGGCTGATGCTTTGTATATCAGCCGGTGGCTTCGCTCCGGCGAGTTGCGCCCAGGTCGCCATCATGTCGCCGAAATAGCCCACCTGGTCCGTCGAGGCTCCAGCGGCGATGCGGCCCGGCCAGCGCGCGATCAGCGGCACGCGAATGCCGCCGTCGTAAAGGTCGCGCTTGATGCCGCGCAGCGGCCCGCTCGCATGGAAGAACTCCGGCGAGTAGCCCGGACTGACCTCGCGATGCGCCCCATTGTCGCTGGAAAACATGACGAGCGTGTTTTGGTCGAGGCCGAGCTCCCTCAACTTCGCCATCAAATCTCCAATCCGGCGATCCATGTGCGTGATCATGGCCGCGTGCCCCTTCTCCTGCGCGGCCCACGGCTGGCCGGCGTAGGGCGCATGGGCATCTTCGGGCACTTCGTTCCCGTCGCCGAGCGCGCGTCCACGCTCGTTGTTGGCGTGCGGTGTGGTGATCGCGAGATAGAGAAAAAACGGCTCGTCGCGATGGCGTGTCACAAACTCCTCCGCCTCCGCGAAGAACAGGTCGTTGGCATAGGCCTTCCGGTTGGTGGAATAGCCTGTGCCCTCGATTTCGCCGATGGGCACGATGTCGTTGGGCAGGCTCACGCGCTCGCCGTTGCGCCACAGGAAATCCGGGTAGTGATTGTGCGCGTGGGTCTGGCTGAGGAATCCGAAATAATAATCGAAGCCCTGCTTGTTCGGTTCGCCGCCGCTGTCTTCCAGCCCGAGCCCCCATTTGCCGATCAAGCCGGTGGCATAACCCGCGCGGCGCAACACGTCCGCGACGGTGACATCGCCGGCCTGCAGGCTTTGCGCTTCGAGCAGCGCGCGGCCGGCATTGCCGCGCACTCGCGTGTGTCCGGTATCCTGGCCGGTCATGAGCACGCTGCGCGACGGCGCGCACACCGTGCTGCCTGCATAAAACTGGGTGAACTTCATCCCCTCCATGGCCATCCGATCCAGGTGCGGCGTCTCGATGACCTTCTGCCCATAAGGGCCGATCTCGCCGTAGCCCAGGTCATCCGCGAGGATGAAAATGATGTTTGGCCGCCCGGCCTCGCGCGCGACGCCCGCGAGGACTAACCCGAAAGCCCAAGCCAGGAGCACGAAGTACGATTTTCTCGAAGCCATGTGGGTGGTTTTCACTTCAAATGTGGAATTTGCAAGAAACGCGCAGGAGCCTGGATGCCGGTGCGCTCATTTTTTCTTTTCATAAGAGATGATTCGTGAACGACTTATTTTCCCGGCCCCGTGATGCGCCAAAGCGTGCCATTGGCATCGTCTGTCATCAACAAGGAGCCGTCGCGCGTGACATCGATGCCCGCCGGGCGGCCCCACACGTGGCGATCGTCGATGACGAAACCGGTGAGAAAATCCTCATACTCGCCGCCCGGCAGGCCGTCGCGCAGAGGCGCCCGGATTATTTTGCCGCCGGCGCGGTTCCACGATCCGTGCAAGGCCACGAATATATCGCCTCGATATCCGGCGGGAAACGCCGCGGGTCCGGTGGCGTTGGCGGGATAAAACACCAGTTGCAGGGATGCCGAGTGCGCCTGCAGGAGCACATCGGGCACGATGGCCTGACCGGCAAGGTCGGGGCGCGCGCCGGCAAGACGCGGTTCCTCATGGTCTCCGATATAATACCACGGCCAGCCATAAAACCCGCCCTCCCGCACGCGCGTGACATAATCCGGAACCAGGTCGTCGCCGAGCCCGTCGCGCTCATTGACCGAGGCCCACAGCACGCCCGTGGCCGGTTGGACCGCGATGCCCACCGCGTTGCGCAAGCCGGTCGCGAACACACGCAGGTTCTCGCCATTCGGATTGCAGGCAAGGATGCAGGCGCGGCCGGTTTCGTTGTCCCAGGCGGCGCCAGGTCCATGCGCCGCTTCCCATGCGCGGATTTCTTCCGCGGTCTTCTTCGTCATCGTTTCCGCGACGTTCGATCCCGAGCCGACCGAGACAAACATCTGTTGGCCGTCAGGGGAAAACGCAATATTGCGCGTGCCGTGTCCGCCGCGAGATTCGGTGAGCCGGGGCAGCACCACTTCCGCCGGGCCGCGAGCGGCAAGGTCGCCGTTGCGATACGGGAACCGCGTCACCGAATTCGTTTGGGCGATATATATCCAACGCGGCTCGCCGTCCGTGGGATGAAACGCGATCCCAAACGGGACTCTTCCTTCCACTCTCGTGAAAATCCTGTTCTCGATCACGGAGCCCGAATCCGGGGCGAGACGGATGACACGAATCCGATTCTCGCTCGTTTCGGAAATGAAGATGTCGCCGTTCGGCGCCGTGCGCATCACTCGCGGTGTGACGAGACCCGACGCAATCAGCTTCACCTCGAATCCCGCAGGCACGGAAAGCCGCGCGCCTTCCGGACGCGCGACGACTTGCGGATGGTTTCCAACCGACCCGGTCGCGAACGGCTGGGGCAGGCTGGCGGGATCGATGCGATGAACCACGCCGGGCGCATCGTTCTGCCAGCCGTCCGTGCCCGGGGCGTGGGCCGCTGCCGCGGCTTGTTTCTCTTCCGCCGGCATCGCGGCCGGACGAAGCGTCGCGAGAAACGCGACAAGATCGGCGCGATCCGCCGCCGCGGGCACCGTCAGAACCATCGTGGCGCCAGGCACGAGCGCGGTCGGCGCCTCGAGGAATTGCGCGAGCGTCGCGGGATCCCAGACAAGATGCGCCTCCGCGAGCGCCGTGGTGTAACCAAAATCGGAGAGCGACGCCGCCCGTCGGCCGACGATGCCGGCGAGCGTCGGCCCCTGGCCGGCAGATCCCAGGCCGTCCTGGCCGGTCGCGTGACAGAGCGCGCACATCTGCTGAAACAACACTTTGCCGCGCGTCGGATCTCCAGCGGCCGGCGCGGTTCGCGCGCCGAGGCCCAACAACGCGGTGACGAGAAGAAGCGCAAAACGGTTCATCGAAGACTGCCTGGTCAGCGCATAAGCCGGCAAAGCGAAGAGGCGGACTCGCAGCGATCCGCTGCGCGCGCGCGTTTCCGCGCCTGCTCAACGCCGCAACGTTTCGTGTCCATGTTCATCTCGACGACACGTCACATCGACCTGCCTGGCCGCGGGCAATCTCGTTCGAGCTTGATCTGATAAGCGCCGAACGGAGGCCACGCCGTGTCGAGCAAGGATGCTCGGGGCGAGCCCCGAGGCATTGACGGAAATGCAGGAGCGGCTTCAGCCGCGATTCGCGAGCGGATGCGCGTTCGATCGCGGCTGAAGCCGCTCCTGCCCCCGGCGCCGAAGCAGGCTTCGGGGAATGAACCCGCAAGCGATTCACCATATACGCAATGCTCTCAGCACGCAGCCTGCAGCTTCATGGCTCCTTTGCGAGAGCTTTCCGGGGCGGAGGGGAGGGCAGGACATTTGCGCGCTCGGCCCACGCCTTCCATTTCGCGCCAAGCTCGCGCACGCGCCGGGGGTTCCGCGCGGCGAGATCGTGGAGTTCGGTGCGATCTCTTTTCAGATCGTAGAGCTCCCATGCGCCTTCGCGGCCGGCGCGAACGAGTTTCCAACTGCCCACGCGAATGGCGGCGTTGCCCTGGTGTTCCCAATAGAGCGCATCACGCTCGATTGGAAGGTTGGCAAAGGCCGGAACGAGACTCCGGCCTTCGGCTGGTGGAATGACGTGTCCGTGAAATTCGGCGGGGTAGGTTGCGCCGCCGATCTCGGCCAGCGTTGGCATGAGATCGATGACATGACCGACTTGCTCGCGAGTTTCTCCATGTGCGCGGATGCCGGCCGGCCAGTGAACGATCAATGGCGTCGCGATGCCGCCCTCGTGGTTGAAACGCTTGGAGCGGCGGAAAGGGGTGTTTTGCAGGAGCGCCCAGGATCCGCCGCAATACCATATCGAGCCGCCCTCGGTGGGATCGCCTTCGGTGCGGCCATCGGAACCCGACTCGGCATTGCCGCCGTTGTCGCTGAGAAAAAGAATCAAGGTGTTGTCGAGCTCGCCGCGTTCACGGAGTCCATCCACCAGCCGCCCCACGGCGAGATCGAGCCGGTGGACGCAGGCGGCGTAGACGGCCATCATATGATCGAAGCGGTCCTGCTCCTCCGCGGTGAGATCATCCCATGCCTTCACCTCCTCGGGACGCGGTGAAAGCTCCCAGGCAGGATCGATCAAACCGGAGGCGACCTGCCGCGCGAGACGCTCATTGCGAAGGCGGTCCCAGCCTGCCTTGTAACGACCGCGGAACCTGGCGATATCCTCCGCGGATGCCTGCAACGGAAAGTGCGGAGCATTGTGCGCAAGATAGAGAAAGAAGGGTTTTTGCGCCGCGCGGGCTTCATCGATGAATTTCAGCCCGAAGTCCGTCCACAGGTCGGTGATATACCAGTTTTTCGGCATGCGCGCGTCGTCGTTGGCCAGTGCTTCGCCGTTGAGAAACAATCTGGCGATTCGATCGGACGCCCGGTAGAAACCGCCCTGGGCTTCGAAGCTGCGCTCGAAACCGCGTTCCCATGGGACAACACCGTGTTCCTGTCCGACGTGCCACTTGCCGCTGATGGCGGTGAAGTAACCGGCGGGGCGGAGCACTTCGGCGAGTGTCACGCAGGAGTCGTTCAGTCGTCCGCGATACCCGGGTAGTTCCTGGTCGCGGGTCATGTAGCCGACGCCAGTCTGATGCGAATAGAGGCCGGTGAGCAGGCTGGCGCGGGTTGGGCAGCAGCGGCCGGTGTTATAGAATTGCGTGAAACGCAGGCCCCCGGCGGCGAGCCGGTCGATGTTGGGCGTCGGGATCTCGCCGCCATGGCAGCCGAGGTCGGAAAAACCCATGTCGTCGACGAGAATGAGAAGGATGTTGGGCTTTCGTTCCGGGCTTTCGGCCGTTGCGGCGCGGCCCGGCACCGCCGCCAATAACAACACGGCAAGATGAAGCATCCTTCTCATGGGCGCGTTGCCGGAAGTATCTATAATTCATGCAACCGCCGGCGAGGATTATCTCCAATGCAGGCCGTCCACGCGCTCCGTCCACGGCCCGGGCACCGACTTCAGGACCAGGACCCAATCGCCTCCTCCCGGAGAGGTGAAACGCTGGATGCCCACGTTCGAAATCGTGCCCGGCACGCGGCGGGAGCCGCCACCGCGCGGATCGAACCACCGCGCGCGCAGCGGAGCCGAGAACCCTGAAACGTCCACCTCGATCGCCTCGTTGTCCGGCAGGTAGGCGACCGCGAAATCATGCCGGGGGATCCGGGCCAGCGCCATGCGCCGAACCGCTTCCTCCGGCTGGTTGCGAATCAGTTCGTGCGCCGGCTCCAGCCGCCACCATGCGAAGGCGGCGAAGAAATCACGCATATATTTCATCTGCGTGGAACTCTTCCATTTCAGCGCCTTCGCCCAGTGATCGAACGCGTCGGGATCTTCCGACCAGCGCCAGATGCCGCCGCTGCCGCCGGGAACTTTGGGCTGCGTGTCGCCGGCCCCGTAGGTGTAGCCCATCGAACCCGACAGCCAGCTCCGCCAGCCGAGGCCGCGCGCATCCACGGCCTGCCAGGCCCGATCGCCGTGGCCGTCGTACATCGCCTCGACATTGACGACGGGTTTGCGCGGCTCGTGGTGGCACAAATCGAGTGCCCAATCGATGGCCTGGCGGGCGCAGAGTTCGCGGTTGCCGTTGTTGTGCCCGCTCTGCACGGCAATAAAATCCATGTAGGGCTGGTCGGCGTGGTAGAGCGCGAATTCCGGCCGCGGCGTGCCGGAACCGGTGCCGGGGTGCTGGGTGATCAGGTGCGCCGTCGTCGCGTCGCGGATGGCGCGGCCGACCTCGTGCGCGAGCGGGGTCGGCCGGCTGTCAAAGCTGGGCGAGAAGATCACGAAGTTGCCGAAGAGCCGGGCGACGAGGTTGCGCGCGAAGAGGCACGCCTGGTCGGCGGGCGGATAGCGGAGGGTCGGCTCCATCAAGCCGGTGTAGAACACCACGAAACCGGCTTCATTGGCGCGTTGGATCTTGCGGTCAACCGCCTGCCAGTAGGCGGGATTCCACCGGTCGATGCCCTCGCCGGAGAAGGGCTCCCTCTCCGCCCGGTCGGCCGGGCCCCAGCGCGGCGGCGTGGTGATCTGGATCAACGAGAAGTGTTTCGCCGTCCGATCGGCCAGATACGTTTCCCATTCGCGGTCAGTGGCGCGATAGGGCGCGGCCCACGCCGTGTCCCCCATCCACAGGAATGGCGTGCCATCCGCGAAAGCCAGATGGCGGCGATCCTCGCTCACGCGCAAGAAGCCGTGTCGATACAACGCATGGTTGCCGCGATAGGGTCGCACCTCGACGGCGCCGCGCTGCCCGTGCAGCCCGGTGTTGGCAGGGTCCGAGCACGCGGTTTCCCAGCGCCAGGTTCCCGGCGTGGGAAAGGCGCAGCGGATGCGAAACGTCCGGCCTCCATCCCAGAACCCGTAGGCGTGAAGCTCGCGATCGCCCGGCCCGGAGTAGCGCACGCGCAAGGTGACGCCGGCATACGGGTTCGCGTAGTCGGCGGTGCTTGTCAGCGAGTGTTCCCACCGCTGCCAGGCGCGCGCACGGGAGGAATCGTCCGCCGACAGGCGCGGCATCGGCGCGATCACCAATCCCGTGAGCAGCACCGCGGAACGAACGACCCCGAAAGCCGATAAGCGCCGGAATGGGTTCCCGGATCTCGATAAGACCAACGACATCGTCTGGAAGCTGTTGTGCGGTGACATCATTCTCTTCAACCTTCGTGCCTGCGTGGTTCATCCCTTTCCGATCAATCGGAGTTTGGAGCCACAAAGGCCAAGGCAGGGAATTGAGTTTGTTTCGGGGTTTCGAACTTCGAGATCCGGGTTCCTTCATCCTGCGCATGATGCGCGGGATTTCAGAAGCAAGTGACCAAGGGGGACTCCAACTCGAGTGAGTTGGACCCAAGCGCGGGCGGGCCGACAACCCTCCCGCTACTTGATCCATAAAGCCTCCCACACACTTCACAGATCAAGGACGAAGGCCGTTGTGCCGCCGTGCCGGACCCCGCAGATGTCTGCCTCCTCACCATGCCCCGTCGTCATCACGGTCCGGCGAACGTTCTGAAGCTCGCCGTCGCGCTTCTCTGCGCGTCCGCCCTCCATTCCGCGGTCTGCGCCGCTTCCACCACCGGGACCGGGCCCTTGCGCCGGCTCGAGTCGAACCCGCGCTATTTCACAGATGGCTCCGGCCATGTGATCTACCTGACCGGTTCCCACACCTGGGCAAATTTCGCCACGGACCAGGGCAGGGAACATCCGGAGGCTTTCGATTACGAGGGCTACCTCGATTTCCTTGTCGCGCGCCACCACAACTTTTTCCGCGGCTGGGTCTGGGACGTGCCGTATTCGGATCAGGGCCCGAACGGAGGACCATTTCGCTGGGAGCCGCAACCGTGGCAACGGACCGGCCCCGGCCTGGCCACCGACGGAAAACCGAAATTCGATCTGACCAGGTTCAACCAGGACTGGTTTGATCGCGTGCGGGCCCGCGTCATCGCCGCGCGCGATCGCGGCATCTACGTTTCGATCATGCTTTTCCAAGGCTATGCCTGGAAGCACAACCGGAACGAGACCGATGGCTTCCCTTACGATGGGCGCAACAATATCAATTCCGTCGACGCGGGCGCCAGCCACGGAGCCTCCACGCTCGAGTTCCCCGACGTCACCGCGACTCAGGAAGCCTTTGTCCGCAAGGTCATCGACACCGTGAACGACCTCGACAACGTGCTCTATGAGATCGCCAACGAGGCCAACAACCACAGCACCGCGTGGCAATATCACATGGTCGATTTCATCCACAACTACGAGCGGACGAAACCCCGGCAGCATCCGGTGGGCATGACGGCGCACTTTCCCGGCAAAACCGCGCACGCGGAGTTGATGTCCAGCCCCGCCGACTGGGTTTCCCCGTCCTGCAAGTCCGGCTACTTCGAGGATCCTCCGGTCGCCGACGGCTCCAAGGTGGTGATCGTGGACAGCGACCACGGCTACACTTGGGATATCCTCAAGCAACATGGTCCGGCCCGCCAGCAAGCCTGGGTCTGGGAGAACTTCCTGCGCGGATATCAGCTTCTCTTCATGGATCCCCATCTCGCGCGCACCGAGGGAAAGAGCGTCGGCCGCAATCATCCGGGAGGGACCAATCCCGATGAGCCTTACTTCGGGATGACGCCCGATCCCTATTGGGAAACGATGCGCGCCGCTTTGGGGCGGGCCAGGCTCTATGCCGAAAAGATCGACCTGGCCGCCGCCATCCCTCGCCCGGATCTCGCCACGACTGGCTACTGTATCGCCCAGCCCGGCCGGGAATACTTGATCTACCAGCCCGCGGCCGACACGACATTCTCGGTCGAGCTTCCCGCCGGCTCATACCAGTTCGAATGGTACGACCCCACTGCCGGCCGCGTGGCCGGAACGGGACATCTGCAATCGTCGGCTGGCGCCGAGTCGTTTACCGCGCCGTTCTCCGGCGACGCGGTGCTCCACCTGAAGCGATAAGCCGAGCCGGCGCTGGCCATGCGCTCGTAGCCCGGCGCGGGCTCGCAGGACGACGGGCGCGGAGAATATCAACGAAGAATCCTGGCGCCACCCTCGATGCCCATCGGTATCTGATTGAAGCCGCGCGTCCAAAAGGCGGCGGTCGGATTGTTCTGAAGACTCCGGGCATAGTTGCTCAGGACCGTGACATATCGGATTTCCAGCCGGTTCTCGCCCCGTTCGAGCAACCCTTCGATTGGAAACAACGGGCGGCCATACCACTTCACCCCCGCCGGCCGGCCGTTGATGAAGACTTCAACAACGCCCTTGTTTATCTTTCCGAGTTCCAGCCATGTGCCGGAACCGTCGGAATGGAACGAGGTGGAGTAGGTCACAGTGCCGGCGAAACGTCCCAACTCTCCGTCTTCGGAGGTTCCGAAATCGATGAGTCGCCCGAAGCTCCGCGCGAATGTGCTCCCATCGACGTGGTCGAACCTTGCCCGCCACGGCCCCTCTATCTCCATGACCTCGGCGCCCGGCGTCACCCGGACACTCTCATCCTGCTCGCCGGTTGTGTCGGGATCAAACACAAGCAGGAGGGACTGCAGCGGCTGCAGCGCGATCTCCAGTCGGTTCGAGGCATCGTCATGGGGATATACAGCCCGCGTGCCCGCCTCGGGGTTCCATGCCCACGGGATCTTGTTTCCCGTGGGAAAGTCCGCATTGAATATCGCGGTCTTCACCCGGTTTGTGTTCGTGAAAAAATAGATGTCCCTGTTTCCGGCCGCCATCCGCATTTGATATACACTCTGGTTTGGGCGCTCGAGAGTCACGTCGGCGCGGATTCCCGTCCTCGCCAGAGCCGAGAGGGTCCATGAAAGCAGTTCCGCCTCGGATTTCGGACCCTCGAACATGAAGACGGAATCCGGGTGGTTCCGCGCCAGATCCGAAAACACCTCGCGCACCACGGCATCGCCGGCGCCGGCGTCTTGCATCGACAGGGATCTTCGTGGCGCGCCATCCACGATGATAAGCTTTCCTCCGCTTTCCGCGAAGTCGCGCAGCGCGCGCGCCGTCGACGGGTCCAGGGATTCCACCCCGGCCAGCAGGATTGCCTCGTAAGCCATGGGGCCGAAACTGAATGTTCCGTCGCCCGCCTTTCCCTGTTGAAGGATGGATTCGGTGATATAGTCGGCGGAGCTTCCGGCCTGGCTGAGAGGCTCCCAGAGGCGGTGACAGTACCACGGCGTCAGGTGAAAGGGCACTCTCGTCAATCCGGCGTTGGACCAGACGTCGCCCTGCGGGCCGACGATGGCGATGGTCTTGACCGGCCGGGACTGCTGGAAGACATGCGAGAGCCTGGCGTTGTAATCCACCCACTTGGGGAAATGGGGCCACCATGAGTTGCGCTCGCTGAAATAAGTGCCGAACCGGATCCACCCGGGAAAGCCGGCCTCTGCGGGAGAGTAGTTGTAACCATGCAGCACGGTGTGGTTCATCCCCGAGATGAAATTCATGTCGTCGTGCTGTTTGATCTCGTCGAGAGAGGTCTTGAACACCCCCTTGGTGTTGGTCATGGCCTCGTTGCTTATGATCTCCCTGGCCGCGAGATGGCCGGCCGAAGCCGCGAGCAGGTTCCAGACCATGTAGCCATGTTGTTGATTCCACTCCCAATTCTCGCTTTGCATGGGGGCGGAGTAGATCCAGTTGTTGCTCTCGGGAATGTCGGGGATCATGTTCCCTTCCAGCATTCCCATCAACAGCGGGGTTCCATAGGCCTGATAGCGGCTCAGGACTCCGTTGGCGGCGCAGAAATCGCGGAACGTCCTGGTGAAATTGTCGAGGAATGTTTTGACCAGCAGCCGATTGTAGTCGTGCCGGACCCGCCGCGCGCGGTCCATGAAGCCGGGATCGGCCCATTGCTCGATATATCCCTTGTAGGGGTCGTAGAACACCACCGGATAATAAGGCTCGAGCCTGTAGCCGTATTCATGGTAAAAGATCTCGTCGAAACCGTCGGTCCAGTTGGCTCCGGCAAGCTCGATGCTGTCGCAAAAAAGAGCCCGGATGATGGCATTCAGCGGCGTCCCCGTGTCTTCCGTGATCTTCTTCAAGCGGTCCAGATAGGCTGTGGTGACGTTTCTGTCGTAATGATTCATCACCGGGCCGGCGGCGCCGGGCGCGCCATGCATGACCTCTCTAACGCTTCTCTCGAACACTCCATATGCGAGCTTGCAATCCCCCGGCGGCGCCAGGCGCTCGATCCTTCCGCCGTTTTCCCTGTATTCGGCGGTGAGGTCGATGATTTCGGAAACATCCCTGATCCCATCAGGCACGAGGCGGACGAAACGGATCTCGCGGCTTCCCGTTTTTTCCTGAAGCAACCGGGGCGTTCGCGCCGCCATCGCCTTCCGAACAAGGCTCGCCTCGTCCTCCCGTATGGGCTGGCCTCCGGAATACGGGATCTCATGGGGGATGATCCTTTGGATGGTCTGGTCCTCGCTCAGGAATTCGCCGCCAAACGGCCAGCCCGAGCCCACGATCAGATCGGTGATCATCCCCCGCCGCGCGGCCTCCCGCGCGGCGAATGCCAGCAGCTCGTTCCATTCCCCGCTGAGCCAGACAAGTGGCCTGCCGCCGACATCCTCGGATTCCGCGGGCAGGGCGATGGGATTGATTTCGACACCGCCGATTCCCGCCGCCTGCAGCACGTCGAGCTGCCGTGTGATTTCGTCCGCCGTGACGCGGTTTCCGTTCCACCACCAGCGAACAAACGGACGTGCTTGCGCGGGCGGGGCAACGAAGCCCCTGAAGAGTTCGTCGTCCGCGTCGGGACGGGCGCCCGCCGCGGCGCCGTGCGCGGAAAGCAATCCGATATAAAGCGATAGTATAAGAAATCGGGAGTTCATTCGCTATAGGCTCGATGAGATGAGGGGCCGGCCTCCGGATCCTTGATGGCGCCAGTCATTGGGGTCGGTCTGGGCGTCCTCGACCCGGGGAGCCGCGGCCGACGGCAATACCGCGACCAGGATTGCCAGCGCGGCCGCGCAGCCGAAAGGAGAGGATCGACGCGAGGATGGAGCAAGCATGGGGCAGGGGAGGGGATCGGGTTTGGAAAGTGTTTGTCTTTGGACACACCCCGGCTCCGGGATTTCGGACCTCGCTCAGCGGGTGGCCCCTCGAGCGGCGATGGGCCAGACCGCCTCCACGCGACCGTCGCGCATGCCCAGGATCCAATCGTGCAGGTTGACCGTGGGGTCGCAGTGGCCGGGCGCCAACATCAGTTTGTCGCCCACGGCGAGGTTGCACGCAGGATCGTCGAATCGCAGCACGCCGTGTTCGTCGGTGGCGCGGGCGTATGTGACGCCGGCGTGACCGTGGATTTGCGACATCGCCGGCTGGTTGCTCACGGCCTTCGCGCCGGCATCGACCGCGCCGTACGTTGCGGCTGGACGGCTCATCAGGGTGGTCCACACGAAGAGGCTTTGCTCGAAGCGCGCCCCTGGAGTCGCCTCGTTGGCGGCATAGTCGGCGTCCATGAAGACATAGGAGCCGGGCTGGATCTCGTCGAAGGCGCCGCTGGCCGCATCGAAGAGGCATGTGCCCGTGCCGCCGCCGGTGACGGTTTCGCACCGGAGACCGCGCGCGGCCAGCAATGCTCTGGTCTGGCGCACGCTGGCCGCTGTGGCGGCGGAGGCGGCCTGTCGCTCGGCGACACTCCGCATGTGCTGCGCGGGGCCGTGATAGGCTTGCAGACCGGCGAAACGCAGATGAGCGCTTGCGGCAACCTGACAGGCGAGCGCCACAGCCGGCGCGCCCGGAACGACACCGCAGCGACGCGAGCCCACATCGATCTCGACGAAAACGTCGAGGCGGCTTCCCGCGCGCGCGGCCGCCGCGGCGAGGTCGGCGACGTTGCGCGCGTCATCGACACACACCGCCACGCGCGCGTGCCGGGCCAGCTCGGCGAGGCGGACGAGCTTGGGCGCGCCGACGATCTCGTTGCTCACAAACACGTCCTTGATGCCACCGGCTGCCATCGCTTCGGCTTCACTCACCTTCTGGCAGCATACGCCGACGGCGCCGGCGGCGATCTGGCGACGGGCGATTTCAGGGCACTTGTGCGTCTTCGCGTGGGGACGAACGCGCATGCGATGCGGCGCGAGCGCCGAAGCAAGCCGGGCGAGGTTTCTCTCGAAAACTTCGAGGTCGAGCAGCAGCGCGGGCGTGTCGACATCCACGAGCGCCGTGCCGGGCTCCGCGGGGCAAGGGTGGACCGACATCATGACGCTGCCGAGGATCCCCTGGTTGGCAGTCGTGGCCGGGCCAGCGCGGCAAAGGACACCGCCTCGCCGGTTCGCGCGGCCTCGTAGGCGGCGTAGGTCGAGATCAACGAGCGCAGATTCTCCGCCGCGGGTTGCGGTGGCGGCGCATCGCCGAGCACGGAGTCGACGAACATGCGCTCGAATTGATGGAACGATTCGACGTAGTCCTCGGTCGGCGATCGGAACTCGTCGCGCACCACGGTGTTGCCGGCACACAATCGAAAACGGCCGGCCTCGGCGCGCGTGAGGCAGCCCTCGTAGCTGGACTCGCCGCGCTCACCGACGACGAGCGCGCCACCCTGCCGCACGCCGACCGCTTTCCACGAGACGGCCACGACGGCGGTCGTCTCGGGATACTCGAGGACCACGTGCGCCAGGCTTTCGCCGCGCACGCGGGGGTTGATGCGCTGCATGCGCGCACGGATGCGAACCGGATCGCCGAGCAACGCATGCGCCATGTCGACGAGGTGCACGCCGTATTGCAGCAGGACGCCGTGCCCGGCTTCCGTGTCGATCTTCTCCGGTGGCTCGCACGGGTCGTGCTGCGTCAGTTCGACATACCGCAACGGGCCGAACAGGCCGTCGCGCATCTGGCGGACAATCTCGCGAAACCACGGCCGGTAGCGGTGGTTCTCGTGCACCACGAATCGCCGTGGATAACCGCGCAGTTCCTCGACCAATTGACGCGCGTCGTCGAGCCGGTCGCAGAGCGGCTTTTGGCAGACGATGTGCAGCCCGGCCTTCGCCGCGAGGAGGCACTGTTCCCGATGAAGCCACGGCGGCGTGATGATGTCGACAAAGTCGAGCGTCTCCCGCGCGAGCGCGGCCTCCATGCAATCATAGAGCCGCGCGCCGGGGGCGAACCGCGCCTGGCGCTCCTGCGCGCGAGCCACGTCCGGATCGACGAGCGCGCAGATTTCAGCCTCGGGAATTCGCGCCCACCCGCGAAGATGGAATTCCGAGATTGAGCCGCAGCCGATGATTGCTCCGTGGAGTTTCTTCATGACGGCGCCGCATTGACCGGGCGCGTCGCCCACATGATTCCGAGCCAGGCAACGAACGGCATCACACCTGCCATGAGGAATGCGATGCTGAAGCTTCCGCTGCGCTCGATGGAGCCTCCGACGAGCAGCATGAATCCGGCGCCCGCGAGAGAACCCGTCCCGCCGAGCAATCCCACGGTGGTGGATACTTTGGCCGCGGAGACCTCGGCGCTGAAGGTCAGGTAGTTCACCATGAACCAGCCCAGCCCGAACGTCGCGAGCGAGATGACAGCGGTGATGAGGTCGAGGTTGTCCAAGAGCGCGACTACGGGAACCGTCATCATGCAGGCCGCGCCAAGGGTCGTCACAAACAGGCGCGCGCGCCGCACGCTCCATCGTCGCGCGAGGCACGCCACGAGCCCGCCGCCGGTCCAGAGTCCGAGATCGAGCGCGAGGTAGACGATCACGAGTCGCTGCGCGAGTTCCGCGCCGAAACCCACTCCCGCGTACTTGTCGAAATATCGTGGCAGCCACGTGGTGTAGAAATATTGCAGCGGATTCAGGAAACTCGTGGCGACTGCCAGCCCCCAAAACGCTCGCGAGCGCACGATTTCACCGAGCGTCGCGGGCAGCGCCGCGCCTGGCGAGGCGGGGTGAGGCTCCACAACGGCCGGCGCGTCCAAGGCCGGCTCCGGGCTCAACCGCAGCCACAAGAGCCATGCCGCCACCCAGACAAAGCCGACCGCGCCCAACACGAAAAACGACGCCCGCCAGCCATGTGTCGTCGCAAGAAGAACGATGATCGGCGGCGCGATGAGCGCGCCAATGCTCGTGCCGCTCTGAAATATCCCTGTCGCGAGCGCGCGGTGCGCCGGTGAAAACACCCGCGTCACGACACGCAGCGCCAGCGGCCAGTTGGGTGATTCGCACAATCCAAGCAGGATCCGCGTCGCAAAGAGAAAGCCGAAGCCCGTCGCCAGCCCCGACGAGGCGCCCGCCAGCGACCAAGCGGCGACGGCCACCGCATACGCCGCGACAACCCCGAAGCGGTCGAGCAGCGGGCCCACGATCATCTGGCCCAATCCGTACGCGAAGAGAAACGCGAAGAACAACCGGCCAAGGTCCGCGTCGTTCAGGCTCATCTCCTCCGCGATGCGCGATGCCAGAACAGAGATTGTCTGGCGATCGAGGTAGTTGATGATCGTCACCAGCAACAACAGGCCGCAAAGCGTCCACCGTCTGGTTGGCATGCGCATGGTCAGGCAAGCTGAAGCAACTGCGCCGGATTGTCCTGGATCATGCGTTTGATTTCAACGTCGTTGAATCCAGCTTCCATCAGTTTCTGAATATAGGCGCTCATCGCTTCGCTTGGCGCCAGCGCCGCCGGCAGCCCGTAATCGGTGGCCGCGATGGTCGTGTCGACTCCCACCGCGCGGATCTGCCGCGTTATCGTCTCGAACGGCACGCCATATCGCGCTCCAGGGTGGGCCGAAACCAGGCAGCGCTCGAAATACACCGCCCCGCTTTGCGCAAAACGGCGCTGCATTTCGACCGGCATGGCCGTGGCTCCCCATTCGGGATGCGTGACGCTGATGCGGCGAACCCCCGCCGCCAGCGCCTCCTCGATCAACACACTCGATTCCAAGGGTGAAAGATGGCCGGTCGCGAGAATGGCGCCTGCGTCGGCGACCAATCGGACGATATCGCGCGCCGAGGCGCACAAACCCGTGCCGTTCAGAACGGTCAATCCGTTCCGGCCGCCAAAGAAATGCTGGTGGTTGGCGGCGGACTTGGTCGGCATCCAGACTATCTCGCCACCCATTTTGAGCGCGGTCTCCACCGCCCGCCAGTTGAAGCCGCCGATCGTGTCATTGAGGACCACCCCGCCGAAAACCGCGACATCACCTTGCATGCGATTGAGGAGAAAGGCGCGGGCGCAGGTGGAGCAACAGTGGTTTTTCAGGACGAGCGCCCGCATGCCCACATGCCGCGCTTGCTCCACAAGTTCGAGGTCGTCGAGCTTGCGCGGAATGACGTCGGGAGCGCTGTGGACGTGCGTGTCGATCGCGCCGCGGAGCAGGGAGGGTTCGTCGGGCATTGATGGGAGAGGTCAGTTTGACGGAACCGCGCCGGAGACAGCGGCAAACCGCGCAACAGGGGCCATCTACTTCCCACCGGCGACCTGCCCGCTCAACGCTGGCGTCGCTTTGTCTGTAAAGTGAAGCGGCGAGAGCCGGACCGGAATTCGGCTCGGTTGTTTCACTTTACAGACAAAGTGACGGGGCGATTGACGGCGTCCGGCCTGCAAGGTGGAGAATCGGCGTGGTTGTTCCACGCGATCCGGTCGCCGCCCCATGGCCGGATGCGGGTCTTGTGCCCCGCTTTCCGCCCCATCTCTGCCGATGAACTGCCTTGTCGCATGCCGCTCTCTTCTTGCCGCAATTCCCGTTTCTTCCGATGCGTCAAATTCGTTCTCTGGCGCCGTCGCGGACGGCGTCGAAGGCCACGATCGGCTTCCCTATGATAAATCGCGAAAGGACAAGTTGATCACTTTTATATGATCCGCGCCGGGGCTGCGCGGGTGAGTCGTTCATTTTATATCTTTCTCTAAAACATGCGGCCTGCCCTCCATTTTCTCCGACGCTGCGGCGTCAACTCATCGGTCGGCGCAGCGTCGTCTCCCCGGCACGGACGGCTCGTCTCCGATCCGGATGGCGACCGGCCACACGTTTTCCGAGCTGACAGCTTCCCGGGCGCGGGGCTGATCGGCCGCTCCATCGGCTCGACTCGCGCCCCGTAATCACAGGCAACTCAGAACCCTGGGAAAGCAAACAAACCAAACACCCCACGCATGAACTCCCCGAAGTCACCGTCCCTCGTTTCGCCATCCAACCCGCGATCCCGGCCACTATTGCTGTCGACGGCCGCCTGGCTGGGAAACCTCTTCGCAGCCGCCAGCACCCTGGTCGCGCAAACCGCCGCGCCGCCGGAAGAGGAGGCCGTTGAACTCAGCCCCTTTGTCGTCGAGTCTGGCGACACCGGCTGGGTCGCCACCGAGACCCTTGGCGGCACTCGCCTGCGCACGGACTTCAAGGACGTGCCCAACCAGCTCGAAACCTTCACCAAGGAGTTCATGGAGGATCTCGGGGTGACGAGTCTCGATGAGGCCCTCATCTACTCCGCCAATACCGAGAACCAGTATGAAAGCTCGGAAACCGCGTCCAACGATGGCCAGTTTCCCACCAGCGCCGCGCGCGTCCGGGGTCTCCGCGACGGCACGCTCTCGCGCAATTTTTTTGCGACAAGGAGCGCGACCGATAACTATAACATCGACCGGGTCACTGTCGCCAGCGGTCCCAACGCCATCCTCTTTGGCCTCGGCAGCCCCGCCGGCATCCTGGATTCCACGCCCGCCCGTGCCATCATGCGCAACCGCTATGGCTTTTCGTTGCAATACGATTCGGAGGATTCCAAACGCGGAACCGTCGACGTCAATCTCGTCCTTCTGCCGGAGAAGCTTTCGGTCCGTGTCATGGGCCTCACCAAGCGCGCCTACACGGAGAAGCAGCCCAACTACGACAATGACGACCGGATCTACGGCGCCCTCACCTTCAAGCCGTCCAGGCACACCACGCTCAGCGTGCAGGGGGAGCGCATCAACCGCTCCTGGAATCGGGCCATGCGGACCACGCCCTTCGATTTCGTCACCCCCTGGCTGATTGCTGACGAGGTTCCCGGCAGCGTATACACGACCCCGAAACCCATCTACGACAACACCAGCTTCACGGGCATCGGGAGCAACAGAATCTTCGCCCAGGCGGGCGAGCAGCCCATCATGATCCAGGGCGAGAGCGGCGCCATGCGAAGCTGGCGCAACTCCGTCACCGTGCGCAGCCCCAGCACGCTGCCCGGCGTCGACCCCACCTTCGATTCGGGAGCCAATTACACGCTTCTCGATCCTTCGATCTTTCCCTTCGACGTGAACGTCCTGGGCAACGCCCGCGAGAACCGCCTCGACGGCTTCAACACGACCGTGATCCTCGAGCAGAAACTCTTCGACCAACTCTATCTCGAGCTGGCCTATAATTACGACGAATCGGACAATGAGATTCTCACCGCCGGGGCCAATCCGAGCGGTTCCCAGAATCGCATCATGGTCGACGCGAACATGTACATCCCGGGAACCACCACGCCCAATCCCCACGCCGGAGAGTTTTATTTCCAAGGCACGAGCGCGAACCGCCTGCAGTATTTCAACCGGGAAGACTGGCGGGCCACTCTCTCCTACGAGTACGATGCGGGACGAAAACTCGGCGAGGGCCAGGCGTGGATGAAGTGGTTGGGCCGCCACCGGCTGTTGGGCCTTTATTCCCTTTCCGAGAATGAAGCCCTGAATCAGAACACCTTCCAACGGCGCATCATCGATGATCCCGTGCTCCCCGGCGTCACCCTGCGCCCGAAGACGTTTCAAAACTGGGCCAACCATGCGTCGCGGGTTCCCCAATACCGCCACTACCTCGGCGATCCCTACGAGCCCACCCAGGCCTTCGGGCCTCTTTGGGGCGAATGGATCGCCAACGACGCCAACGGCCAGCCCTTCGAGTTGTACTATATAACACCGATGGTCACGGAGGACGGCAAGCGGCTTGGCGCCCAGGCGGCCGCATCCGCGGTCAAGAACGACGAGGACGCGATGATTTTCGTCTGGCAGGGCTTCTTCCTTCCCGACCGCCACAACCGCGAGCGGCTCGTGGTGACCTACGGCTATCGCAAGGACACCGCGCGCACGGCCACCTTCGACGCCGCCTCGACCACGCAGGATTTCTCGGGCTTGTACCCCGTTCTGTGGGACGGGGAGTATGCCCCCTACGGCGAAAGGGAGACCGGCATCAACCGCAATTACGGAGTGGTGGCCCGCCCCCTGCCCTGGCTCTCGCTTTCCTATAGCGAATCCACCACCTTCGATCTCAATATAGGCCGTTTCGATCCTTTCGGCAACCAGCTCTCCGGCGCCGGAGGGGCCGGCAAAGACTACGGCGTCCGCGTCGATCTCTGGGACAACAAGCTCTCCCTCAAGGTCAACAAATACGAGAACACCCTCGCGCCCACGCGAGCCTTCCAGCAGATCAACAATTATCAAAACAACTTCAAGGCGGTTGAAGATCGGGTGATGGAGCTCAATCCCAACATTCCGCAGATCAACGTGGCCGACGGCAATCTGCGCGGCTTCCCTGTCCTGAGCGTCGCCAACTATAACATAAACTCCGATTTTTCCGCCAAAGGCTACGAGGCCGAGTTGAATTTCAGCCCCACGCCCAATTGGAACGTCCGAATCAATGGCTCGAAAGGTGAATCCACCGAGACCAACATCGGAACCGACTGGTTTGCGTGGCTGGGGCAGAGGCTCCCGGTCTGGGAAAGTGTCGTGGCGACCAATGGCGAAGTGGACGGTCAGGGGAATCCCGTGACCTGGACCACCGCTCCCTTCAACGATGACCAGCCCACCGGCCAGACGCTGGCCCAATACTATCAAAGCCAGATCGTCGGCCGGGCCACAGCCTTCATCACGGCGGTCGACGGCCGGTCGAACCCCGCGGTGCGCGCCGGCCGGGTCAACCTGATCCTGAACTATCGGTTCACCGAAGGCCGGTTGAAAGGCTTCAATGTGGGCGGAGCCTTCCGGTATCGGGGCGCGCCCATCATCGGCTACGGCGTCAAGACCAACGAGTTCGGAGAGACCGTGCTCGATCTCGACACTGAATATAAGGGCGAATCCGAAAAGTTCGTCGATTTCATGGCCGGTTACCGCGGCAAGATGGAAGCGTTCGGCGGATTCAACTATCGCCTGCAACTCAACATTCGCAATCTGCTCAACGAAAACGATCCCGTGCCCATGCAGGCGTTGACGACGGGAGCCATCTCCCGGCTTGTCACCATCGATTCACGGCGCACGTCGGTCACATTCTCCGTGGATTTCTGAGCGAACGCCTTCCGCGGGACGCGAACGCCGAGGCCTTCACCGCCGGCAGGGGATTCCGACCCGGAACCGAAGCCACCCTGGCGCCTCGCGTCCCTTCTTTTCGTCGCCGCGCGCTCGCGTCCGACGCGCCCGCCGTCGGCGCTGATGGAGAGTCAGGGCGGCCGTTCAGATGACTTCGACGATGCGCCAGACGGCCAAAAAATGGAGCGGGCGATGAGACTCGAACTCACGACGTCCACCTTGGCAAGGTGGTGCTCTACCAACTGAGCTACGCCCGCGGGGAAGAAGGGCGGATGATTCGAAGCCGATTTTCGGTAGTCAACACGGAAAACCCGCATTTTCGGCGACGGATCCGCGGCTGATTGCAGGGTTTCGGACGCTTGATTCGGAGAGGGACGCAAGCCCTCCCGGGCGCTGACGACTCACGGGGTTGAAAACGACGCCAGCGCGTCGGCGCGCGCCTCGGGCGGGAGCGGACGAAAGCCCGAGACTTCGAGCGCCGTCGAGGCCTCCGCGCTGAGCAGGGCGTGAACCAGTCTGCTCATCGTGGCGGACATCCCGGCGGGGAAGACGAGGTCGAGCGGAAGCGCGAGCGGGTAGTCGCCGGCGGCGATCGCGTCCGGCGATGGGGCGACCGCGGGTCGATCGGGGGCGGGGACGACGGGAAGCAGGCGCGCGCGCGGATCCGGGAAATCGTTGCCCACGATGCCGATGGTGTCGCGATTGCCCACGATGCGATCGACGAGCTGGGCGGGATTCGCGAGGCGTTCGACCTGACGGCCGAGCGCGCCGCGCTCCAACGCCCGCTTCTGAAAGAAGCCGATCGCGACGTCGCCTGTTTCGTTCACCACCGCGGGCGCGACATTCCGCGTCCTCCGCTCGCCGGTTTCGCCGACGTCCTCCCAGCGGCTGACTTGCTGGCCGGGACTCGCGCCGAACAACCGCGCGAGGCCCGACAGCGTGATCGATTCGAGCGGGTTCGCCTTCGCCACCACGACCAGCGCGACGAGGTGGCCGACCGTCAGGTGTGCGAGTTCGTCTTTCCCTGCCGCGGCCCGATCAGCCGGGTCGCGAAGGACGAGCGCGGCCGCCGCCCTGCCTCGGGCGAGGTCGTTCGTGGCGCGGTGGCTTCCGCGCAGGTCGAATGCGACTTCCCAGCCTTCGCGGCGGGCGGTTTCCTCGATCACCTCTTGCAACGCCGGGGCGAGGAGATCGCTGCCGACGACCCGGATCTCCTCCGCGTGGGCGGCGGAGGCTGTCAAAGCGAACGCGCTCACAAACCGCAGGAGCGGCTTCAGCCGCGATCGAACGCCAACGAACTGCGAACGAATCGCGGCTGAAGCCGCTCCTACGGTCGAAATTATTGTTGCGCGCATCCGGAATCAGCCGCGGTCGATGACATCGAGTTCCGGCCAGAGCTGGATCTTGCGATGAAGCGTGCGGCGGCTGACGCCGAGCAGTTGCGCGGCCTTCGTGCGATTGCCGCGGGCCTGGAGGAGGGCTTCGCGCAGGAGGCGTTTCTCGTTTTCCTCCACGGAGAGCCGGCTCACGGGCGCCTGTCCTTCCACCGGAATCGCGAAAGTTGCGCCGCCGATGCTCGAGTCGTCGCCCGTGCCGCCGCGGAACTTCGGCTCGAGGTCGTACTCGTGGATGCGCGCGGCCCGGTGGAGCACGACGGAGTTTTCGGCAAAGTTGCGAAGCTCGCGGATGTTTCCCGGCCAGGGATAGGTGGCGAGGCAGCGCAAGGCGCCCGGCTCGAAGGTCGGCGGCTCGATGCCGTTCTCCCTGGCAAACTGCGCCAGGAAATGCCCGAGCAGGAGCGGGATGTCCTCCTTGCGCTCGCGCAGCGGCGGCATCGTGACCTGCACGACGTTCAGGCGGAAAAAGAGATCCTCGCGGAATGTCCCCTCCTTCACCATCTGTTCGAGGTCGCGATTGGTCGCGGCGATCAGGCGCACATCGACCGTGAGCGGCTTCGAGCTGCCGATGCGCTCGAAACTGCGCTGCTCGAGGAAACGCAGCAGCTTCACCTGCGTGGTGAGGTTGATCTCGCCGATCTCGTCGAGAAAGAGCGTGCCGCCGTCGGCCGATTCGAAGCGGCCGATGCGGCGTTCGGTCGCGCCGGTGAAGGCGCCGCGCTCGTGGCCGAACAACTCGCTCTCGAGCAGCGACGAGGGGAGCGCCGCGCAGTGCACGGTGACGAACGGGTTTTTGTTTCGCCCGCTCATCTGGTGGATGGCCTGCGCGATCAGCTCCTTGCCCGTGCCGGTTTCGCCTGCGATGAGGACGGTGGCGCGCGAGGGGGCGACGAGTTTGACGCGTTCGATCACCAGCCGGAGCGGCTCGGAGTTGCCGACGATGCCCTCGAGGTTGAACTTCTCGTCGAGCCGCTGCTTGAGCTGCACGTTTTCGGTCTCGAGGTTGCGCGACTTCAATGCGCGCTGGATGAGGATCTCGAGCTTCTCGAGGTTGACCGGCTTGGTGAGAAAATCCGTCGCGCCCCGCTTCATCGCCTCGACGGCGGACTCCACGTTTCCGTAGGCCGTCATCATGATCACGACCGGCTTGTTCGCGAGCGAGAGGGCCTTGTCGATGACTCTGAGCCCGGATTTGCCGCCCGGCATGCGGAGATCGGTGACGACGACGTCGAATTTTTCGACCTCCATGAGGTTGAAAGCCTCGTCGCCGTTCTGCGCGAGAAAGATGTCGTAATCGTCCTCCAATGCCTGCCGCAGGCCCTCGCGCGTGTGTTTCTCGTCGTCGACAATCAGGACGGTCGGAAGCATGTCCCGCTCACTCTTCGGGGGCGTTTCGGAGGGTCAACGGGAAATGTTGTCACAGTGGCGGGGAGGGGAGTGAGGGAATAAGGGAGTGAGAGAATAAGGGAAGAAAAGGCGCACGAGTATGCGATGCCGTTTCCTTCCCTCTCATTCCCTCACTCCCTTACTCCCTTCCCCCTACTTCTCCAGCAGTCGCACGCGGCGGTCCTTGCGCGGGAAGCCGAGGGTCACGACCGTGCCGACGCCCTCGCGGCTGTCGATGCCGACCTGGCCGCCGTGGTCGCGCATGATGCGCTGGACGATCATGAGGCCGAGGCCGCTGCCGCTGGTCTTCGTGGTGTGAAACGGCTGGAAGAGGCGCGGCAGGTCGTCCTGCGGGATGCCTTCGCCGGTGTCGCCGAACTGGAGGAAAACGGTTTCGTCGTTCGACCGCGCCTTGATGTGCAACCGGCCGCCCGCGGCCATCGCCTCCATGGCGTTTTTGATCACGTTGAAGAACGCCTGCTTCACCTGGTCGCGATCGGCCTTCACGATCGCCGGATCGGTGACGGCCTCGACTTCGACCGTGAGGCCGCGGTCCTGCAACTCGTGGCCCTGGACGCGCAGCACCTCCTCGAGCGTTTCGAGCAGGTCGATGTTCTGGAAATCCGGCGGGCGCGGGCGGATCGCCTCGAGGAAGTTGCGGATGATGTCGTCGAGCCGCTGCACCTCGGTCTGGCAGACTTCGAGGGAGGCGCGGAGCTTTTCCAGCGCGGCGGCGGAGGCGCCCTTGCGCAGGCCGCGCTGCATGAGCTGCAGATGGATCGTGAGCGAGTTGAGCGGGTTGCCGATCTCGTGCGCGACGCCGGCGGCGAGGAGCAGGATGGAGGAGACCTTTTCGCTCTCGATCCGGTCGCGGGTGGAATGGGCCTCCCGGGTGACATCGCCGAGGATGACGGCGAACCGCGGATTCACCTCCTCGTTGTCCTCCCCTTCCTCCGTGAAGGGAACAATGTAGAGCCGCACGATGCGCGGCTCCGGATACGTCAGCTCGATCTCGCGCGAGAGCGCCGCGCGCCCCGCGAGGTCGTCGCCCGGGGCGAGGTCGAGCGACTGCCGCAAACCCGGAACGAGGCGCCAGAGGGAGGCCTGGCCGACATCCTGTTCCTTGAGCGCGACCATGCGCATGGCGGCGCTGTTGGCGTAGTCGATCACGCCCTCGCGATCGACGACGAGCACGCCCTCGAGGATGGCGTCGAACACGGCCTCGAAAAAACCGCGTTCGCGCGCCAGGCGTTGCACGAGGTTGGCGAGATTGACGGGATCGAGATTATCGACCCGGCCGAGCACGCGATCGAGAGTGCGAGGTTTCCGTGGCACGGGCGCCATTGATGCACAGAAGACAACGAAGGTAACGAAGGAAGAAGAGCGAGGAAAGGAGCGAGCGGCGAGATGAGGCGGGGGCCGATCTCCGAGCGAAGCGCCAGGCGGGCCAGATTTTTGTAACGTACGTTACAGGGTTTTGGCCTTGGGTGAAGCCTGCTCGCGGAACACGAACGATCCGCCATTCCTGCAACGCCCGGCGGCGCGAGTCATGCCTTCGTTCTTTTCGTCGCCTTTTGTGCGCTATCTTCTCTGAGCGATGCGCTTTTTCAGCTTCGTCAGCTCGCGGCTGTTCGTCATGCCGGGGCAGCCGCAGCCGTCGTGGCGGTTGCGTCCGCGCCATGCGCTGCGCGCGAGGAGGATCGCGGCCACGGCCACCACGATCAATGCCGCCCAAGTCTGCCAGTTTGCGTTCACGAGAAGAATCCGCTCAACCCAGCCCCAAGGCCCGCCCGCCCTGGTGGACGAGCAACGCCATGAGGTAGGCGAAGCCGGTCATGTAGCCTAACTGGAAAAGCGGCCAGCGCCAGCCGCCGGTTTCCCTTCGCACGACCACGGTCGTGCTGACGCACTGCATGGCGAAGACGTAAAACACCATCAGCCCGAAGCAGACGAGCGGCGTGAACACCGCGGCGCCGTCCGGCCAGCGGGCATCGAGCAGGGCTTCGCGCAGGGGCGCCGCATCCTCCTCCGCGTCTCCGCCGACCGAATACACGATCGCGAGGGTGGAGACGAAAACCTCGCGCGCCGCGAACGAGCCGATCAGGCCGATGCCGATCTCCCAGTTGAAGCCGAGCGGCTCGATCACGGGCTCGATCACGTGTCCGAGCTGGCCGGCGAAGCTGGTGGCGATGGGCGAGACGTCGGCCGGGAGATCCTCCGGCGGCTTCGGATAGGTGGTGAGAAACCAGAGCAGGATGGAAACGCCGAGGATGATCGTGCCGGCCTTGCGCAGAAACGCCATCGCGCGCTCGTGCATTTGCATGAGCACGTTGCGCAGCGAAGGCAGCCGGTAGGGCGGCAGCTCCATGATCATGAGCGGCGGCGCGCCCTTGAGGAGAAACTGTTTGAACAGCCACGCGAAACCAAACGCGCCGATCGTCCCCAACGCGTACATCGACAACATCAGCCCCGCTTTCTCCATCGCCGAAACCCGCTCGGCTGGAAGCAGCGCCGCGATCAACAACAGATAGACCGGCAGCCGCGCCGAACAGCTCATCAGCGGCGCCACGAG
>CAZFCY010000035.1:0-32675 GCA_964517665.1 uncultured Opitutaceae bacterium | reverse complement strand
CGCCAGCAGGCCCATGCGTGCACGGGCGGATTCACGTCGTCGAACGCGAATTCGTACGCGGGCAGGTGGCCGTTCGGATGCATATACCATTCGCGCAGGAAAAGCACGAGCTGGTCCTTCGCGTAATGGGGATCCAGCCGCGCGAACGGGATCATGTGAAACGCGGAGTCCCAGGCCGCGAACCGCGGAAACTCCCACTTGTCGGGCATGGAGAGGACGTCGCGGCTGAACATGTGCCGCCAGCCGGTATTGCGTCCGGAAAGGCGCGCGGGCGGAGGCGCGGCTATATCGGGATCGCCCCGGAGCCAGTCGGCGACCGAGTAATGATAAAACTGCTTCGTCCAGAGCAGGCCCGCGTCCGATTGATGGACGACCTCGCGCTCCGCCTCGCTCAGCGATTTCGGATGAATGGCATCCTCGTACTCGCGCATCTCCCGGGCGCGATCGCGAAAGATCCGCGCGAACTTCGCTCCGCTCGCCGGCCTCGGCCGGTCGTCGTCGGAGCGCCAGAGCCGGCAGGTGATCTCCGCCGACGCGCCCGGCTCGATCACGAGGCGATGGTGCGCGGCGAACTTCGTGCCCGTCTGCTTCGGGTTGCAGGCGTCCGGTTGTTGTCGCGCGACGTGGCGATGAAACGCGTCCTTCACATACGGCGTGTAGGACTCGCCCCAGCCGAGCGCGCGCGCATTGCTCGCGTTTTCCGTGAACAACATCTCCGGCTCCGCCCCGCCCTGCGCCGGGGCGACGGCGAAATGGAATCGCCCGAGCGTGTCGTGCTCCAGCCCGACGAGGCCCGCGCCCGCGCGCCACAGGCGCGGCTTCGGCGCGCACCCCTCGTGCTCGCAGCCCCAGATCCAGGTGTTGCGAAACCAGAGTTGCGGCAGCACGCGCAAGGGCGCGGCGTCCGGCCCGCGGTTGCGCGCGGTGACGCGGATGGCGATGTCGTTTTCGTCCGCCTTCGCGTATTCGATGAATATATCGAAATAACGCCCGTCGTCGAACACGCCGGTGTCGGTGATTTCGAACTCCGGGTCGCCGAGCCCGCGCTCGCGATTGCGGGCGAGCAGCTCGTCGTAGGGAAACGCGCGCTGCGGGTATTTATAGAGCGCGCGGCAGTAGCTGTGCGTCGGCATCGCGTCGAGGTAGTAATACAACTCCTTCACGTCCTCGCCGTGATTGCCCTCGGGCCCCGCGAGACCGAAGAGGCGCTCCTTCAGGATGGCGTCCTTTTCATTCCAGAGCGCGAGGCCGAAACAGAGGCGGCATTCGCGATCGGTCCACCCGAGCAGGCCGTCCTCGCCCCACCGATACGCGCGCAGCCGCGCGTCGTCGTGGGTGAAGGAGCGCCAGACGTCGCCATCCGCCGAATAGTCCTCGCGCACCGTCCCCCACTGGCGCTCGGGGAGGTATGTGCCCCAGCGTTTCCAGTTTTTCTCGCGCGCCGCGTCGGCGGCGAGCCGCCGGCCCTCGACGGTGTTCTCCGCGCCGTTTCCGAGCGCCGCGGGCATCCGCGCCTCCTTCCGGTGTGCCGTCTCTTCTCGACCCGCCATGGGCGGAACTATGCGGCGAAGCGCGGATACGACAACCGCCGATGGGCTTTGTCCGACGCTTCTTCGAGTTTCGACTTTCGACCTTGGACATTTGGCCCCTACCTTCTGCCCGATGGCCGATTTGCCCAAGCTCGCCACCTTTCCCAATCTCGCCGCCGGAGGCCTCCCGGCGGCGCTGCGCGTTGTGCTGCCGCCGACCCTTCCGGCCGCCGCGGCGCGCGACGCGATTCCCGTGCGCCTCGAGATCGAGGTGAAGGGCCGCGGGCGCATCCCATCCGGCATGCTTCCGGAAAAGCCCGCGCTGGACGTGCCTTCGGCGCACTTGTCGGCGGCGTTTCTCGTCGAATCGTGGAATGGCGGAAAGGCGGCCGCCTTTGCCCAGCTCTCGCGCGAGCAGCTTCGCGCGCTCGTCGCCGTCGGCGCGGGCGAGCCGATGTTCTTCATGGCCAACCGATCGAGCGAGCCGATCGCGTGGAACGGCTCCGAACTCGCCGCCGTGAGCGACCAGATCGCGCCGCCCGCCGCGCCAACGACTTCAAAGAAGCTCGGAATTCCGCCTTCAGGCGGCCTGAAAAAAGAACCGGCTGAAGCCGGGACTCCAAGCCTCGCGCCGGCTCGCGCCGCCGCCACGCCGCCGCGGGTCGATGGCTCCGAGCATTTTCTCGCGATCCAGCTTCCCGCGCGCGAGCACATCGCCTACGAGCCGCTGCTCGAGCTGGTGAAGAGCGAAGGCTTCCGCCTCGAGACCTCGAACCGCAAGTGGTGGCTGCGCGACCGCCATCGCACACTGGGCTTTCTCTCGCGCCACTGGTCCGATCTGGAGAAGGTCTGGCTTGCGGAGTTCACGGAAAACTTCCGGCGCAACACGGATAAAATGCGGTTCGCCGACGTCGCGTGCGAGGTGACGGAGGCGGGCGACGACTTCGAGGTGAGCCTCGCCGTGCGCGCGGGCGAGGCAACCGACCGCGAGGTGCGCGACTCGCTCGCGACCGGGCGCGCCTACGTCGAATCCGGCGGCCGGCTTTATCTCTTCGACCCGGATCGTATCCAGAAACTGCATACCGCGCAGAAGGCGCTCGGCGGATCCACGTCCGCGCCGCTCCTCGGGCGCAGCCGTCATCGCGTCTCGCGCCCGCGCGTGGCGGAGGTCGACGCGTTGCTCGAGGAGATCTCGCCGAATGTGCGCGCGCCCGCCGACTGGCGGCGGCGCTCGGAGGCGCTTCGCCACCTCACGTCGCTCGCCCCCGCTCCGGCGGACCCCGCGCTCGCGTCGCTCATGCGCCCCTATCAGAAGCTCGGCGCGGCGTGGCTGTGGCACCTGCGGCAATCCGGGCTCGGCGGCATTCTCGCCGACGAGATGGGCCTCGGCAAAACCCTGCAGGCGCTCGCTCTGGTTACAGCGGTCAGGCGACAGGGGGCGCCTGGCTCCCCTCGCCTGTCTCCCGATCCCTGTCTTGTCGTCTGCCCGGCGTCGCTGGTCGAGAACTGGCGGCGCGAGGCGGCGCGGTTCGCGCCGGGGCTGAAGGTTCTGGCTCACCACGGCCCGGATCGCGCGGACGACGCGCGGGCGCTGCGCGAGGCCGATCTCGTCATCACCTCCTACGGCACCCTCGCGCGCGACCAGGCGCTGTTTCAATCCGCCGCCTGGGACACGCTCATTGCCGACGAGGCGCAGCACGTGAAGAACCGCCGCACGCAGAACGCGCAGGCGCTCCAGTCCATCCCCGCTCCGGGCCGCATCCTTTTGACGGGCACGCCGGTGGAGAACAGCCTCGCCGATCTCGAGTCGCTTTTCGCCGTCGTCCTGCCCGGTTATATCAAGCCGGTTCCCGGCGACGCCCGCGGCGAGGAGCGCGCGTGGCACGAGTCGCGCATCCGGCGGCAGACGGCGCCTTATATTCTTCGTCGCACCAAGGCGCAGGTGACGCCCGAGCTGCCCGCGAAGATCGAGCAGACTCTTTATATCAAACTCACGCCGGCCCAGCGCGCGTTGTATGAAAACGTCCGCGCGAGCACGGAGCGGGAGTTGATGAAGCTGGAAATGGCCGGCCAGTCCGAGGGGCGCATCCGCATGGCGATGTTCACGCAACTGCTGCGGCTGCGGCAGGTCTGCGGCGATCCGCGCCTGATCGAGCGGACGCGCGACCCGGCGGAGTCGGCGAAACTCGCCGCGCTCGGCGAGCTGCTCGAGGAGGCGATCGACGACGGGCACCGCGCGCTCGTCTTCTCGCAATTCACCTCGCTGCTCGCGCTCGTGCGCCAGGAACTCGAGGCGCAGGGCACGAGCTATTGTTATCTCGATGGCACGATGACGCCGCGCGCGCGCCAGGCCGAGGTCGATCGCTTCAACGCCGGCGGGCGCGATCTCCCCGTGTTTCTCCTCTCGCTCAAGGCCGGCGGCGCCGGGCTCAACCTCGCGAGCGCCGACACGGTCGTGCACCTCGATCCCTGGTGGAATCCCGCCGTCGAGGCGCAGGCGACCGACCGCGCGCACCGCATCGGCCAGACGCGAGTCGTGACGAGTTACAAGCTCATCGCCTCCGACACGGTTGAGGAACGCGTGCTCGGCATGCAGAACGAAAAACGCGCCCTCCTCGCGCACGTCTTCGACGAGTCCGCCGCGGCCAACGCCGCGCTCACGCTCGACGATCTGCGGTCACTGATCGGGCGATGACGGCGCGATTTCCGGCGATCGCCGGGAACCTCCTTCGGCCTCGATCGTGATCAGGCGCATCGAAACCGCCCGCCGCGCATCCGTGTCCCACTCGACCACGGCGCCGGAGAGGCGCACGTCGCGCGCCGCGACCGGAAAACGACGCGGCATGCCGTCGAGGAAGCGCTGGATGACCGGCTGCGCTTCGCGGCCGAGGACGGAGTCGTAGGGTCCGGTCATGCCCACATCGGTGATATAGCCGGCGCCGCCGGGAAAGACACACGCGTCCGCCGTCGGCACGTGCGTGTGGGTGCCCACGATCATGGCCACGCGGCCGTCGAGGTAGCGGCCCCAGGCAATCTTTTCCGAAGTCGCCTCGGCGTGAATCTCGGCGACGACGAGATCCGTCCGCGCCTGAAGTTCAGCGAGGATCTGGTCGGCCACGAGAAACGGACAGTCCGCGCGCGGAGGCAGAAACTGGCGCCCGAGGACGGTGAAAACGCCGAGCCGCAGACCGTCGCGCTCGACGATGACGAAGCGCCGCCCCGGACACGCCGGCGGCAGGTTGGCGGGCCGGCACACGCGCTCGAGCCCCACGATCTCGGTCTCGAATCCCCGTTGGTCCCAGACATGATCGCCGAGCGTGATCGCGTCCACCCCGGCTTCGAGGATGCCCTTGGCCAGCGCGCCGGTGAGGCCCGCGCCGGCCGCGGCGTTTTCGGCGTTGGCGATGATGAAGCGCAACCCCAGCGACTCCCGCAGGCGCGGCGCCTGGGCCGCCAGCACCTCGCGCCCCGGCCGGCCGACCACATCGCCCACGAACAGGATTCGAATCGTCATCCGATCCTTTTCGGCGTTGCCGGAAAGGATCGGAAGTCGAAAGTCCAAGGTCTGAAAGTCGAAGGTCGGGAAACCTCTGGCCGTTGACGCTTGGGAACCCGCCTTCTGGCGTCGGGAGGCTGCAGTTCAGGGATCAGGAGGCAGGGGACAGGAATCAGAGAGGGATCGGCTCTGACACCTGATTCCTGATTCTTGTGGCGGCTGACGTCGGGAGGCTGGAGCGCGTCTCGAGCCCCCTCGCCGGGCGCCAAAACCGGACTTGCCACGAAAGAGGCGGGTTTCATCCTCTGGACGTTTTTACTTCACTCATGAAATCCGATTCCACCGTCGCCGCGTTCCCAAAACCCGAGGTTGGTCCTGAAATGCGGGGCTCAGATGCCGTCGTCGAATCTCTCGTTCGCGAAGGGGTCGACACGATTTTCGCCTATCCCGGCGGCGCCTCGATGGAGTTGCACCAGGCGCTCACGCGCACGGACAAGATTCGCACGATTCTCCCGCGCCACGAACAGGGCGGCGTCTTCGCGGCCGAGGCCTACGCCCGCGCCACGGGGAAGGCGGGCGTCTGCATGGCCACGAGCGGACCGGGCGCGACCAACCTCGTGACGGGCATCGCCGACGCGTTCATGGACAGCATTCCGCTCGTCGCGATCACGGGCCAGGTGCACCAGAAGTTCATCGGGAAAGGCGCGTTTCAGGAGACGGATTTTTATGGGATGACGCTGCCGATCGTGAAGCACAGCTACCTCGTGCTGAACCCGACGGACATCCCGCACGTCATCAAGGAAGCCTTCAAACTCGCGACCAGCGGACGGCCCGGTCCGGTCGTGGTGGACATCCCGAAGGACGTGCAACAGGCGCGCTTCCAGCCGGTGTTCCCCGCCGAGGTCGCGATCCGCGAGCGGAAGCGTCCGGAAAACGCCTCGGACGACGCGCTCAAGCAGGTCCTCGGCGTCATCGCCAAAGCGAAGCAGCCCGTGCTTTACGTCGGCGGCGGCATCATCTCGGCGGACGCGTGCGCCGAGTTGCGCACGTTTGCCGAATCGACCGGCATCCCCGTCGCCTCGACCCTGATGGGCGTCGGTTGCTTCCCCGAAACGCACGAGCTTTCGCTCAAGTGGTTCGGCATGCACGGCACCGTCTATGGCAACTGGGCGGTTCACCACTCCGACGCGCTCATCGCCCTCGGCGCGCGCTTCGACGATCGCATCACGGGCGAAGTCACGAAGTTCGCGCCCAACGCGACGATCGTGCACATCGACGTCGACGCCTCCGAGCACAACAAGAACAAGGTGGCGCAGTATCCGATCGTCTCGGACGTGAAGCACGCGCTCAGCCGCCTGAACGCGTTGATCGCGGCGAATCGTTTCAAGGCGCCGGACCTCGGCGCGTGGCACGCGAAGATCGCGGAATGGAAGCGCGACTACCCGCTCGCCTACGAGAAGAGCCCGCACATCCTTCCGCAGGAGGCGATCGAGGTCCTGAGCGAATTGACCGGGGGAGACGCGATCATCACCACCGGCGTGGGCCAGCATCAGATGTGGGCGGCGCAGTTTTATCATTTCAACCACCCGCGCACCTACATCTCCTCGCTCGGTCTCGGCGCGATGGGCTTCGGATACCCGGCGGCGATCGGCGCCAAGGTGGCGTGCCCCGACAAGCAGGTCGTGGACATCGATGGCGACGGCTCGTTTCTGATGAACGTGCAGGAGCTGGCGACGGCGAAGATCGAAAAGATCGCGGCCAAGGCGATGGTGTTGAACAACCAGCACCTCGGCATGGTCGTGCAGTGGGAGGACCGTTTTTATAACAGTGTGCGCGGCCACACGATCCTCGGAGACGCGGCCAACATCGGCTCACCGGAAAACCTCGGGGGCATCTACCCGGACTTCGTCACGATCGCCGAAGGTTTCGGCGTGAAGGCGCGCCGCGTGCATCGCCGCGAGGAGTTGCGCGAGGCCATCCAGGAAATGCTCGACCACGACGGCCCCTACGTGCTCGACGTCATCGTCCCCTACACCGAACACGTCCTCCCCATGATCCCGGGCGGCCGCACGGTGAACGACATGATCATCAAGTGACGCGGCTTTCGGGCGCATGGCGATCTCCGTCCGTGTCCGCGCCTTGCGTCAGGCAAGAAGAGCGCCGCTCCCGAAGGAACGGCGCTCTTTGTGTGAATAGATACTCCAGCGAACCGAGCCCGATCAGGACGTCGGAACCGTCAGGATCGTCCTGAGGATGCGCCCCGCGACGAGATACGGATCCGCCGCCGAGTTCGGGCGGCGGTCCTCGAGGTAGCCGCGATAGCCGTTGTTGATGAAACTGTGCGGCACGCGGATCGAAGCTCCGCGGTCGGCCCGGCCGTAGGTGAACTTGTCGATCGACTGCGTCTCGTGCAGGCCGGTGAGGCGGAAGTGGTTGTCCGGGCCATAGACGGCGATGTGCTCGCCCATGTACTTCGAGAACGCCTCCATGAGCTTCTCGAAATATTCCTTTCCGCCCACTTCACGCATGTGCTTCGTGGAAAAATTCGAGTGCATGCCCGAGCCGTTCCAGTCGAGCGGCTGGTCGTACTGCGCGCGCAACGGCTTGCAGTGCCACTCGACGTCGACTCCGTATTTTTCGCAGAGGCGCATCAGGATGTAACGGGCGACCCAGATCTGGTCGGCGGCGTTTTTCGATCCCTTGCCGAAGATCTGGAACTCCCACTGGCCTTTCGCGACCTCGGCGTTGATGCCTTCATGATTGATGCCTGCGGCGATGCAAAGATCGAGGTGCTCCTCCACGATCTGGCGCGCGAGATCGCCCACGTGCTTGAAGCCGACGCCGGTGTAGTAAGGCCCCTGTGGCCCCGGGAAACCACCCTCCGGAAATCCCAGCGGCGCGCCGTTCTTGTAGAAGAAATACTCCTGCTCGAAACCGAACCACGTGTCCGGATCATCCGGGATCGGCGCGCGCGTGTTCGACGGATGCGGCTCGCCGTCGGGAAGCAGAACCTCCGACATGACGAGGAAGCCGTTCGCGCGCGTGGCATCCGGATAGAGGGCTACGGGTTTGAGCAAACAATCCGAACTCTTGCCCTCAGCCTGCTTGGTCGAGCTTCCGTCAAATCCCCAGACGGGGAGATCCTCGAGCTTCAGATTGGCGGGGTCGCCATCGAAGATCTTGGTCTTGCTGCGGAGTCCCGCGACCGGCTGATAGCCATCGAGCCAGATGTATTCCAGTTTCAGTTTCGCCATGGTTGTGTGGGTTTCCCTGGCCGGTCGGACGCCGCGAAAACACTCGAATGGACAGCAGTCGCTCCCGGCCTGGTGGGAGGCATTCAGCAACGAACGTGCCATTTCATATTCGGAATTCCAGACATTTGCGGAGAAACACGCCCTTGCCAGAAACCGCCCGCTCACGATCGTGAAAGCTGTTCGCCAACCGCCGCAAAACCATGCAATCGAAGACCGCCAACCGCTGTGGCCGCCGACGTCAGGAGGCTCGTCCTGAACGCGTCGCCACCGCATGCCCGGCCTCCTGGCGCCGGCAGCCACGCTCAACTGCATGCACGAAGTAAAGGACACGCCCAGGGCGTTGGTGAGGATCGGCTTCGACGGCCGCGTGCACAAAACCTTCCGCGGGCACCAGGCGCGCGACCGCTTCGAAAACGAGGTCCGGGTGCTCCGCCATCTCGAGGCCCGCGGATGCGGCTTCGTTCCCCGCCTGCTCGATGTCGACGCGGAGAACCTCAAGATCGTCACGACCAACTGCGGCAAGCGCGTCGATCACCTCGCCGACGACCGGGTGCGGGAGCTGTTCGAGGAACTCACGAAATACGGCGTGCGCCACGACGACGCCTTCCTCCGCAACGTCACCTACCGCATCTCCGATGGCCGCTTCTGCCTGATCGACTTCGAATTCGCCACCATCATCGACCCGCAGCCCGCAACCCCGTCGCCGTGAAAGCCGGTTTTCTGTAACGTACGCGACAGGATTTTGGCTTCTTTCCAGCCCGATGTCGCACGCTTCCGAGGAAGAACCCACCGACCCGCCCGCCGGCCTTCGCCTGGCGTGGTCCGGCATGACCCATCGCGGGCGCGTCCGCCCGAACAACGAGGACGCCTTCATGGCCTTCATGTTCGACGGCCGGCAGACGCGCTACCTCGGCAAGTCGGGCGCCTCGTCCGACGCGGACGCCGATTTCGTCTTCGCGGTGGGCGACGGCATGGGTGGCGGCGACCTCGGCGAGTTCGCCAGCCGCACGGCGGTGGAAAAACTCACGCAACTGCTCCCCCGCTCCTTCAAGCTGGCCGCCGGCGGCCTCGGCAGCGGATTCCACGACCTGCTCAACGAAGTCTTCGCCGCGATCCACAAGGACCTGATCAATCTCGGCAAGAGCTATGAGGAATGCGCCTCGATGGGCACGACGCTCAGCCTGTGCTGGTTCACGCCCGAGTGGATGTATTTCGGCCACGTCGGCGACAGCCGGATCTACTACCTTCCGAAGGAGGGAAAACTGACGCAGGTCACGCACGACCACAGCCAGGTCGGGTGGATGCGGCGGACCGGCCGGATCAACGAGCGCGAGGCGCGCATGCATCCCGCGCGCAACTCGCTCCAGCAGGCGCTCGGCGCCGGGCATCAATTCGTCGATCCGCACATCGGCGCCGTCGGCTTCCAGCCCGGCGACCGCTTTCTGATCTGCTCCGACGGCCTGATCGACGGCCTCTGGGACCGACGGATCGAGGAGATCCTCGGCTCGGCGCAACCGGTCGGCTCGCTCGCGCAGGTCTTCGTCGAGTCCGCAATCGAGGACTCCGGCCGCGACAACACCACGGCCGTCGTGATCGAAGTGAGTGGCGGGTAGCTCCCCGACTTCATGCTTCTTCCTTCTCGCCAGCGCGCGGCGCCCGGCGTAAAACGCACCCACGCTTCGCTCACCCCGCGAGCCGCGGGCGGAGGGGCGCGTTTGCCGTCCATTTGTATTGTCGAAACAACTACACGCAGGCCCAACCACATCCCATGACACCGCAAGAAGTCATCCAGCTCGCAAAAGACCGCGACGTCAAAATCGTCGACTTCAAACTCTGCGACATCCTCGGCTCCTGGCAGCACTTCTCCGTGCCGGTCAACGAGCTGACCGAAGGCGTGTTCGAAGACGGCCTCGGCTTCGACGGCTCCAGCGTGCGCGGCTGGAGGGTGATCAACGCCTCCGACATGCTCGTCGTGCCCGATCCGGAGACGGCGTTCATCGATCCCTTCACGGCCAACGTGACGCTCAGCCTCACCTGCGACGTCCATGATCCGCTGACCCGCGAGGTTTACGATCGCGACCCGCGCGGCATCGCCAAAAAAGCGGAAGCCTACCTCAAGTCCACCGGCGTCGCCGACACCGCCTATTTCGGGCCCGAGGCCGAGTTCTTCATCTTCGACTCCGTCTCCTTCGACTCGACCTCCAACTCGACCTTCTACCGCGTCGATTCCGTCGAGGGCATCTGGAACCGCGGCCGCGAGCGCGAGGAAAACGGGTCTCCAAATCTTGGATACAAGATCCGCCACAAGGAGGGCTATTTCCCCGTCGCCCCGGCGGACAAGCTCGTCGACATCCGCCACGAGATGATCCTCACCATGATGCAGCTCGGGATCAAAATCGAGCGCGAGCACCACGAGGTCGCGACCGCGGGCCAGGCCGAGATCGACATCGTCTTCGACACGCTCCTGCGCACGGCGGACATGATGTCGCTCTATAAATACATCGTGAAGAACGTCGCCTATAAATACGGCAAGACCGCGACCTTCATGCCCAAGCCGCTCTTCGGCGACAACGGCTCCGGGATGCACACGCACCAGTCGTTGTGGCGCGACGGCAAGCCGCTCTTCGCCGGAAACGGCTACGCCGGCCTGAGCGATCTCGCGCTTTACTATATCGGCGGCATCCTCAAGCACGCGCCGGCGTTGTGCGCGTTCTGCAATCCGACGAACAACTCCTACAAGCGGCTCGTTCCCGGTTACGAGGCGCCGGTCAACCTCGCCTACTCCGCGCGCAATCGCTCCGCCTCCGTGCGCATCCCGACCTACTCCAGCAGCCCGAAGGCGAAGCGCATCGAATACCGCACGCCCGATCCCGCGGCGAACCCCTACCTCGCCTGCTCCGCCATGCTCATGGCCGGGCTCGACGGCATCGCGAACAAGATCCACCCCGGCGAGCCGCTCGACAAAAACCTCTACGACCTCCCTCCCGAGGAGCTGGCGAGGGTTCCGCAGGTGCCTGATTCACTTCGCGGCGCGCTCGAGGCGCTGGAGGCCGATCACGAGTTTCTGACCAAGGGCGACGTCTTCACGGACGACTTCGTGGAGAACTTCATCGCGATGAAGAAAAGCGAGTACGACGCCGTCCGCCTTCGCCCGCATCCCTACGAATTCTGCCTCTATTTCGAGGTCTGATCGCGCCGCCACGCCCCCAAAAAGAAGCAAAGCCCCGCAAGTGCGGGGCTTTGCTCGGAACAAAAACCGACGCCGGAATAGCCGACGGTCGGAAGGCCAGTATCGCTTATTCTGCGGAAGAAGCGATAAAAAGTCTCCGCGGATTTGCAGGATTCGGCGGCGGGACCGTCGCCGAGACGATATTCGACACCCTCCGGGCGTAGTCCCGGGTCGCCTTGGGCACGCGGCCGTTCAGCGTCCGCGACAGCCCGGAATTCCATGCCGCCGCCATCAGATAGACCGACGGCGTCCGCCCGTTCCGGCGAAATCCGTCGAGCAGCCAGTCGTAATGCCGCGCCGCGATCGAGCGGGCCACGACGGGGTTGTGCGCCTCGTAAAACGACCGCGAGGTGTACTGCTGCCAGGTCTGCCGGCGAAATTGATACATTCCCCGCTCCCCGGCCCGGCCGACGGCGCGGGAGTTTCCACCCGTCTCCACCTCCGAGATGGCCCGAAGAAAGACCTCGCGATCCAAGACCGGATCCCGGGCTTCCTGCGCGTGCCCCTTCGGACCCGCCGAGAGCCATGCGCACGAGGCAAGCACCGCGACACAGAACGGCCGGCGTAGCGGAGCGCGTGTTTTAACGAGCGACAGATCGCTCAAAAGACTGAACATCATCATCTTATCCTCTAAGGTGACGTTCCGCCGGGGATTGCAGATCGTTGGGATTCGATCCATGCGCCGCACCTTTTGTCCGGGGATCGAGAGGCGCGCTTTCGAAAAATGTGCGACTGGATTGCATGGATCGGTCCGGCTTCCATGCCCCCTTGAAAAACCCTGTCAAGTCAGCCGATTTTTACAATCGCACCTAACTCGCTCCGCTGTCGTATCTTAAACCGTTGAGCAAATCGTCGAATATTTTTCGGGACGTTCAGCATCGGTCCACATCTGGCAGCCGACGCCGGGAGGCTGCATTGAGGCCGCCCCAGCCACCAGAGGGGAGGAATCCGGGATTCCGTCCGACGAAACATGCTCGCAATCAGCCAGTAACGCGGTTGCATCCAAACAAGGCACAACCGTGGCGGCGCTCAACGACATCGTTTCCTACTGCGACCAGCGGCTCGGAATCCCGGGTTTTCCCGACTATCCGGGCGCGCAAAACGGGCTCCAGATGGCGAACAACGGCACGGTGCAAAAGCTTGGCGCGGCGGTGGATGCGGGACTTGTGCCCTTCCGGCAGGCCGCGGCTCGCGGGATCGATTTCCTCCTCGTTCACCACGGCATGTTCTGGGAGCCGCCGCGGCCCTTCACGGGCGCGGTCCACGAGAAACTGAGGCTCCTCGTCGAATCGAACCTCGCCGTCTATGGCGCCCATCTTCCGCTCGACGCCCACCCGGAGCTGGGAAACAACGCGCTGCTCGCCGCCCGCCTGAATCTGCCCGCCCGGCGCGGGTTTTTCCCGTTCGAGGGCCGCGACGTCGGCCTGATCGCCGAATCGAGCGATTCCCGCGCCGGGCTTCGAAGCAAGCTCGAGGCGCTTTTCCCCCGGGTGACGGCGATCGAGTTCGGCTCGGACGCGCCGGCCGGGATTGCGATCGTCACCGGTGGAGCGGCCAGCGCGATCGAGGCGCTGCCCGCGGCCGGCGTCGACACGTTGATCACGGGGGAGTTGAAGGAACACTGCTTCAACCTCGCTCAGGAGATGAACCTCAACCTCTACGCCTGCGGCCACTACGCGACCGAGGTTTTCGGCGTGCGCACGCTCGCCGCCGAGCTGGCCGCGCGCTTCGACCTCCCCTGGGAGTTCATCGCCACCGACAATCCGATTTGATCCTTTCATGCACTTTGGTTCGGCGCTCTCCGGAGCGTCTGCAAGCAGACGGCCTGCACGTCGGTTTTCATTTCACTTCCACGCAGGCAGCCCGCTTGCGGGCGCTCCGAAACTACACAACTCGATTTAAATCCCGCCACCACAGATGAGAACCATCGCCATCCTGAACGGCCCCAATCTCGACCGCCTCGGCCTCCGCGAGCCCGAGATCTACGGACGCGAAACCCTCGCGGACCTGGAAAAGCGACTGCGCGCCGAAGCCGCCGGGCTGGGCGTCGCCGTCACGTTCTTCCAGAGCAACCACGAAGGCGCGCTCATCGACCACATCGCCACGCTCCCGGGCGGGGGCGTTTGCGGCTTCATCCTGAACGGCGCGGGGCTCACCCACACGAGCGTGGCGCTGCGGGATTCGATCAAGGGCAGCGGCCTCCCCGCGGTCGAGGTGCACATCTCGAACATCCACGGGCGCGAGGAATTCCGGAGCCACTCGATGACCGCGCCCGCCTGCGTCGGCGTGATCACCGGGCTGGGCCTGGCGGGCTACAGCTTCGCGCTGAAGTTTCTCGCCACGCGCTGAGCGGGCCTGCCCGCTTCGGCAGAATTGTAGGCCGCCAGCTCGCTGGCCCTCTTGGGACTGGCGGCCTGCCGGAAGTCCCCGCTCACGCCGCCGCGCCGAGCCACTGCAAGAGCGGCGTCAGGCGCGTGATCACCTGCAGCGCGATCAGGCTCGCGACCGCCGCGGCGAGATCGTCGAGGACCACGCCGAGCCCTCCGTGAAAGCGTTGCAGGTCGCGAATCCCGAACGGTTTCACGATGTCGAACAACCGGAACAAACCGAACGCGAGGAGGAAAACCACCCACGCCTCATGCGTGAGCAGATGATCCCACGAACCCAGCAGCACGATCGGGATGCACGCAAACTCGTCGAGCACGACCTCCTGCGGATCCACCTTGCGCAGCCGCGCCTCGGCCTCGCCGCAGAAGGCAAACGCCAGATAGAGGCCGCCGGCCGACAACAACAGCGCGCCCGCCGGCCCCAGCGGAAGCAGCACGACCGTGAACCAGACCAACCCGGCCAGTGATCCCCACGTGCCCGGCGCCCGCAAACGCCCCAACGGCCCGAGGGTCGCGATGTTGACGACGAAGTTCGTCGGAAGGAACCGTGTCCATGCCGGTTGTTTCAGCATCGTTCGCGGGGAATCACGCCCGTCGGCGGAAACGGCTCAGCCATTGAAGACGACGGTCCCGTATTTGCGAAAATACCGCGCGCCCGAGCTGAGCGTGAAGACGACGGCGAGCAGAAACAGCGCCAGCCCGCCGTAGTTGAGCACCTTCGCCAGCCAGCCCCAGTCCAACCCCGTCCAGCGTGGCAGATCGACGATCGCGACGTCGGCGAGAAAGAACGCGCCGACCGCCAGGATCTGCGTCACGGTCTTTTGTTTCCCGCCCCGGTCGGCGGAAACGACGACGCCCTTCGACGCCGCGACGAGCCGGATTCCGGTGATCAAGAACTCCCGCCCCATGATCAAGAGCACGAGAAAGATCGGAAACGGATCCGGGAGCGGAATGCGGTCGCGGTCCACCAGCGCGATCATGATTCCGAGGATGAGCACCTTGTCGGTCACCGCGTCCATGAGGATGCCGAAATTGGAAACCTGCCCCAGTTTGCGCGCGAGATGCCCGTCGAGAAAATCGGTGATGCCCGCGATGACGAAGAGGACGAAAGTGAGCGTCGCCGCGCCCACCCACTCGGTGTAGAGCAGGGCCACGATGATGAACATCAGCGGAATGCGCGAAAGGGTGCAGATATTGGGCAGGTTCATGCCGACGTTGCCAAGGCGATGCGATTTGACCACAAACCCCAAGGCAAAACCGCGTCGTCACCCGGCGGCCGCCCAGCCGCGCGGAAACGCGGCCACCGTTCCCCTGTTTTCATGAGCATCTGCATCTATCCCGGCACGTTCGATCCCGTCACCAACGGGCATCTCGACGTCGTGGCGCGCGCCTCGCGCCTGTTCGACCAGATCATCGTGGCGGTCGCGGACAATCCCGGGAAAGGCCCGCTCTTTTCGGTCGAGGAGCGCGTGCGGCTGATCGAGGGAAACCTCGCGCCCTACCCCAACGTCGTCGCCGACCGCTTCTCCGGCCTGCTCGTGGATTTCGCCCGCGCGCGCAATGCCAGCGTCATCATCCGCGGGTTGCGCGCGCTCTCCGATTTCGAGTTCGAATTCCAGATGGCGTTGATGAACCGGCACCTCGACCACGACATCGAGACGATCTTCGTCATGACGAAGGACGCCTACAGCTACACGAGTTCACGCCTCGTGAAACAAGTCAGCCGCTACGGCGCGGACATCGCGCCCTTCGTCCCCAAAAATGTGATCGACGCGCTCGAAGCCCGCCGGGACGCGGGGCATGTCGAGTGAGCGAGGGCATCCCGTCGACAGTCGACGGCGGGCGCGTTTGCGCTTCCTTTCGTTACGCCCGCAAAAACACCAGATCGAAGGCCAGCAGCGTCGCCATGAACAGCGCGATCGCCAGCCGGGCCACGGTCGAGATGCCGATCCCGATGCCGGCGCCGATGCTCGCCTTGACCGAATCATCCGCGCGCCGCCGCGCCACGATCCACTCGGCCGCGAAGGCGCCGATCACCGGTCCGACGAAGATGCCGATCAATCCGAAAAAAATCCCCACGAGCCCTCCGATCGCGGCGCCAAACAATCCCCACTTCGTCGCCCCCATCCAGCGCGCGCCGAGCATCGTGCCCGCGATGTCCGCGAGGCGCTCGAGCACCGCCAGAAACGCGAGCGCGCCGATCATCCACCACGAAAGCCAGCCCGGCAGCATGAGCTTGTGAATGACCGCGCCGCCCACGATCAGCACCGGCCCGGGCACGACGGGAAGCAACACCCCGGCGACGCCGGCCAGGGTCCCGATGACGAGTATCGACCAGGCAAGGACGTCTTTCGCGATCTCCACGCCGCCCCAGTTACGCCACGACGCGCGATGAATCAATCACGCGGATCGCGCATCCCCGCCTGAAGCCACCCTCGGTCGCCTCCTCCGGACGCGCTCCAGATCGCCGCGGGCGTGACAGTTTTTCGGCCTTGGATCAGGCGTTGGTCCTCCGCCGCTCAACCGGGGCAGACAGCCGGTCGATGCTTCGGCTGTGCGTGGTTTCACATGGACATCCATGGTTCGGGTCTGGAAAGGCGTGGCGTTCGCCATCCCGGTCTTCGCGGGACTCGCCGCCGCGCATGCCGGGGAAACATGGACCGTGGGCGGCCGAACTTATTCAGATGTGCGCGTCACCGGCGCGACCGCGGGCACGGTCACGATTTTTCATCGCGAGGGGATTTCCCAGCTCGAGTTGAAAACCCTGCCGGAGGAGCTGCAGGCTCGTTTCGGATTCGATGCCGCCGCGGAAGCCGACTGGAAAGAACAGGCGCAAGCCGCGCTCGCCGCCACCGCCGAGATCCGGCGGCGCGAGGAGCGTGAGCGCATCGCCCGCGCGCGAGCCGCCGAAGCGCAGACTTCCCGCGCGCGCTCTGCTCCGGACGGCTCCCCGGGCGACGGTCCGATCCAGGTCGCGCTCGAGGCCGAGGTCGATCTTCGTCCGCTCTACGAGCATCATGGGCTCTTTTTCAAGAACCAGGGACGGCGGCCCAGTTGCGCCATCTTCGCCGCGGTCAGCGCGATCGAGTTCGAACTCGCGCGCACCGTCGGCCTCGCGGAACCGCTTTCGGAGGAATTCGTCATCTGGGCCGCGCGCGAACTCCGACCGGGAATGCCGATCGACGACGGCATGCATTTTCAGGACGTCATGGCCGCGATCCGGGCGCATGGCATCCCCAGCCGCAGCCTGATGCCGAACACATTCGGCATCCCGCTGAGCGAGATCCGGCCCACCCCGGAGGCGATCTTCGATGCCCGGCAGCGGCGCAATCTCACCGCCGTGTGGCGCCGGCCCGACGACGCGGAAATCCTCGCGCGAATCGTGTATTCATTAAACAACGACACGCCGGTCGTCGTCGGCCTGCGCTGGCCGCACTGGCGCACGCTGCAAAACAATCACCTCCTGCGCGACCAGAAGCCGCTCGCCGGCGGGGGGCACGCGGTGACGTTGATCGGCTACCGTTGCGAGGAGGGAAATCCCGACAACCTCGTGTTCCTCTTTCGCAATTCCTACGGCATCGACTGGGGCCTGGGCGGATGCGGCTTCGTCGCCGCCGCGTATTTGAAAAACAACCTGCTCGCCGCCTTCCAGATCGCGGTTTCGAGGGAGTAAGGGAATGAGGGAGTGAGGGGCCTGATCCGGCCACCTCGGCGTTCAGCGATTGCCCCGGTTGCGGATCAACTCGACCACATCCTTCGTCGTCAGCCGGCGTTGCAGACGGTTCTCGGCGAGTTCGACGGCCGTTTCCCAATCCTCTTCGCTCGGACTGGCATAGTCCTGCCATTGTTCGAAGCGCTTCATCTGCCGGCGCCAGATCAGCTTGCCGCCGAAGATCTTCAAACAGACCTGGTGCTTGCCCAGTTCCGCATCCCGTTTCCACCATCCGAGTTCCATGGAAATCCCCCTTATGCTTTCACGCCCTCGTTCCCTCACTCCCGCATCTGGTCGATGAAGCGCGCGGCGTCGTCGATCGCCTTTTCCATGTCCGCGACGAGCACGTCGATGTCGCGTTGCAATTCGGCCGAGATGCCGCCGAGCGAAGCGATCGCGCGGGCGTTGAGGTTGTGCTTCAAATACAGCACCTGATCCTTGAGCGTCGCGAGCACCGGCGTCATGCGGGACTCGGCGTTGCGCATCACTTCCATCAGGCGGACGTAGGAGCGCTTCGTTTCCTCGAGTTTGCGCTCGCTGTCGCGTCGCAGCGCGTCGGAAGAGTATTCCCGAAGTTCGCCCTCCCACTCGCGAAAGAGCGCATTGGCCACGTCATCGACCGCGCCGATCCGCTTGGAAACGTCGGTGGCGCGCACGACGCAGCGGTCGTAGTGGGCTTTCACTTCATCGTATTTCTTCTCGATGTTGCCGCCCTGAAATCCCGTCAGGCTCTTGAACTGCTCGAGCGCGCCGACGAATTGTTCCTTCGCCTTCTCCTGGCTGTCCTTCGCGGTTTCCACGCGATCGACCAGAAGCTCGCGTTTCTGCTGCCCGAACGACTCGCGGACCTTGTACTCGAGGCTCGCGCATCCGGCCGCGACGATCGCGATGAGCGGGAGAACCAGAACGAAATTGAAAAGACGCATGTCTGAAAACAATGATTTGACGGATTACACGTGCGCAAGCGGAGGCGGAGCCGAGAGCAGCGCCGCCACCGATTTCTTCCTGCCAAGATAGTACAGGGCCGTGCCCGCGCAACCGAGGATGGCGATCCCCGCGACGACAAGGTAGAGCAGCCGGATCGCCTCCGGCAGCGCGCTCACGAGCAGATCGAGCATCGCCGGATCGAGAAGCTGGAGGACGGGCCTGATCGACGGGCGGCTGAGCAGGGCCTCGAGTTCGGCCGGATCGAGATTGAAAATCTGCCAGACGGAATAAGCCGCGATCTCGAGGCCGAGGAAAAGCTGGTTGAGCGCGAGCCGGGCCGGCGCGCGCGGATCGAGCGCCGCGAGCCGGCGCGAGGCGCGCCATTCGACGAAGCCGTTCGCCACCACCGCGGCGGAAATCAGAAATCCCGCCGAGAGCGGATGGGTCATGGCAAAGAGAAGCGAGATCCCGCCCAGCGCGATCAGGCTGATTCCGGATACGCGCGCCACCGCCGCCGCGCGACGCACGGCCCGGACCGCGGTGGAATCGGACTGCGTTGTCATGCCTTCCGCCCTCGCCTCACTCGCGCCAGGCCTCGCGCGGCGCCTCCTCGACGCGCGCGCGCACGATCTCCGGCAGCGGCAGCGAGACGATCTCCTTCGTCTTCTCGTCGAGCGTCGCGCAGACGGTCGTCATCTCGCCCCGCGCCACCGCGACGCGCGTCTCATCCGGCAGCCGCTTGCGAAAGCGGAAGAAGAAATTCAGCGCGTGTATCCGGATTTCCTTTACGAAAAGGTGCACCTCCACGAAGTCGCCAAAACGCAGCGGATGGTGATAATCGCAACGCGCCCGCACCCGCGGCCAGCCGATCATCTTTCCGTCGTGCTCCTCGAACAAGGGAAGCTCGAGCGAGCGGAAGAACGCCGTCTCCGCCGACTCCATCAGCCTGAAGAAATTCGAAAAGTGCATGATGCCGGCCATGTCCGTTTCGGCGAACTCGACCTGGCGCACGATGAGGTGCTCGCTGGGCATGCGGGCACGCTGCGGGCGCGCCTTCGAAGCTGCACGCCAATTTCGCGCGCCGTCCGAGTAAAGAACCCCGGAGCAAGCTCCGGGGCATTGACGGAAATGCAGGAGCGGCTTCAGCCGCGATGCGAAAGCGTTGCGTGGACACATCGCGGCTGAAGCCGCTCCTACCACAGAGGCGAAGCAAGCTCCGGGGAATGAACCCGCAAGGGATTCAAAGAGCGGGCGTCGAGCCGCTACGCTCCGGAAAGATCCTCCCGCCTCGGGACGTTCACGGGTTGCAACCTTCGCCGTGGTTCCGAGAATGACCCGATCCAACAATCACCATGAAAACACTGACCGTCTGCTTTCTTTCGCTCCTGCTCGCATCCGCGACCTTCGGAAAAACCTTCGAGGGCCTCGTCCATTTCCAGATCACCGAAGGCAAACGCGCCCACGAGATGGAATACGCCATCAAGGGCGACCGCATGCGCATGAAGATGCAGGTCGACGAAAAACATTCCACCGGCGGCATCGTCGACACCAAGACCGGGGAGATCATCGTGCTCATGCCGGAGCAGAAGATGTACATGGTTTTCGGCGGTGGCGGCGAGATGGCAAGGAACGCCATGCAAACCGACGCCACGATCGAGGAAACCGGCCGCACCGAGACGATCGCCGGCTACAAGTGCTCGGAATACATCATCAAGGAGAAGAACTCCACCATCGAACTCTGGGCCACCGAGGGCCTCGGTCGCTTTGTTTCGTTTGCCGACGTCCAGAAAAACCGCGGCAAGAACCCCGGCTGGGCGGACGTCCTGGCCGACAAGGAACTCTTCCCGTTGCGCACGATCAACAAGGACCGGCGCGGCCGCGTGCAGACGAAGATGGAGGCCACCCGGGTCGAGCCCAGGACGCTCGATGCGTCGCTCTTCGAAGTCCCGGCCGGCTACCAGAAATTCGAGATACCGAACCTCGGCGGACTCTTGAAGGGCATCCGGCCGTGACGAGCTGACACGAGTTTATTTAAACCAGAGAGGCACAGAGAGCCACAGAGGCGCTCCGTGCCGGGAACGCGCGCTGTTCCTCACAAACCATATCCGCCAATCTGTTTCCACACTACGGCGTTGATTGGGGCGCGATGGCTTTGACGCTCTTCGCCATCTCCACGCTCGGAATCGTGGCAGCCGACGTCAGGCCGGGTCCGTCCACTTGTCACTCGACATCACTTTGCGCCACCGGAGAGTGAACCGCCTTCGTCGTTTCATGCGTTTCCGGTCCGCAGTTTCATCGCTTTTGATCCCGCTTCTCGCCTTGCCGACCTTCGCGGCTCGCGGCGGGGAGCCGGCGAAACTCGAGAGCGATCTCCAGCTCACCGCGGACGAGCCGCTGGTCATCGACGGAAGATCCGGCGAGATGGTCGCGCGCAAAAACGCCCGCGTCACCTACGACACCTGGACGCTCGTGGCCGACGAGATCCGGATCAACCGCCAGACGCAGGACGCGCGCGCGATCGGCAACGTCGTCGCCACCAGCCCCGGCATGCGGTTGCTCGCGCGCAGCGCGCGCTACGACCAATCCACGGGGCAGATCGAGGTGAACGATTTCCGGTTTGGCCGCCCGCCTTACTACGCGACCGGCGAGAGCGGCTCCGGGACAGCGGACGCGATGGTCTTCGAAAACGTCCAGATCTTCTACGGCGAGCCCGGCAGGCTCACGCCGCGGCTGGCCGTGCGGGTGTTGAAAGTCGATCGGACCACCGAGACGTTCGACGCCGAGGGCTTGAAACTATCCATCGGCTCGCTGCCGGTTCTCGCGCTTTCCGGCCTTGCCCGGCCGCTCGTGGGCCCGAGCCTGATCTGGGAAACACGCGCCGGCTACGACAGCAGACTCGGCGCGCATTTCGGCGCGGGGATTTATTATCCGCTCTCGGCCGGCTGGAATCCGGGCGGGAGCATCGACCTGTTTTCCGATCGCGGCGTCCTCCTCGGACCGGGCGCGCGCTACGACATCGCGCGCGAGACGATGATCGCGAAAGGCGGCGGGGATCTCCTCTACATCCACGACTACGGCGATCGCGGCGTGGACCGGATGGGCGAACCGATCGAGAACGACCGCGCCATCGCGTCGTGGAGTCACATCCAGACCGACCGCGAGCGCTGGTCGCTCAATGGCGAGATCAACTGGTGGAGCGACTCGGCGGTCTTGCGCGATTTCCGCGAAGAGGCCTTCGATCGCAACCAGGAGCCGGACAACTTCCTCGAGGCGTCGCTCAACGGAAAAAACTACATCCTCTCCGCCTTCACGCGCTATCGCGCCAACGATTTCCAGATCGTGGCCGAGCGGCTGCCGGAAGTGCGTTTCGACCTGCTTCCCACGCCGGTGGCGGACACGGGCGTGTTGCTCGCCATCGAGAGCAGCGCCGCCGCGCTTCGCGAGCGATCGATCGCAGGCGAGCCGGAGTTGCGCAGCGATCGTTTCGACCTCTACGCCGGCCTGGAGCGCACGCTCAGGATCGCCCGAGGCGTCACCTTCACGCCGGTCGCGGGCGGACGATTGACGCACTACTCCCGCGCGATCGGCGGGCGCGACGACTACACGCGCTGGCTCGGCGAGATCGGTTTCGACGCGAGCATGGTCGCGAACCGCGTGGTCGAGGTCGAGAAACCGCTCCTCGGGATCAACGGCATCCGGCACATCGTCGAGCCGGTCGTGCAATACCGTTACGTCCCGTCCGCCGATCGCGGGCGCGCGTTCATCCCCGGGATCGACCGGCCGGCGTTTCTCACCCAGCTCCAGCCGCTCGGGCTCGCGCAGCGCCGCGACATCGACGCGCTCGACGAGATCCACGCCGTCCGGCTCGGGTTGAACAATCTCCTGCAAACGCGGCGCGAAGGCCATGGCTCGCGGCAGTTGCTCCTGTTCAACCTCGCGAGCGATTTCTATTTCGCCGACCACGCCGACGGGCGCGACTACTCGACCGTGCAGGCCGAAATGCGGCTGACCCCGGCCGACTGGCTGGACTGGTGGATTTTCATGCGTTTCGACCCCGAGGACATCAACGTTCCCGAGTTCAACACGCGGCTCACGCTCGTGAACGGCGACGCCTGGTCGGCCGGCATCGACGGCGACTATCTCACGGGCGACCTTTCCCAGATCGAAATCTTCGGCCGCTACGCGCTCAACGAGGCCTACGAGATATTCGGAGGCCTGCGCTACGACGCGCGCGAGGAGCGCTTCAACGAAATCAGCATCGGCCTCAGCTCGCAGATCGCGCAGCACTGGCTCGTGCGCACCGGCATCGCCCTGCGCGACGGACCGCGGCGCGAAAGCGACTTCAGCTTGCGGCTGAGCCTGCGTTTCCTCGCGTTTTAGGCGCATGCCGCGCAACCTGCTTCGTTTTCGAATGTAGGAGCGCCTTCAGCCGCGATCCAGGCGCGCCTCCTCCTTGCGGATCGCGCCTGAAGCCGCTCCCACCTTGTTTCTTTGCGGGATCAGCCATTCTCTTCAACTCCACACGTGCCTTCCTCCTCCCGCATTCTCGACAACCAGCGGCGAACCGCGCTCCAGCTCCTCGACCTGATGGAGCGCTGCCTCACGCCGGGCCGGCCGTTCCTGGCCGAGTTGCGGCGCACGATGGCCTCGCACCGCGGACTCGGCTCGCGCGACCGCCGGATCTATCGCGAGCTGGTGTTCAGTTGGCTGCGGTTCAAGCCCTGGTTCGAGCAAATCGCGCGCGACGACGAGCGGACGGCGGTCGATCTGCTCGCGGCCCTGGCATCGGACGCGCCCGAAATGGCCTCGTGGCAGGGAGAACTCGGCGTGCCGGGCGGGCTTTCCCAACGGCCGTGGCCGGAGATGGAGGCGCGTCTCACGGAGTTGTTTCCCGGCCAGACTTTCCTCCTGCGCGCCCTCATGCCGGCGTGGTTCGAGCTGCACTGCCCCCCGCTCTTCGAGCCGGGCGAGGTCCTCACGCAGATGCGCCGGCCGCCTTTCTGGTTGCGCGCGCAACGCGGCACCGCGGCCGAGCTGGTGCGCGAACTCACGGTCGCGAACATCCCGGCCTCGGTCGAACCCGCGCTTCCGGGCGCGGTGCGGGTGCATGGTCACGTCGACCTCGAAACGCATCCGATCGTCACATCCGGCCAGGCGGAAATCCAGGACATCGGCTCGCAGGCGCTCGTGCTCATGGCCGCGCCCGGGGAGGGCTCGCGATGGCTCGATTTCTGCGCGGGCGCGGGCGGAAAAACGTTGCAACTGAGCGCCGCGGTCGGGCCTCGCGGACGCGTCACCGCGCACGACCTGCGGCGCGACGCGTTGATGGAAACCAAGCGCCGCGTGAATCGCGCGGGTTTTCGCAATGTCGTCATCGAGCCCGTCCTGCCCGAGCCCGGGCTGGTCGTTTTCGATGGCGTGCTCGTGGACGCGCCGTGCAGCGCCTCGGGCACGTGGCGGCGGCATCCGTTTCTGCGCCACCAGACGACGCCGGCGATGATCAATAAATACGTGCAAGAACAGGCGCGGCTGCTCGATCGCGCCGCGCCCTTCGTCGCCGCCGGCGGACGGTTGATTTACTCCACCTGCTCGCTCAGCCGGCACGAAAACGAGGGCGCGCTCACGGCCTTCCTGCGCGCGAATCGCGACTTCGAAGTGAAAGCCCCGCCCTTCAATCCCGGCCTCGAACTCGCGCCCTCGGGCGCGGTCACGATCATGCCCTCGGCGCTCGACAGCGACGGCTATTTCCTCGCCTGCATGTGGCGCAAGATCAGGAGTCAAGGGACAGAGGTCAGGAGTCGGTAATCAGATCTTTGACCGCCGACCTTTAACCTTCGACTTCTCCTGATTCCTGTCACCTGATTCCTGTCCCCTGACCTCATGGTAGCTGAAGCCGATCCCCGCATCCGCCTTCCGGTCTTCGAAGGTCCGCTCGACCTTCTCCTTTTTCTCATCCGCAAGAGCGAGATCGACGTTTACGACATCCCGATCGAGTCGGTCCTGCGCCAGTATCTGACCGTGCTGCGCACGATGAAGGAGCTTCAGCTCGAGATCGCCGGGGAGTTTTTCGTCATGGCCGCGACGTTGATGGAAATTAAGAGCCGGATGCTCCTGCCCAAGGACCAGCAGGCCGTCGCGCCGGAGGAGGAGGACGCCGAGCCGATCGATCCGCGCTGGGATCTCGTGCACCAACTGATCCAATACAAGCGTTTCAAGGAAGCCGCGGGCGAACTCGGCCATCTCGTCGCCATCCAGCAAAACGCCATCGCGCGCGACACGCTGGCGGGCTGGGCCGCGCCGGCCGAAGACCGGCCGCTGACGAACTCCGACAAGATCGCGGTCTGGGGCATTTTCAACACCGTGCTGCGCCGGCTCGCCGAGCAGATCGTGGTGGGCGAGATCAACGACGAGCATGTCACGATCGTCGACCAGATGGAACGCATCCTCGAGCGGATCGAACGCGAGAAGGAGTTCGGTTTCAGCACGCTCTTCCCGGGAAAAATCTCGTTGCGCACGCTCATCGTGACGTTCCTCGCCGTGCTCGAGCTGACCCGCCTGAAAAAGCTTCGCATCCGCCAGGACTCGGCTTTCGACGAAATCCACTGCGCCGCGTGGGAGGAAAAACAACTTGAATCCCCGACGGTCTGAAACAGCTTTCGCGCAGTGAAAAATCCACCGGAACGCAGGGCTCATCTTCTCGGCCTGGGCCTCGACAACGACGATGGGCACAAGCGCCTGACCCGCGCCGACGATTTCTCGATTGTCGGCGGCTCGGCGGACACGCACGAGCGGATGACTGAAACCGCGATCAAGACCGTCGAGGAACTCAAGAACCGCGGCAAATCCATCCACAGCGTCGAGCCGCAGGAGCTGGCGGAAATCGTGCAGAAGGCCGCGCCCGAAGCCTGACGGCGGCCGGCCGCGTCATTCCAAGCCTCCCTCGCGACACCATGGCCGCACAGGATCAGAACCCCTCGTCATCCGGACAGCATCGCCAGCGCCCCGCCCTGCCGCCCGGCGCGCAGCCTTATTTTCGCAGCAGCTCGTCGCCGGTTCCTCTCGCCAGCCCACGCGTGAAACTGGCGACCATGGCGGGCGAGCCTGCGCCGCTGGGCGCGAGCCTGACCCTGCCGCGCGCCGCCGCCCTGCCCGAACGCGGAGCCTCGTTTTTCCTCGTTCTCAATTTGCTGTCGGCGGTGGTTGCGGCGATCTTCCTCGTGCTCATCATGACCAAACTCTGACCATGGCCTCGAATATCGAAAATCTCACCACCTCGAATTTCCAACCCATCATCACTGCGGCTTCGACGCCCGTGCTGGTCGATTTCTGGGCGCCGTGGTGCGGGCCGTGCAAGCAGATCGCGCCCGTCCTCGAAGAGCTGGCCGGCGAACTCGATGGCAGGGTCAAGATCTGCAAGGTCGATGTGGACGACAATTCGGAGCTGGCCGCTCAGTACAGCATCCGCGCCATCCCGACCATGCTCGTCTTCAAGGACGGCAAGATGGTCGAGCAGATCGTCGGCCTCGTCAGCAAGGCCGACTTGAAAAACCGGCTCGAAAAGCACTCCGCCTGAGAGAAGCGGCGAGCAGAAAAAAGTGAGGCGCGGGCCTGCGGACCACTGCGAGCATCAGCAGCGCGTTCTGCATTTTCGCTGCTCGCCAGTCACTCCTCGCTACTCCCGCACGCGGAGCACGATCTTGCCGATGTGATCTCCGGCATCGAGCGCTCGGTGCGCATCGGCGGCGCGCTCCAGGGGGAACTCCGCATGAATCACCGGACACGCGCGCCGCGATTCCAGCAACGGCCACACCTCGCGCCGGAGCGCCGCGGCGATCGCTCCCTTCTCCGCCGGTGAGCGCGCCCGCAAGGTGGAGCCGGTGATGGTCAGCCGTTTCATCATGACCGGAGCGAGGTTCACCGTGGCCTTTGCTCCGCCGAGAAACGCGATCAACACCAGGCGTCCGCCGGGGCGCAGCGACTGGATGTTTTTCTCGAGATACGATCCACCGACCATGTCGAGGATGACGTCCACGCCTTCGTCCGTCGCCTCTTTCAGAACGGACGCGAAGTCCTCCGTCCGGTAATTGATCGCCCGCGCGGCGCCGAGTGCGACGCAGGCGCGGCACTTCTCGTCCGAACCCGCGGTCGCAAAGACCCGCGCGCCCCGCGCCCGGGCCAGTTGGATCGCGGTGGAGCCGATGCCGCTTGTGCCGCCGTGGACGAGAAAAGTTTCCCCCTCCACCAATGCGCCGCGATCGAAGACATTCGTCCAGACTGTGAAATACGTCTCGGGAATCGCGGCCGCTTCCAGCCAATCCATCCCCGCGGGGACGGGCAAAACCTGTTCCCGCGGCGCCGCCACGTACTCGGCATATCCGCCGCCCGCGAGCAGCGCGCACACCCGCGCGCCGATCTGCAACGCGGAGTCGGTCGCCGCTTCTCCCATCGCCACAACCTCGCCCGCGACCTCGAGGCCCGGCAGGTCCGACGCTCCCCGCGGCGGTGGGTATTTCCCCTCACGCTGCAGAACATCCGGCCGGTTCACCCCGGCGGCGGCGACGCGGATCAGCACCTCGCCCGCCTTCACCGCGGGCAGCGGACGCGAGGTCAGTCGCAACACTTCCGGTCCGCCGGGCATGGTGATCTCCACAGCCCGCATGTCGTGCGGAAGATCGGTCTTCGGCGCGGAATTCATCCCGCGCATCCTGCGCGCCCGCGGCCATTTCACAAGAACACCTCACGGTGTCCACCGGGTTGTTTCCTCATTTTACAGGCGCCTGGCGGCGGCGTGCTAAATCCCGCAATCCCGCCGACGAAGCCACGGGAAGTCATGGAGCAGGTATCCCAGTCACCGTTTTTTCCGGTCCCCGTCGAATGGTTTGAACTGCCAGTCGTCACGGGCCGTTGGGATCTTACCGTCCTCCGCGATTCAGGCCAGTCCGTGACTTCCGAGGCAGGGGTGCAAATCCTGCAAGGCCCGAGCGCCGCCGCAGCCGTTCCTGTCGAGGCGGAGATGGCTGCCGAGACGAAGACGGGCAGGATTCTCAACGAGTACGCGTAAACCGCCGCCGGACTCGTCGTTCTCCCGATGTCCCGCGCGCGCGGCATCGGGAGAACTTGCATCGACCGGCCGCTGGCGGATTTTCCCTTGTTCGGCCCGCGCGGGGCGCTACGTTGCGCGAAGCGGAGGCGCTTTTCGACGATGCCCTTTTTTCGTTCCCTCACCCCGGCGTGGATGATCTGCGTTTGCGCGCTCGCATTGAACGGCGCCGAGCCGGCGGAGCCGCTCGAGGGAACGCCCTCCGAACCCGCGCCGGACGCGACGGCGGTCGTTCCGGAAATCGAATCGGAGACGATCCCCGCTGCCGGGGAGGCGAAACAGCCCGCGCCCGCCGCCTCCGCTCCCCTTCCCGCGGCGGCTCCGGCCGCCGTTCCTCCCGCGCCGCCGCCCCAGCCGGCGCCAATCATCATCACGCCTGATTTTTCGCCGCTCCTGCAGGCCAACTCCGAACTCTCGGCCCGGATGTCCGCGATGGAACGCGTGATGATCGCGCAGAGCGATCGCGAAGCCGCCGTCTATCGCGACACCAACCGGTTGATCACGATCTTCGGCATCTCGATCGCCGCGCTCGGAGCCCTCGCGCTCGTGGCCGCCGGCTTCCTGAACTACCGGCTCATGCGCTCGATCCAGCCTGGATTGCCGTCGCCGGTGTTGCCGCCCACGCGATCGCCGATGGTTCTTCACGAGAGCGAGGCCGACATTCCCGGGATGGAGCGCGTGCGCGCCTCCGGGCAGCGGTTCCAATCGAAGATGAGCAGCCTCGAAGCCCGGCTCGCCGAGATGGAACACCTCAGCGGCGTGCGCAGCGGACCGGAGCCGTCCGAACTCGCGCCCGTTTCCATCGAGGAGGACGTGATCGACGAGCCGCCTCCTCCGCGTCGTGAGCGCGTGATTCCGGTCGCCGGCATCCTCGTGCACAAAGCGGAGGCGCTTCTCAACCTCGGCAAGCACGACCAGGCATTGGCCGTCCTCGACCAGGCGCTCGAAGCCGGCGCGACCGGAGCCGAGGTCCACCTCGCGCGCGGCCGGATCTTCGAACGAGCCGGCAAGTTCGCCGAAGCGTTGCGGGAATACGACGCGGCGTTGAACGGAGAAGGAAACAACACCAGCGCGCTTCTGCTGAAGGCCGGGGTCCTGAACCGCCAGGAACGCTTCGAAGAGGCGCTCGCGTGCTACGAGCGCGCGATCGAGGTCAACCGCGAGAACAACTGAGCCCCAGGTGGCCGAGGGCGTCCCTGCCCGCGCTGAGCCGCTCCCAAAACCGCCCCGGCAGCCGCGTCGTTCCGGCTGGAGCCGTTGTCAGCGCGACTTCCGCCGCGCCCGGGCCGCGCGGGCGAGCGCGCGCAGGATCTCGACTGTATCCGTCCAGCCGATACACGCGTCGGTCACGCTCCGGCCATGCGCGAGCGGCCCGGCCTGATCGAGATCCTGCCGGCCTTCGACGAGGTTGCTCTCCAGCATCGCGCCGACGAGCGCGCGTTCGCCGGCCGCGATCTGCTCCGCGAGGGCGGCGGCCACCAACGCCTGGCGCGCGGGATCGCGGCCGCTGTTGGCGTGGCTGCAATCGACCATGATCGCCGGCTTGCGTCGCGCCGCGCGAAGCAGGCTCGCGGTTTGCGCGATGTGCTCCGGGGAATAATTCGGCCCGCTCTCGCTGCCGCCGCGCAGCACGAGATGCGTGTCGCGATTGCCCCGTGTTTCGAGAACCGCGGGGCGGCCGTCGCGCGCAAGCGAAGTGAAGCAGTGCGGATGCGCGGCCGCCTGCATCGCCTCGATCGCAACCCGCGCGTCGCCGTCGGTGCGGTTCTTGAAACCCACGGGCATGGAAAGGCCGGAAGCGAGCTGGCGGTGCACCTGGCTCTCGACGGTGCGCGCGCCGATGCAACCCCACGAAACGAGATCGGCGAAGTACTGGCCGATCGTGGCGTCGAGAAACTCGTTGGCGGCCGGCAGGCCGATCGCGGCGATGTCGAGCAGGAGTTTGCGGGCGAGCCGCAGGCCGTCGTTGATGCGAAAACTGCCGTCCAGACCGGGATCATTGATCAATCCCTTCCAGCCCATGACCGTGCGCGGTTTCTCGAAATAGACGCGCATGACGATCGCGAGGTCGCGCGTGTGGCGGCGGGCGAAGTCACGCAGCAGCCGCGCGTACTCGAGGGCGGCGGCGGGATCGTGAATCGAGCATGGCCCGACGACGACGAGCAGCCGGTCGTCGCGCCGCGCGATGATCGCCGCGATGTCCCGGCGCGCCCGCGAGACCAGCCCGGCGAGGGCCGGGGTGATCGGAAGCTCGTCCTGCAGCTCGCCGGGCGCGAGGAGCGGCCGCGCGCCGCGGATGCGAAGATCCTGCGTGGCCGGGCCCTTTCTGGCGTATTTGCTTTTCAACTACACGGGGGTTGGGGTTCGGGCATCGGATCGGGCGCGCGCGCTTCAGCCGGACGCGCGAGCCCGCGCGAGGCAAGCTGGCGATGCGCCTCGTAAACCGCGACACCGACGGCGGTCGAGAGGTTCAAGGATCGAAAACCGGGGCGGAAGTGCGGAATCCGGACGCGCAAGCCCGCGCCGACCTCGTCGTGAAGCCAGTCCGGCGCGCCTTCGCCTTCGTTGCCGAAGATCAGCGCGTCGCCCGCCTCGAAGGCGACGTCCCAGAGGTTGCGGCCGCCGCGCGTGGTCAGAAGCCAGAGGCGGCGCGGGCCGTCCGGCGCCCGTCGAAACGCGGGCCAGTCCGCATGATGCCGCACGTCGAGCCGATGCCAGTAATCCATGCCGCTGCGCCGCAGGTGACGATCCGTGATCTCGAACCCGAGCGGGTGGATCAGATGCAGCGGACAGCCCGTGACCGCGCACAGCCGGCCGATGTTTCCCGTGTTGGGCGGGATCTGGGGCTGGAAGAGCACGACATGGATCATCGCGCGCGAGCATGCGCGCTCGAGGGGCGTCGATCGACAGCTTTTCACGCCCGCGCGTTGAATCGCGCCGCGAGGGTGTCGATGGATGAGGTAATTCCTCCAGCCCGCCGCATGTCGAATTCACGCGAGATATTTCTTGTGGACGACGAAGTCGCGTTCACCGACCTGATGTCGACCCTGCTCGAATCGGGCCTCGGCCATCGCGTGCGCGTCTTCAATCATCCGCGCGCCGCGATCGCGGCGCTCGAGATGGCGGATCCGCTCTTCGTGGTCTCCGATCTCGCGATGCCGGACATGAACGGCTTCGAGTTTCTTCGCGAGGTCGCGCGCCTCCGGCCAAACGTGCCGTGCGTGCTCGTGACGGGAAATCACCTCGAGACGGGCATGATCGAGACCCAGCGCTCGGAAAACCTGATCGGCGTGCTGTTCAAGCCCGTGTCGTGGCGGGACATCGCCTTCCTCATCCGCGAACACGCGACCGTGGCTTGAGCAGTTGAAGCAAAGACGGGCGGGCCCGAGCGCCCGATGGCCCCGCCACTCTCTTCCGCTCGCTCCTCGCGCCTTCGCTAATGTCGCCGGGCGTTGAGGGCGCGCTCGACCTCGCGCATCTCGGCGCGCTTCTTCAGATCCTGCCGCTTGTCGAACTGCTTTTTGCCGGCGCCGAGGGCGAGTTCGACCTTCACCAGCGCGCCCTTGAAATAGACGCGGACAGGCACGAGCGCCTTGCCGCCCGCCTCGAGTTCATGATGGATCTTGCGGATCTCGCGAGCCTTGAGGAGGAGCTTGCGCGGGCGTTTCGGGAGGTGGTTGTTGATGCTTCCGAAGGCGTACTCCGCGATGTGCAGATTGTGAAGAAACGCCTCCCCTTTCTCGATCCGGCCGAAAGCGTCCGCGAGTTGCGCCTTGCCCGCGCGAATCGATTTCACCTCGGTGCCGGTCAGCACGATGCCCGCCTCGAATCGCTCTCCGAGTTCGAAATCACGCCCGGCCTTTGCGTTTCGAAGGTCCGGGAGATACTGTCTGCCTGTCTTTTTTGCCGCCACGCGTCGTCGGGAAAAGGGTGTCGGCCATGCTGTCGGCGCGGCGTCTGAAAAGCAAACGGCCGGGAAACGACGCGGGCCGCTTCCCGGCCGGAAAACCAGGGCGCCGGAGACTCAGCTCTCCAGCGACAGCTCGTAACTGATCTTGCCTTCGATGACCTCGCGCAGCGCGATGTCCTCGGGGTTGAGCTTTTCCAGCGACTCGACCAGGGGACGGTGGCCGCGGCGGAGTTGCTTGACCCGTCGTGACACCACATTGATGAGCACGTTCGGGTCGCTGATGATCTTCTTCGCCTCTCTTAAGTATTCGTCTCTCAAAGCCTTGCCTCCAGTTGTACCGAGAAACGGAGCCGTATGAGTTCCGCAACACGCAGGGTCAAGTGTGAACTTGAAAAGCCAGAATCCTGTCGCGTACGTTACAGGAAAATGGATTCCAAATCATGAGGGCGACGGGGATTATGGTTGGTTGGACGACGGTGGAGGCGGAGGAGGATGCGCGAAGGCTGGCGCGCGGGTTGGTCGAAAGCGGGCTGGTCGCCTGCGCGCAGATCAGCGCGGGCATGACATCGGTCTATCGCTGGGCCGGGAAGGTCGAGGAGGCGCGTGAGTTTCGGCTGACCTTGAAGTTCGCCGCGCAACGCGAGGCGGAGGTGCAAGACTTTCTGGAAGCGAACCATCCCTACGAGGTTCCGCAATGGATCTGCTGCGCGGCGGCGGCGGGCTCGGAAAAATACTTGAACTGGGTGATCGAGAACTCTACCTAGATCAACTTTTACGCACTTCCACTGACGAGACCCTTTCAACATGTCGCAGCACAACAGCTTCAAATCCGCCAGCTCTTCGCAGATCAAGCGCAACGTCCTCAAACGCTTCGAGCGTGTCGACCTCCTCAAGAAGCGCGGCCAGTGGAAGTCCGGCGATCGCGTCAGCGGCCTTCGCAAGACGAAGCCGGACGTCTGAGCGAAGTCGCGTCTCTCCCACGCATCGGGCAGGTTCGAGGTTTTTCCCGGCCTGCCTTTTTTGCGCCCATCGAACATCGGCGGACGTGTGGCCCGCGACGCGCGCGGCCATCCTCTTCCCGTTTTCCAGCCCGCGCCGAATTCAGGTCCGCCAGGGGCTGCGCTCGCGGCG
>CAZFCY010000034.1:21090-33131 GCA_964517665.1 uncultured Opitutaceae bacterium | reverse complement strand
GCCTTTCGGGCGGAAGGAATGATGCATTGAATAATTTGTGAGCCCCAATGTAGGAGCGGCTTCAGCCGCGATTCGTCCACGCAACGCTTTCGCATCGCGGCTGAAGCCGCTCCTACTCTTCGGCCCCGCCGGGCAGTTCCGCCGCGAGCGCGTAGATGAGCGCGGCGTTCCAGTTGATCGCGATCTCGTTCGTGCGATAATCCCCCTCCACGTCGAACCAGTCCCGCGCGCCCGGATTCGGGCCGCCGACGAGGTAACCGGGCCATGGCGCCTCGACCTTGTCGCCACCCGAGCGGCGATCGTGCGGATGGAGCGGCGGATGATCGCCGAGGCCGGTGACGTAGGACCGGCCATGGACGTTCCGGCCGAGGAGATGGTCGATCGCGTCGCGCGCGGCCGCGATATATTCAGGATTCGGAGACACGCGATGCGCCGCGCGCAGCGTCACCGCCTGGCGCGCGACGCCGCCGTTTCCGCCCCAACTGTAACGCTCCCCGAGCGGGCGCGCGTAGCCATGGGCTTTCGCGGCCGCCACGATCGAATCCGCCGTTCGCAAAAGGCTTTCGCGCACCTGTCCCGACAGCGCCGGATCCCGCCCCTCGCGCGTGGAGAGCGCGTAGGTGAACAACCCGAGGTTGCGCACGGCCGCCCAATCGAAGGTGAATTCCACCTCGCCTCCGACCGCGCGGATGCGCGCCTCCGCGTCGGCGAGCGCTTCGACGTCGCCCGTCGTCGCCCACATCTCCACCGCTGCCCAAAGCCGCTCGTCGTCATCCGGGCTGGCGTAGCCGCCCGTCTTGAAATCCTCCTGTCGCGGCGCGTGATCGTCCGGATGCGCGCGCAGAAACGCGTGGCTCTTCCGCGCGGCCTCGAGACAGCGCGCGGCATAAGGCGCGTCGTAAGGCTCGATCGCGCGCGCCATCGCCGCCAGCATCGCGACGAAATCCGCCGTCGCCCCGCTGCCCCACGGCACGATATAGCGCGGCGTCTTTTCCTCGTCCGGCATGATGAAGCCGCCGAAGTCGATCGTGCTCACCTTGTGAAACACCCGGCCGTCCTCCGCCTGCATCTTCAGCAGCCAGTCGGTCTTCCATTTGATCTCCGCGAGAAAGTCCGGAATCGCGCCGCCCGACTCCGGGATGCCGAGATCGATCGCCGCGATCCGGTCGCCAAAATCCTCCCACGCGCGGAGCATCACGCCGACCGTCACGCCGGCGTTGGTCACATACTTGTTATAGTCGCCGGCGTCGTGCCAGCCGCCGGTGGCGTCGCGCCGCGCGTGCTCGCCGTCGATGAATTCGGTCCACGCGTCCTCGAGATGACACGCCTCGAAACTGAAAACATCGCCGCCGTGCTCCCCCCGCACGGCCGTTCCGCACCGCCACAAATACATCGCGCGGGTTGCGAGCCGGAAGGCATCCCGAAAGACATCGCCCGCGATCCGGAATGGCGCGGATGAGCCGAGGCCATCGATCTCGAGCCGGTAATCACCGCGCGCGTCCAGCGCGCTGAAGTCCGCCACATGGAGATCCTCGCCGGTGTCCGCGTTGTGGACCGGCCCCTGCGCGCTTCCGGAAAACGCGACGCCGCCGTCCTCGATCCGGACAACCGTGAATGTCTCGAACGCGCCGCTGACCGAGGCCTGCTTTCTCGCGTCGGGAAGGTAGCCGACGGTGTTGAGCCGGATCGGCGGAGCCTCGCCGCCGTGCGCGGCGCGCGCCGCGCACGGATGCGTCAGCATCGCGACAACAAGACAGCGAAGGGCAAAAGCGGGCGCGCTCATGATCGGGTGCGAACACACAAGCCGATGAAACGCGCTCGACAAGCGGAAGCGGCGGGAAACGGACATTTCCGCGGCCGCGCTTCGCCTTCGCTTCCATGGCCACAATCCCGCTTCACGACATCGCAACATAGATGCCGGCAGCCACGCTCGCGAGGGAAAGGCAGGCGACCGCCACGCTCGCGACTCTGCGGGTGCGCGGGGAAAGACTTTCCCAGCGTTGCCCCGCCCACTCCACGAGCGGGTGCGCAAGCCGGTCGAGCCCGTCCATCAAACGCGCGATCCACAGCGATTCGCGCGCGAGCAGGAGCGCGCCGGGCAGAAAGAAAACGATCCCCGGCCCCGGCGCGACGGACAGGAACGCGCCGATCATCACGAGGACGATGCCGAGCGCCATCCAGAGCGCCTTCTTCCAGTTGAGCGGGCGGCCGCCGCGCGCCTTCCGGCGGGCCATGTGACTCTCCTCGAAGCGATGCCCGACAGGCTTCCGGGAGAACTGCCTCAACTCGCGCTTGTGTTTCTTGAACATCGAAAAATCTCTTCCCTCGCAACCGAATGCCCGGCCGTATCCAGATTTCCACCATGGAGCCGCGAACACGGCGGGCCGGCGCCACCGCTCATGGCGATTCGCGTGCCAGCGCCGCCGGATGCGCGCGCCACAAGGCGGACATGCCTGTCGCGACCGGGCCGGGGCCGCGCCTCGTCCGCGCAGGCTGCAATGCCAGGCGGCCGGTCCCGTGCAAGCTGCCGCGGCCCGCGCGAGCCCGGGGGCGCGTCTCTGTCCCGGCATGCGATTTCCTCCTCGCCACTCGCTATTCGCTTCTCTTCCCCACCGCCTCCGCCCGCTTCACGATGCGGTAAACGGCGATGACGGACAACGCGCAGCCGGCGAGCGCGACGAGCCGTTCGCCGTGTCCGGTTTTCAAATACACGACTCCACACAGCGCGCAGCCGGCGGCCCACCAGATATAGAACCGGCTGACGATCGCGTGCGGCCAGCCGGCGATGGTCAGCCGCTGGTAAAGATGGCTGCGGTGCGCGGCGAGCACGTTTTCCCCGTGCCTCAGCCGCCGCGCGAAGGTGAACGACCCGTCGCCGATGAAAGGCCAGACGACCAGCGCCGCGAAGAGGGGAACCGCGCCGATGAAAAGCGGCGACCAGCCCGCGAGTCGCGCCTGCCCGTGAAGCGCGAGGAGCGGCAGCACGGCAAAGGTGAAGCCGAGAAACGCGCTCCCGACGTCGCCCATGAACACCTTCGCCGGCGACCAGTTGTGCAACAGAAAGCCGAGGCACGCCGCCGCGATCATCAGGCCCGTCCAGGCCACAAGCGGCGCGCCGGCCATGGCGCCAAACCACGCCCAGGCCAGGCCGGCCACGAAACCCTGGCCGCCCGCGATGCCGTCGATGCCGTCCATGAAATTATAGACGTTCGTGAGGCCCACGATCCAGATCACGGTCACGACCGCCATGAGCCCTCGCGGCAGGATGAGAGGATCGAGAAACGGAAGCGTCAGCGCGGGAAACGCGCCGAGCTTCCACACCGCCAGCGCGGCGGCGCCCAGTTGCAACACCAGCCGGAGGAGCGAAGGCAGCGAGCGCACGTCGTCGATGAAGCTGACGACGGCGATGAACACCGCCAGTCCTCCGGCCCAAAGCGCGCCCTCGAGATCGCCGGCGCGTCCGCACGCCAGGGCCGCGCCCACCCCGAGCACGATCGTGGCCACGATGCCGACGCCGCCGCCGCGCGGAGTCGCCTTCGCATGCGAGCTGCGCGCATTCGGCACATCGACGATCCGCGCGCGCACCGACACGCGGATCCAGAGGGCGACCAACACCCACGCGCACAAACAGGCGCCGAGCGCGCCGAGACTGTATTCAAGGTAGGGCACGAGGGGGAGAGCGTAAGAGCGCAAGGCTCAAGAGCGTAAGCCTGAAGTGCGCGTTTCCACCTTGCGCTCTTAAAACTCAGCCACTCAAAAAATCCCAGATCGCCTTCGCGCCCATCGCGGTGAGGAAGACGCCCGAGATGGCGAGGAGCGTGGTGAGGCCGGCGCGCATTTGCAGCGCCTTCGGCAGGAACCGGCGGTCGGTCCAGAGCATCGCGAAACACCACAGCCCGCAGGTGAAGACACCGCCGACGATCGACGCGGGCGTGACGAGCGCGACCGGATCCTCGAAAGTCCAGAGCAGCGTCAGCCCGCCCACCGCGCAATAAAGCAGGATGACCGCGCGAAACTTCCGGTGCGACACCCGCCGCAGGCGCGCGCTCACCGGCCGGGCGCATTCGAAGGCCGTGCGTATATACACTTCATAGGCGCCGTAAACCGTGCCGCCGATGGCGAAGAAGATGCCGACGATATACACCCACCGCAGCCACGGATGAATGTTGGTCAGAAACTGCGCCTGGTGCGTCAGCAACGCATTGTCCGCCGGCACGAGGCGCTGCGGGTGCAGGATGACCGCGCCGAGAATGACGAAGCACGCGGTGAAGAGCGCGACCGCGCCGAAGCTCGCCCCCGCGTCGATCTTCGGAGCGCGCAGCCACATGCGGGCGCGGCGCAGGTTTTCCGGCGAGGAATCGATCGCGGGCGCGGCATCGACATCGGGCAGCTCCGCGAGCCCGCGCCCGCGATGCAGGCCGAGCGCGCCCCAGGTCTTCTCGCGCAGCATGCCGACGTATCCAAGATAATCATACGTGCCGCCGCCGATCGCGCCGAGCGCCGCGACGATCTCGACCCACGGCGGCCGTCGCGCGATCGACGCGTAGGTTTCCTTCACCCACGGCTCGTAATCCGATGGCACGACCGGAACGAACGCGCCCAGCAAAACCGCCGGCAGATCGGGCTGCGCGGCGACGACGGCGACGAGCATGCTGCCCAGCAGGATGAAGACGACGGCGGTCTGGATCTTCTCGAGCAGGCCGTAGCTTTGCAGCCAGGTCGCGGTCACGACCACGACGATCGTGATCGAGCCCCAGACGCGCGCGTTGAAGAGCAGCTCCGCCTCCGGGCCGGTCACGCCAAAGGCCCAGTTGATCGTCTTTCCCAGCAGCAGCGGCAGGCCCGACAACCAGAACGGAAAACAAACGACACTGAGCACGCCCATGAGAATCGGCGCCCAGTTGCGCGGCCCCGGCAGGCGCCCCCAATGCGTCATCGGATGCTCGCCGGTGAGCGTCATGTATCGCATCGCTGAATACACCTGAACGCCCTTGAGGACGGCCCCGGCGACGAAGCACCAGAGCAGCGTGTAGCCGAACATGGCGCCTTCGCGCGACGCGAAGAGCGTCTCGCCCGAGCCGATGGTGACGGACGCCATGATCGCGCCGGCGCCGAAGTATTTGAGATGATGCCACGGCTTGCGGCTGCGCAAATCCGCCGGCGGCTCGGGGTAGACAATCGGTTCGCTCATCGTGGTGAAAACGCGAGAGAGGAGGGAGGCGCGCCACTCGGACACGATCGCGGAAACGTGGCAAACCCCGAGCGCGAAAAAAACCAACCAGGCCCGCTCCCCGAACCCGGCAGAGGTTTCTCCCGCGCCACAGCCATCGCTCCAACCACGCGCGTTCCCGCCGCCGCTCCTTCCATGCCCGCTTGACCGCGCCCGGAGCCCGCGTTCACTCGCGCGGTCCCCTCTTCATGGTGGCGGCGCCTCACAAATTCCGGTGACTGATTTTCCCATCGATCGATTCCACCCGCGGAGGCCGGATGCCCGCGCGCGCCCGGGGCGCGGCGGCGTGGCGCTGGCGCTCGCCCTCGCTTTCATCGCGCAGGCCTTCGCGCTCGATCCGCGGAGGCCGCCGGAGCGCTATCAGTTCGCCGAATGGAATGTGAGCGACGGCATCCCCTACACCTCCGTGCGCGTCCTCTTTCAGACCTCCGACGGCTTTCTCTGGCTGGGCACACGCAGCGGCCTGGCGCGGTTCGACGGCCTGGAGTTCACCGCCTACACCAAGGCCGATGTGCCGGAGCTGATCGACGACGAGGTCTTCAGCCTCGCCGAGGACGCCGAAGGGCGGCTCTGGATCGGGACGGCGCGCGGCATCGTCCGGCATCACAAGGGACGCTGGTCGCGGCCCGCGGAGTTGCGGCAGTTCGAGAGCGCCGCCGTCCGCTGGGTCGAGCGCGACGGAGACGCCATGCGCTTCGGCACGAGCGACCGCCTCTTCGTTTTTCGCGCGGGCCGGGTCGAGGAAACGCCGCTCCCGGCGGGAGTGGCGTTCAAGCAGCTCCAGCGCGTCGCGCGCGGCGGCGACGGCGAGCGATTGATCGCGGCCCAGCCCTCGTGGTCGATCGACGGAACCGGGGCGCGCCGGATCGACGCTCCCGAAGGCGGCCCGCTTCAACAACTCTACACGGCGGTCCGCGATCCGGACGGCAGTTGGTGGCTCGCCTCGGAGGCCGGATTGTTTCGATTCGCCGACGGCCGCGCGACCCAGGTGGCCGCGATCGATGGCCAGCCCATCCGGTCGGCCCGCAGCCTTCTCTTCGATGCCGACGGCAACTTCTGGATCGGCACCCGCGGCGAACTGATCCGCGTGCACGACGGACGGGCGCGCGTGGTCGAGAAACCGGGCGTGGATTCGATCGCGCACTTTCTTTGCCTGCTCGAGGACCGCGAGGGCAACCTCTGGGGCGGCAACGACTCGGGCCTCGTGCAGTTGGGCGACGTCAAGGCCAGCGCCATCACCCGCGACGACGGGCTCGAGGCGCGCTCTGTCGTCTCGGCGCTGACCGCGCGCGACGGCGGCACCTGGCTCGGCGTCTGGGGCGGCGGCCTCACGCGGCTCTCGCCCGCGGGCGTGGTCGAGCGCGTCTTTCGCGTGGACGACGGCCTTGCCAGCGAGGCCGTCTGGAATCTCGCCGAGGGATCCGACGGCGCGTTGTGGATCGGCTACTACGACCAGGGCGTCGGCCGCTTGAAGGACGGCGTGTTCACCCACTTCGACACGCTCCCGATCCTTCGGCCGCGCATCCGCGACATGAAAGTGGACGATCGCGGCACGGTCTGGATTTCCACCTACAACCACGGCCTCGCGCGCGGCGACGGATCGACTTTCGAAGCCGTGAAACTGCCCGATGTCGCGCAGACCGGCGCGCTGCTCATCGATTCTCGCGATCGCCTGTGGGTGACCTGGCCGGAAGGCGTCGGTTGCTTCGATCCCGGAACGGGCCGCTGGCTGGAAAAGCATGCGTCCGGCAGGGAACCGGGCGACGCCATCGCGCTGATCGAGGACGCAAGCGGCGACCTCTGGATCCTGCGCGACGAGATGACGATCCAGCGGCTGCGCGAAGGCGGGACGCAGACCTTCATCCTTCCCGCGTGGGTCGGCCGGCTCACCTACTCCGGCCTCGCGCACAATGGCGAGTTGTGGGTCAACTTCCGCAACGGCATCGCGCGGGCGCCGATGGCGGAATTCGACGCCGTGGCGCAGGGGCGGAAAGCCGGCATCGAGTTCGATTTCTATCGTGAAATCGACGGCATGCGCAGTGTCGCGCCCAACGTGTTCACGGGCCAGGGCGCCACCGTCGCGCGCGATGGACGCCTTTATTTCGCGACAAGCAAGGGCGTCGCGGTCTTCGACCCGGCGCGCATCCGCAAGAACACGCGCCCGCCCTCCGTCGTGATCGACGAGGTCGTCATCGACAAGGTGGCTCATCAGCCCGGCGACCTCGCCGGGCTCCGGCCCGGGCGCGGGGAGATCGAGATCCATTTTTCCGCGCTCGGCCTGAGCCACGCCGCTCAGAACGTGTTCAAATACCGGCTCAGGCCGCTCGAGCGAAACTGGGTCGACGCCAGGCACAAGCGCGTGGCCCACTACGGCGGACTTCGGCCGGGAAACTACCGTTTCGAAGTCATCGCCGCCAACGCCGACCAGGTCTGGAACACGCAGGGCGCCGCGGTGGCGTTCCGGCTGCCGCCGCATGTCCACCAGACCTGGTGGTTCTACGCCTTCGCGGCGCTCGCGCTCGGCGGCGGCATCTGGGCCTATGTCCGCTGGCGCGAAGCCGCGCTCCAGCGCGACAAACGCCAGCTCGAGCGCGTCGTCGCGGGGCGCACGCAAGAGTTGCGCGAGAGCAACGAAAAGCTCGTCGAGGAGGTGAACCGGCGCATCCGGAAGGCGACCGCGCTGCGCGCCACCGAAGATCGCATTCGCCGGCTCAACGAGGAACTCGAAACCCGGGTCGCGGATCGTACCGCCGAACTCCAGGCCGCGAACCGCGAACTCGAGTCGTTCGCCTATTCCGTCTCCCACGACCTGCGCGCGCCGCTGCGCGGGATCGACGGCTGGAGCCTCGCGATCAAGGAGGATTACGGGTCCACGCTCGACGCCACCGCCCTCGCCTACCTCGACCGCGTCCGCGCCGAGAGCCAGCGCCTCGGCCTGTTGATCGACAACCTGCTCAACCTCTCGCGCACCACCCGCGCCGAATTGCGCCCGGCCGGGATCGATCTCACCGCGCTCGTCGAGGACACCGCGCAACGGGTGCGGGAAGCCCATCCGGAAATCCGCGTGGACTTCGCCTGCGCGCCCGACCTGCGCTGTCGCGGCGACGCCAGGCTGCTCGAGATCGCGCTCTTCAACCTCCTCGACAACGCCTGGAAGTTCAGCGCGAAGGCCGCGCAACCGCGCGCCTCCTTCGGCCAGGCCCGGACGCCCTCGGGCCCGGCCTTTTTCGTGCGCGACAACGGCGCCGGCTTCGAGCAACGCCACGCCGCGAAACTCTTCGGCGTTTTCCAGCGCCTGCACACGGAAATCGATTATCCCGGCACGGGCATCGGGCTCGCCACGGTGCAGCGGATCGTCCAACGTCACGGAGGCCGGATCTGGGCCGAGTCCATCCCCGGAGAAGAGACGACCTTTTATTTTCAACTCCCCTCACTCCCGTAGTCCCGCACGGCAGCGCGCCACCACCTCCATGACACCCCAGGATCGCATCATTCTCCTCGTCGAGGACAACCTCAGCGATGTCGAGCTGACCCGGCGCGCGTTTGCGCGCAACCGCATCGCGAACGAACTCTTCGTCGTCAACGACGGCCAGGCCGCGCTCGATTTTCTCTTCGGCGAAGGCGAGTTCGCCGGGCGCGACACGAGCAATCCGCCCGCCCTCACGCTGCTCGATCTCAAGCTTCCCAAGCTCGACGGCATCGAAGTGCTCCAGCGCATGCGCGCCGATCCGCGCACGCGCCGGCTGCCGGTGGTGATCCTGACCTCGTCCAAAGAGCAACAGGATCTCGCCGCCGGCTACGATCTCGGCGCCAACAGCTACATCCGCAAGCCGGTCGACTTCCACGCCTTCGCCGAAGCCGTCCGCGAACTCGGCTTCTACTGGCTCGTCCTGAACGAACAGCCGCCGCAGCAATAGCGTCGAAGGTCAAAAGTCTTAAAGTCGAAGGTCCGCCTGCGAGGGCGAGGCGCTCCCATGTTCGCCGCGTGTTTCGACTTTCGACCTTTGACCTTTGATTTTCGACTTCTGCCGCCGGGTTTAAGGTTGACTTCGCTTTTCCCGTATATGATCGAAGTCGATCATAAATCCGATGGTCACCCCGAACCGAAACCTCGTTGAGTCCCTTGTCCGGCACGCCGTCTTCGGCCAGCTCGGGAAAACGCCTCCGGCGCAGACTCCGATCCTGGTGGTGAACAGCTCGGCCCGGCACATGCACGTCTCGCCCGGGAACATGGAGATTCTCTTCGGGAAGGGTTACGAGCTGAAGGTTCACAAGTGGCTCTACCAGGAGGGACAGTTCGCCTCCACCGCCACGGTGACGCTCGTCGGCCCGCGCGATCGCATCATCCCGAACCTGCGCATCCTCGGGCCCTGTCGCGACCTCACACAGATCGAGCTGTCGTTTTCCGACGCCGTCTTCCTCGGCCTCGACATCCCCGTGCGCGCATCGGGCAACATCGCCGGCACGACCGGCGGCGTCGTCATCGGCCCAAAGGGCGTGGTCGAGTTGAAGGAAGGCATCATCCGCGCCGCGCGCCACGTGCACATGAGCCCGTCGGACGCCGCCTTCTACGGCGTGAAGGGCGGCGAGATGATGACGCTCGTGGTCGAGAGCGAGAAATGCACCACGCGGCTCGACGACCTTCTCGTGCGCGTCGATCCATCGTTCAAACTCGAGGTGCACATCGACACCGACGAAGCCAACGCCTGCCATCTCGCGCAAGCCGTCCGCTGCGAGCTGCAGCGCAGCCGCGCCGCAGCTCGCAGCTAGTGCAGGATGATGAATGAAGAATTGAATACAGCGCGCCCGCGCCGCCGTTTCCGACATTCTGCATTCATCATTCATCATTCTCCTCCCCTTCCCTCCCTCACTCCCAAAAAACTATGAATGAAGCCATCGGACTGATCGAAACCAAGGGTTACGTGGGCCTCGTCGAGGCCAGCGATGCCATGGTCAAGGCGGCGAACGTCGCCCTCATCAAACAAATCGCCATCGGCGGCGCCCTCGTCACCACCGTGGTCAGGGGCGACGTCGGCTCCGTCAAGGCCGCCGTCGAAGCCGGCAAGGCGGCGTGCCAGCGTGTCGGCACGCTGATCAGCGCCCACGTCATCGCGCGACCCAGCCCCGAGCTGCTCGCGTTTTTCACCTCCTGATCGCGCGCCGCCGCCGGTCGAAGCATTTCAACACCACATCACCATGCCCGGACAAGCTCTCGGAATGATTGAAACCAAAGGTCTGGTCGCCCAGTTCGAAGCGACGGACGCAATGCTCAAAGCCGCCAACATCGAGTTGGTCGGCTGGGAGAAGATCGGCTCCGGCCACGTCACCACTTTCGTTCGTGGCGACGTCGCCGCGGTCAAGGCCGCCACGGAAGCCGGCGCGACCGCCGCCGCCACGATCGGCGAAGTCATCGCCGTGCACGTCATCCCGCGCCCGCACGACGACCTCGCTCAGCTCGGCAGGTTTCTGAACAAGAAGTAAGAGCGCAAGTTGTGAGAGCGTAAGTGAAGCCAGCGGCGCCTCCGGCGCAGTGTCTGTGCTTATCGCTCACGTTCCCGCCTTGCGCTCTTCCCCGCCGCTCCGCTCGAAAAGCTTACGCTCTCAAGCTCTTAAAACCCACGCTCTTTTCATGCGCCTGCTCGTCGCCAACATCGGAAGCACCTCGTTCAAGTTTCGCTTGTTCGAGATGCCGTCCGAGCGGCTGCTCGCGAAGGGCGGGGCCGACCGCATCGGAGCGGCCGAATCGAGCTGGACGTTCACTCCGACCGGGGCCGCGCCCTCGGAAGGCGTGTCATGCTTTTCTGGATACGGCGACGCGATCGGGCATTTCGAGAAACTCCTCCAGGACGCCGGCGTGCTCGGCTCGTTTCGCGAACTCGCGGCCGTCGGCTTCAAGCCCGTCATGGCCCAAGGCATCTCGGGCACGCAGGTTTTCGACGACCGCGTGCTCGGCGCGATGGAGGCGCTCTATACGCTCTTCCCCGCGCACAACCCGCCCTACGTGAACGCGGTGCGCGAGTTCCAGCGGCTCTATCCGGAGCTGCCGTGCATCGGGACGTTCGAAACGGCGTTTTTCGATCATCTTCCGCGCGCGGCCACGCGTTTTCCCGTCCCGATCGAGTGGGAGAAGAAATACGATATCAAGCGCACCGGTTTCCATGGCGCGAGCCACCGCTTCGTGACCGAGCGCGCCGCCGAATTGCGCGGCTCGAAAGACCTCCGCGTCATCTCCTGCCACCTCGGCGGTTCGTCCTCCATCTGCGCCGCGCGCGATGGAAAGGTGGTCGATTCGAGCTGGGGCATGACCCCGCAGAGCGGCCTTCCGCAGAACAATCGCTCCGGCGACCTCGACGTCTTCGCCATCATCCACCTGATCAAGAACGTCGGCCTCGATCTCGCCGAAGTGGAAAAACAACTCGGCAGCAACGCCGGTCTCAAGGGCATGTCCGGCCTGGACTCGGGCGATTTCCGGGATCTGCGCGCCGCCGCCGAAGCCGGCAACGAGGACGCCGCCTCCGCAATCGAGGTCTTCGTGTCCTCGGTTCGTGGATACATCGGCCGCTTCCTCGTCGCGCTCAACGGCTGTGACGTCCTCGCTTTCACCGCCGGCATCGGTGAAAACAACGCAAAGCTGCGCGCCGCGATCTGCCGCGACCTCGATTTTTGCGGCCTGAAGCTCGACGACGCGTCCAACGCCGCCTGCCACGCCACCGAGGCCGTGATCTCCGCGCCGGATTCGCGCGTCGAAGTCCGCGTCATCCCCACCAACGAGGAACTCGTCATCGCCCGCAACGCCTGGGCGAAACTCGGC
>CAZFCY010000034.1:0-20990 GCA_964517665.1 uncultured Opitutaceae bacterium | reverse complement strand
AACCTCAACCCACCACACTTATGGCTCAGGCACTCGGAATGATTGAAACCCGCGGACTCGTCGCGCTTGTCGAAGCGACGGACGCGATGCTGAAGTCGGCCAACGTCGAACTCGTCGGCCCGCTCGTCCAGGTCGGCAACGCGATGGTCACGGTCGCCGTCACGGGCGACGTCGCCGCGGTCAAGGCCGCGACGGAAGCCGGCCGCAGCGCCGCGCAGTCGCTCGGCGAAATCGTCTCCGTGAGCGTGATCGCGCGCCCGCAGGCCGATCTCGCCACGATCCTCCCGAAGCCCGCCGCGGCGGCTTCGAGCAGCAAGAAATAACAACCGCCCTCGCGGGTCGCCGCGCGTTCGAATCCGCCGCCCTGCCTTCCCGGCATCGGCGCCGGTTCGCGCGTTCGATCCGCCACGGCTCGCGCGCGTCCTCGCGGCTCGCGCGCGCAAACAGAAGCGTTTCCACCATGATCCTCGCGCGCGTCGAAGGCTCGGTCGTAGCCACCAAGAAGAATCCCAAAATGCAGGGGGCGAAGTTCCTTTTCGTCCGCCCCATGATCGTCGATTCACCGGCATCGACCGAGCTCAAGCCTTCGGGTTCGACGCTGGTCGCGACCGACACGCTCGGCGCCGGCGAGGGCGATCTCGTCCTCGTCGTCCAGGGAAGCTCCGCCCGCCTCGGCGCGGCCGACGACAAGGCGCCCGTCGACGCCGTCATCATCGGCATCGTGGACACAATCGATCTCGCCAAGCGCGTTATATACAAGACGCGCTGAGCCCGAACGCGGAGGGAGGAGTTTAAGTTGAAGTTTCAAGTTTAAGTTTCGCGCCCACCTCAGCCTCCACTGCCCGACCCACTTCAACTTAAACTTAAACTCAAAACTCCACCCTTCCTTCAGTTTTCCCAACTCCGACCAATCCCTCTCATGACTCAACAAGAGCTCATCTCCCGGGTCGTCTCCGAAGTCCTTTCCAAGCTTCAGCAACAGCAGAGCGCCGTCGCCACCGGCAAGACCGGGCTCGGTGTCTACGAGAAGATGGAGGACGCCGTCGAAGCCGCGCACAAATCCTACGAGGCGTTGCGCGACCAGGGCATCGCCGCGCGCAAGAAGGCCATCGCCGTCATCCGCCGCCTCTGTGTCGAGAACGCGAAAAGCTGGGGCGAACTCGAGTTCGCCGAGACGAAGATCGGCCGCCTCGATCACAAGATCGAAAAACTCCGCATCTGCGGCGACCTCGTCCCCGGCGTGGAGTTTCTCGAGCGCATGGCCTTCAGCGGCGACTTCGGCCTCACGATCATCGACTACGCCCCCTGGGGTGTGATCGGCGCGATCACGCCCTCGACGCATTCCGTGCCGACGCTCACCGGCAACGCGATCAACATGATCGCCGCCGGCAACTCCGTCGTCTTCAACACGCATCCCGGCGCGTGCGGCGTCGCGGCGGTCGCGATCCGCGGCTACAACGAAGCCATCTTCGCCGAGACCGGCATCCCCGACCTGCTCACCACGGTCGTGAAGCCGACGCTCCAGACGTTCGACACGATGTGCAAACACCCGCACGTAAAGCTCCTTTGCGTGACGGGTGGACCGGGTGTCGTCGCGGCCGCGATGAAGACCGGCAAACGCGCGGTCTGCGCCGGCCCGGGAAATCCGCCGGTCGTGGTCGATGAGACCGCCGACATCGAGCGCGCCGCGCGCTCCATCATCCAGGGCGCGGCCTACGACAACAACCTGCTCTGCATCGGCGAGAAACAGGTCTTCGTGGTCGAGTCCGTCGCGAACCCGCTCGATGCCGCCCTTCAAGCCGCCGGCGCCGTCAAGCTCGACTCCGCGCAAATCGAGGCGTTGACCAAGGCCGCCTTCACCGTCGCTGAAGGCCAGGGCGGCGGCTGCGGACATCCGGTGGTGAACAAAAAGCTCATCGGCCGCGACGCCGCCGTCCTCGCCAGCGCGATCGGCCTCAGCGTCCCGGCCGGCACGCCCCTGCTCTTCGGTGAGACGGACGAGAAACACCTCTTCGTGCAGGAAGAGCAGATGATGCCATTTATTCCGATCGTACGAGTCAAAAATGTGGACGAAGCCATCGCCGCCGCCATCCGCACCGAGCACGGCTACAAGCACACCGGAGTGATGCATTCGCAGAACATCCGCAACCTCACGAAAATGGCGCAGGAGATCGACACCACGCTCTTCATCAAGAACGGCCCGTCCATGACCGGCCTCGGCCTCGGCGGCGAAGGTTTCCTGAGTTTCTCCGTCGCCACGCCGACCGGCGAAGGCGTGACCACGCCGATGACCTTCACCCGCTCCCGCCGCTGCGTGATGGTGGAGAACCTCAATATGTTCTGAGGGCCGTCCATGAAGAAGAACAACCGCGAATGGGCGCCAATAAAGTGAATCATAGACTATACAGATGCGCGCAGATCAATGCCTCCGAAGCCTGCGCCCCTCTGTGCAATCCGTGGTTCACCATCCCTGTTCGCGTGCTTTCGCGGTTCTCCAACAAGCTCCTTTGACATGAGACTCGCGCGCATCCGCGGCTACGTGACCAGCACGGTGAAGCACAAGAGCTTCGCCGGTTGCCGGCTGTTGATCGCGCAGCCCGTCAACCCGGCAGACGAGATCGACGGCGATCCGTTTGTCGTGATCGACGAACTCGGCGCCGCCCTGCACCAGAAAGTGCTCGTCTGTTCCGACGGCTCCTACGCGCGCAATTTCCTCGAAGACCAGCACAGCCCCGCCCGCTGGTGGGTCATGGCGCTGGTCGATCCTGCGGAGGGCGCAAGAGCGTAAGTCATAAGAGCGTAAGCAAAGAACCGACACCCTTTCCTCACTCCCTCATTCCCCTACTCCCAAAACCCATGCGCCTCGCCACCATCATCGGCCGCGTCACCCTTTCCGTGAGGCACCCCGCCTTCCGCGGCGAGCGGTTGTTGCTCGCGCAGCCCTGGACGGCGAAATCCATCGGCAGGGACAACGTGCCGCACGGCCCGGCCATCGTCGTTTACGACGAACTCGGCGCGTCGCCCGGCCAGATCATCACGATCTCCGAAGGCGCGGAAGCCACGCGACCATTCGCGCGAAGCACGCCCGTCGACGCCTACTGCGCGGCGCTGGTGGACACGGTTTTTCATCAATCCTCCGACCCGCACGCCAACGGATGAACCGTCCTTCTCATGTAGCAGCCGACGTCAGAAGGCTGTCCCGATCAAAAGATGGGAGCGGCTTCAGCCGCGATCCGTTCGATACTTGCCCGACGTCCCCATCGCGGCTGAAGCCGCTCCTACAAGAAGACCCGGCCTCCTGACGTCGGCTGCCACAGGCAAACCCAGGATTTCCCTATTCCAATGAAAGTATTCTCCATCTCCGATGCCGAAGCGTTCGTGAAAACAGGCGCGAAGGAGTTCCGCCATTGCCGGAACGTCCTCGTCACGCCCTCCGCGCGCGATGTGCTGACCGAGGCCGGCATCAAGGTCGTCTTCGATTCGAACGCCTCATCGTCGTCCACGAAAGGCGACTCGCCTGCCGCCCCGCCGGTCGCGTCCCCCCGGCCGGCGTCCGCGCCGCGCGACGGCAACATCCAGTCGCTCTTCAACTCGCCCGAGGCGCGCGCGCTCAAGCAACTGATCTGCGATCTCGGCCATCGCTGCTGGCAGCGCGACTATAACGACGGCAACGGCGGCAACATCTCCGCGCGGCTCGGCGAGTATTTCCTCTGCACGCCGACCGGTGTCTCGAAGGGTTTCATGAAGCCCGAGATGATCTGCCTCGTCGATCTCGACGGCAATCAGGTCGCGGGTCACGCGCCGTTCAAACGCACGAGCGAAATCCTCTCGCACCTCGGCATCTACCGCGCGGTCCCGGCCGCGATGGGCGTGTGCCACGCGCACCCGATCCACGCCACCGCGTTCGCCATGGCCGGCGTCCAGCCGCCGCAGTGCCTCATCCCCGAGGTCGAGGTTTTTGTCGGCACGATCCCCGTCGCCGAATACAAGACGCCCGGCTCGCCGCAGATGAGCGAGGTGCTCGGCAGGCTCGCGCCCAAGCACCAGTCGATCCTCATGGGCAATCACGGCGTGATCACGTGGGGCACCTCCGTCGAGGATGCTTATTTCAAGATGGAGATCACCGACAGCTACTGCCGCACGTTGTGGGTGGCGGCGCAGCTTCCGACGAAGCGCACGACGATCCCGCGCGACGAGATGAAGATCCTCCTCGACATGAAAAAGAAGCTCGGCCTTCCCGACGAACGCGATGGCACGGCCCAGGAAAAGCTGTGCGAGTGCGATCCCTGGGAGTTCATCTCGGATCGTCCCGTCGCATGCGCCACGCCGGCGTCGAACGGCGATTCGCTCGTGCAGGCGACGAATGCCGAGTTGGAGAAACTCGTCTCCAGCATCACCGACCAGGTGTTTCAATCGCTTCAAAAAAGCTGACTTCCGCGTGTAGCAGCCGACGTCACTCTTCTACTCGCTACTCACTCCTCGCTACTCATTCATGAAAATCGCAATCATCGGCGGCGGAGGCCGCGTCGGCTCGTGCGCCGCCTACGCGCTCCAACTCGGCGGCATCGTTCGCGAACTCATCCTGCTCGACGCCAACACGGCCGCGGCCGAAGGCGAGGCGCTCGACCTCCTGCACGGATCCGCCTACACCGCCGATCAGATCATTCGCGCGGGAAACTACGCGGATTGCGCCGCGGCCGATCTCGTCTGCATCACCGCCGGCCTGCGCCGCAAACCCGACGAGTCACGCCTCGACCTGATCAATCGCAACGTCGCGCTCTTCCGCGACATCATCCGTCAGCTCCGAGAGGCCGGGCTGCGACGCGACGCGATCATCTTCGTCGTTTCCAATCCGGTGGACATCCTCACGCAGCTCGCGCTCGAGGACACGGGCCTGCCGAAACAACAGGTCATCGGCCTCGGCACCGTGCTCGACACGTCGCGTTTCTGCTCGCTCATCGCCGACGCGCTCAAGCTCCCGCCGACGCAGGTGCGCGCGCTCATCCTCGGCGAACACGGCGACACGATGCTGCCGATCTGGTCGTCGGCCACGGTGGACGGCACGCCACTGACGAAGTTTCCCGGCGCCACGGCCGCGTTTCAGAACCAGATCTTTCAACGCACGCAGAAGAGCGGCGCGGAAGTCATCTCGCGCAAGGGCGGCGCGGGCTGGGCGGTCGGCGTCGCCATCGCCGAAGTCGTTCATTCCATCGCGCTCGACCGTCACCGGCTGCTGCCGGTCTCGTCGCATCTCAGCGGCGTTTACGGCATCAACGGCGTCTGTCTCTCGGTCCCGACGATCGTGGGACGCGCCGGCGTGATCAACCACGTCGAACTCGAACTCTGGCCGAAGGAAATGCAGGGCCTGCTGACCTCCGCCAAGGCGCTGCGCGACGTCCTCGCCACCGTGCGCGGCTGATGACATCCGGCCGGGCACGCGCTTGCCAGGTGGACGCGCGCGTCCCTGTGCGCGTGTTCGGGGTTCGAACGTTTTGAGCGCACGCGCAGGGACGCGCGCGTTCACCATTTTCACCGCTCCTCCTTCCTCGCCATTCGCTGACACCTTTGTCTGAATCGAAACCCGCATGAAACCCATCACCTGCGCAGCCGTCGATCTGGGCGCCACGAGCGGTCGCGTCATCGTCGGCGCATGGAACGGCCGCCGGCTCGAACTCACGGAAGTTCATCGCTTTTCCAACGAGTTTTTCGAACTCGGCCGCCACGCCTACTGGAACATCGCCGGCTTGTGGAACGAAGTTCGCGCCGGCCTGATCGAAGCGCGGCGGCGTTTTCCCAGGCTCGCGTCCGCCGGCGTCGACACCTGGGGCGTGGACTACGTCCTCCTCGACGACTCCGGCCGCCTCGTGTATCCAGCGCACGCATACAGGGACAGCCGCACGCAACCCGGCCTCGATCGGCTCGGACACACGCGCGCCGCGCTCGAGCGCGTCTATCAGGCCACCGGCATCCCGAACGTCTTCTACAACTCCAGCCTGCAACTGGAGGAAACGCTCGCGTCCAATCCCGCCGTCGCCGACATCGCCACACGCTGCCTGTTTCTTCCGGACTATTTCAATTTCCTCCTCTCCGGGCGGATGGAGAACGAGATCTCGATCGCGAGCACCACGCAGTTGCTCGATGTCCACACCGGCGACTGGTCGCGCGCGACGCTCGATCACTTTCACATCCCGCCGCAGTGGTTCACCACGCCGGTCAAGGCCGACACGGTCCTCGGCGCGGTGAAACAGATCCCGGAGTTGAAGGGCGTGAAGGTCGTGGCCGTGCCCGGACACGACACCGCCAGCGCCTACGCCGCGATGCCGACTTCAGGAACCGGCGACGACCTCTATATCAGTTCCGGCACCTGGTCGCTCGTCGGCTTCGAAAACGACACGCCGCTGCTCGGTCCGGAAGCCCTCGCCGCGCGCGTCGCGAACGAGCGCATGGGCGACGGCCGCTTCCGCCCGCTCACGAACGTGATCGGCCTCTGGCTCTGCGAATGCTGCCTGCGCGATTTCGGCGAGCGCCCGAAGAACGACCGCGAGTGGAACGCCCTGATCAAGGCCGCCTCGAAACTTCCCGCGCCCGCGCGGCTGCTCGACACGACCGATCCCGCCTTCGTCAATCCGAAGTCGATGCGCGCCGCGGTCGACGCGCAATTGAAGCGACACCGCCAGCGCCCGCCGAAGGACACCGCCGGCTACGTGCGCCTCATCTGCGATTCCCTCGGCCGGGGTCACGCCGACGTCGCGGCGACGTTCCAGAAACTCTCCGGCCGCGCCTTCAAGCGCATCCTCATGGTCGGCGGCGGCTCGCGCAACCAGCTCCTCTGCCAGGCCACGGCCGACGCCGCCGGCATCCCTCTGCACGCCTTCGAACTCGAGGGCACCGCCGTCGGCAACATCGCCAGCCAGCTCGTGGCGCTGAAAGCCGTGAAGAACCTCGCCACCTTCCGCGCCCTGCTCGCAAAACAAATCAAGCCGCGTATCCACAAACCCGGCACAAAATGACGCAGACTAAAAGGTAGGAGGCGGCTTCAGCCGCGATTCGGACGTTGGACGATAATCGAACGAATCGCGGCTGAAGCCGCTCCTACCGGAATCTCCCACAAAACCCTTCTTCCTCGAATCATGAAGAAATCCGCCCGCTCCAAAAAAACCGATCCACTGAAAGTCACGCCCGCCTACCGCATCGCGCGCGACGCCTACGCGAAGCTCGGCGTCGACACCGAGGCCGCCGTTTCCCGCGCGCTCCAGATTCCGATCTCGATCCACTGCTGGCAGGCGGACGACGTGCGCGGCCTCGAGACGCCCGTCGGTCCCGTCGATTCGGGCGGCATCATGGCGACCGGAAACTATCCCGGCCGCGCGCGCAACGGCGACGAGATGCGCGCCGACCTCGATTTCGCGCTCGGTCTCCTCCCCGGCGAACAGCGGCTCAACCTCCACGCCTGCTACGCCGAGACGGACGGCAAGCCCGTGGATCGCGACGCGCTCGAGCCCGCCCACTTCTCGCGCTGGCTCGACTGGGCGAAGTCGAAAAAACTCGGCCTCGACTTCAACCCCACCTACTTCGGCCATCCGAAGGCCGCGTCCGGTTTCACGCTCTCCCATCCCGACGACGGGATTCGCAAATTCTGGATCGAGCACGGCCGCGCCAGCCGCCGCATCGCGCAGCATTTCGCGAAGGCGCAGGGCTCGCCCAGCGTGAACAACCACTGGATCCCCGACGGCGCGAAGGACAATCCCGCCGATCGCTGGAGCCCGCGGCAGCGCCTCGTCGAATCCTACGACGCGATCTTCGCCGGCCGCTCGATCGACAAGAAACTCTGCATCGACGCCGTCGAGGGGAAACTCTTCGGACTCGCCAGCGAGGACTACGTCGTCGGCTCGCAGGAGTTTTATTCTTCCTACGCGCAGAGCCGCGGCGTCGTCCTCTGCCTCGATCTCGGGCACTATCACCCGACCGAGTCGGTCGCCGACAAGGTCTCCGCGCTCATGCAGTTTCACCCGAAACTGCTCGTGCACACGAGCCGGCCGATGCGCTGGGACAGCGACCACGTCGTGCTGCTCGACGATCCCGTGCGCGCGCTCTTTCTCGAGATCGCGCGCGGCGACGCCTTCGATCGCGTCTATGTCGCGCTCGATTTCTTCGACGCCTCGATCAACCGCATCGGCGCCTACGTCGTCGGCGCCCGCGCCACGCGCCAGGCCATCCTGCTCGGCCTGCTCGATCCGACCGCGCGGCTCCAGCGGGCGGAAACCGCCGGCCACGGACACGAGAAACTCGCGCTCATGGAGCTGGGCAAATCGATGCCGTGGGGCGCGGTGTGGGACGAACTCTGTCGCCGCGCCGACGTCCCGCCCGGCGCCGATTGGGTGGCGGACGTCGCCCGCTACGAGAAGTCGGTCCTCGGCAGCCGTTCGTGAACAAACACCCGCGCATCCTCCCCTCCGGCCCCGGCCGTATCCAGTTGATGGCTACGTGTCTGTGCGATGTCTTTTACGACGACGTCGCGCGCGCCACAGTGGAGGTGCTCGAGCATCTCGGCTGCACGGTGGAGTTCCCCGAGGGACAAACCTGCTGCGGGCAGCCCGCCTTCAACGGCGGCGACTGGATCAACTCGCGCAAGGTCGTCCGGCACACCGTGAAGACCTTCGCGGGCGACGCGCCCGTGGTCGTGCCCAGCGGCTCGTGCGCCGCCATGATGTTTCACGGCGCGCCGCTCGAGTTTGAAAAGGAGCGCGATCACGCGGAGGTCGAGGCGCTCGGCCGGCGCACGTGGGAGGTGATGGACTTCATCGTCAACGGCCTCGGCGTCACGACCTGGCCCGGACGTTACGAGAAGCGCGTGGCCTTTCACCGCTCGTGCCATTCGCGCGGGACGAACACCGGCGAAGCCGCGACGAGCCTGCTCGGCACGATCGAAGGACTCACGTTGCTGCCGTTCGGCGAAGGCGAGCAATGCTGCGGTTTCGGCGGCACGTTCGCGGTTTCGTTTCCCCACATCTCGGGCAACATGGGGACATTGAAACTCGAGCACATCCGCGCCGAACAACCCGACGAACTCGTCTCGGTGGACATGAGCTGCCTCATGCATCTCGCCGGCCTCGCCGAAAAGGAAGGCAAGCCGATCAAGACGCGCCACGTCGTGCAGATACTGCGCGACGCCTTGAGAAACGGCGGGCTGTTGAAAGCATGAAGCAGCCCATCGACCAGTTCGCCGCCGCTCTTCCCGCGGACAAGCGCGCTTCCGTTTACGGCGGCTCGAAGGTCGGCCACGAGAAGCGCACGAAGGTGCTCTTCGATCATTTTCCCGATGCGAACCGGCTGCGCGCGCTCGCCGGCGGGATCAAGCAGCACGTGATCGAAAACCTCGACACCTACCTTCCGCGAATCGAGGAGAAACTGACCGCCAACGGCGTGAAGGTGCATTGGGCTCCCACGGCCGAATCCGCCAACCAGGCCGTCCTCGAAATCATGCGCGCGCGCGGCGCGAAACGCATGGTGAAATCGAAAACGATGGTTTCCGAGGAGACGCATCTCGCGAAGTTCCTCGAAGAAAACGGCATCGAATGCCTCGAGACGGACCTCGGCGAATTCATCGTCCAGATCGACGGCGATCATCCCTCGCACATCGTCAAGCCGATCATCCACAAGAACCGCCGCGAGATCGCGCAATCGTTCGAGCGCCACGGACTCGGCGCCTACAACGACGACCCGCAGACGATCACGCGCCGCGCCCGGGAATTTCTTCGCAAAAAATACCTCGAGGCCGACGTCGCGCTCACCGGTGGAAACTTTCTCGTCGCGGACAGCGGCCGCCTCGTCCTCGTGACGAACGAAGGCAACTCGCGCTTCTGCCTCGCCGCGACGAAGACGCACATCGCGATGGTCGGCATCGAGAAAATCCTGCCGCGCGATCGGGACCTCGCGTTGCTGCTCAACCTCCTCGCCCGCTCCGCCACGGCGCAGCAACTCACCGTTTACACCGAGTTCATCCGCGGCCCGCGCTCCGCCTCGCAACCGGACGGGCCGGAGGAGATGCACGTCATCCTCGTCGACAACGGCCGCACCGACGTGCTCGAGACCGAGTGCCGCGACATCCTGCGCTGCATCCGCTGCGGCGCCTGCCTCAACGTCTGTCCGGTTTACCGCCAGGCCAGCGGACACGCCTACCGCAGCGTCTATCCGGGACCGGTCGGCGCCGTGCTTTCACCACTGCTCGCGGGCGAGCGCTTCCCGGAACTCGCCGATCTGCCCAAGGCCTCCAGCCTCTGCGGCGCGTGCAACGAAGTCTGCCCGGTGGACATCCCCATCCCCGACCTCCTTCTGCGACTCCGCAACAAGGGCAAGGAGGAAGGCGCGAAACTCGCCTCCGCCGCCACGCCGCCGATGGGCGCCTGGGCCGTGATGGCCTCGCAGCCGTTCCTCTGGAAAACCGCCATGATCGGCGGAAAGATCCTCGATGTCGTTCCGACGAGCATGATGCCGGTCCCCGCGCTCCGCGCCTGGGAATCCAAGCGCACCCTCCCCGGCTGGAAGGGCGGCGCATTCAGAAAATGGATGCGCGAACGCGAGAAGCAGAGTGGAACCGCGAATGAACGCGAACGGAAAGCAAGGTAGGAGCGGCTTCAGCCGCGATGCGTTCGACTTCCGCATCGCGGCTGAAGCCGCTCCTACCCTGAAATGTTTTCCTGCTTTTTATTCGCGTGCATTAGCGTCAATTAGCGGTTCCTCAAAACCAACTTCCATGACTGATCGCGAAACCATCCTCGCCCGCGTCCGCAACGCCCTCGCTCCGCTCGAACAGCCCGCGCCGCTGCCGGATTGGGAGCGCGAAATCGTCGTCATGCGCGAGGCGCGGGGCGAGATCGATCCGTGGGCGCTCTTCTCCGCGAGATTGAAAGCGGTGAACGGCACGCCGCTCGATTCGATCGAGGCGCTGGTCGATTTCCTGCAAACGAAGGGCTGGACCACCGGTTACTGCGATCCGCAACTCTGGCCGCGGTTTCAGCCCGCGTTTCCCGACGGCTTCAAGGTCGAGACGACGTTCGATCGCAGCCGGGTGGACGACTACCAATTCGGCATCACGCGCGCCTCCGGCGGCATCGCCGAGACCGGCACGCTCATCCTTTCCGACACGGACACCTCGACCCGGCTCGCGGCGCTCGCTCCGTGGGCGCACATCGGCGTCCTCTCGCGCGCGACCCTGCATCACGACCTGCCGGCCGCGGTCGACGCGCTCGGCGACGATCCAAACGTCGTGTGGTGCACCGGCCCCTCGAAGACGGCCGACGTCGAAGGCATCCTCATCGAAGGCGTCCACGGGCCGGGTTTTCAAGTGGCGCTGCTGGTGGACTGAGACCCGGCCCAACTCCTTCCATCGCCGCGAAAGCCGCGCTCGCTCGTTTTTTCCTTCGTTCGCTTCGTTGCCCTTCCGCGCAATTCTCCACCCCGGCGCCCGCTCTCAGTGCAGCTTTGTCCGGTCCAGCCGGCGCGCCACGCTGAACTTGCCGCGGAAAAGTTCTTCGACGGTTCGGCGATTCTGATCGGGAAGCTTCGCGAGGAGTTCGTCGAGATCGGGTTTTCCGGCGGTCGAAGCGCCGCTGCCGGTCGCCAGATCCCCGTCGTCGGCACGGTCGCGTAGTTGTGCGACGGATACGGGCGCCGCGCTCTCGAAACTCTCGTCTCCGCCGGGGGCGCCTTCCGGTGGGCGATCCCAGTTGTCGGACGAGGACTCCGGTTCGCGTTCCGATGCGGCCCTGGCGGCGCCGGCTTCTCGAACATCGGCCGGAGGACGAACCGGAGCCGGCGCGCGGGGCGTCTCAACTACTTTTTTTTTTCGCCTTCGCCGGGCGCGGCTTCCGCCAGGTCCGTGAGTTCGCGGATGAGCGAATCGATCGCGCGGGCGCGGCTGTTCTCGACCGCCTTCAGAAGCGCGACCTCGAAGTTCGCGCGCTCGGAAAGGCCGAACTTCAGGCCGGCTTCGCTCTCGCGGAGCGTGTCGAGCAGGCGCGTGAGCGATTCGGTGGAAAGCGGGGCGCCGAGGGCTCCGGAACTTCCGCCATGGCGAACGGCGTCGATCAGCGCCTGGCGCACGCGCGCCTGAAGGTCGACAAGGAGGCGGACGAGGTCGCGGCCGTTGGCTTCGAATTCGTCGATCAGATCGAGGAGTTTGACGTTGTCGCCGGTGGCGAGGGCTCGCGCGAGTTCGTCCACCTTTGCGGCGGAGACGAGGCCATACACCTCGAGCACGTCGGCCTCCGCGACGGTGTCGCCGCAGAAGGCGATCATCTGGTCGAGAATGGATTGCGAGTCGCGCATGCCCCCATCGGCGAGTCGCGCGATCGCGCGCAGCGCAGGCTCGTCGACCGCGATGCCCTCAGCCTGCGCGATCTGCGCGAGCCGGCCGACGATCAACTCGTCGGAAATGGGCTTGAGGTCGAAGCGCTGGCAGCGGGAGACGATCGTCGGGAGCACCTTGTGCGCCTCCGTCGTGGCGAAGACGAACTTCACATGCGGCGGCGGCTCCTCGAGCGTTTTCAGGAGCGCGTTGAAGGCCGAGGCGGAAAGCATGTGCACCTCGTCGATGATGTAGATCTTGAATTTGCCCTGCGCCGGCGCGTAGCGGACGTCGTCGCGCAGATCGCGGATCTGGTCGACGGAGTTGTTCGAGGCGCCGTCGATCTCGATCACGTCCATCGAGCTGCCATTGACGATCGAGACGCAGGCCTCGCACTTGCCGCAAGGCGTGGGAGTGGGCCCCTCGACGCAGTTGAGCGCCTTGGCGAAGATGCGGGCGGTGGTGGTCTTGCCCGTGCCCCGCGGTCCGACGAAAAGGTAGGCATGGGCGATGCGGTTGCGCGCGATCGCGTTCTTCAACGTGCGCACGACATGATCCTGGCCCACGACTTCATCGAAGGTCTGCGGGCGCCATTTGCGGGCGATCACCTGATAGCCGGACGACATTGGGTGTCAGTCCATGTCGCGGGTCGGATTCGGCAAACAAAAAGCCTTGAATCCCGGGCCACAAAAATCGCTCCGCCCGCTTCCCTCGCATGAGAGGGGAAAAGTGCGGTCAGGTTGCCTACGGCACATGTGGAGCGTAGTTGCCGTTGCTACCTTCCGGTCCTGGCGGGGTTCACCCGTCCGACATTGCATAGGACCTGACCGCAGCGGCGGACCATGGGCCCCGGGATCGGGCTTTCAACCCCTAAATGGGAAGCGCGCGCTCAATCCCGCTTTTCGGCGCCCGCGCTCTCTGGGCGCTTCTCGTTGTCCTTCGACCTCGAGCCCTCATCGACCCTTTCGTCGGAGTCGTCGCGCCGGGAACGGGACTGGATCTGCTTCTCGAAACGCTCGCGCTCCTCCTCTTGGATCGTGCGAAACTTCTCCCGCTGCCCGGGCGTGAGCGCGTCCTCGATCTCGGCGTTCATGTTTCGAAAGACCTGCCCGATCTCGTTGAAACACTTCCGGCGCGTGACCCGGAGGGTTTCCTCGTGCTGTTTCATGATCGGCTTGATCTGCTCGATCTGCGCCGACGAAAGCTCGAGCTGGTCGACGCGGCGCCTCAACTGCCGGTCGACGAACTCCTGCGCGGACATCTGGGTGGCCTTGTGTTTGGACCATGCGGCCCCGCCCACGCCGCCGGCGACGGCTCCGGCGAGGAAGATGCCGGCCATCGCAAAAACCGCCTTTCCAGATCCCGTCCTCATCACCGGGAGGCGTCAGCCACGACGAGGAAGTCGGCCAGATCGGCCAGATCGTTGTGCCCGGAATCCCTCACCATCGGCCAGGCGGCAGCAAGGGCGAAGGCGGTGACGATGCAGGCAATGCCAAGGCCGCGCAAAGCCAGCCATTCCCATGTGACCCCGACCGGACGCCCCATCCGCGCCGCCATGCCGAGCGCAACCACCCGGGTGACGAACCCCGGGGGCGGCTCCACGACCGCCGGCGCCGCATCTGCATTGCGCCCGAGCGCGATCAATCGATTCCAAATGCGTTCATAGCTGTTCATGGCTTTCCCTTTCCTGAAGACGTTTGAATGCCTGTTGAAGTTTCCGTCGAGCCCGGAAAGCACGGACTTTGATCATCGTCTGCGACCAACCGGTGATCGCGGAGATTTCCGCCAGTGATTTCTGTTCGAGGTCCAGCATGGTTATAACGGTTCGATCCGTCGCCCCCAAAGTGTCCAGGAGCTTGCCCACCAATTCCTTGGCCGCGGTCGAGTCCGCCGGATCCGGCCCCGATTCGTCGCGCGTGACGGCGTCGAGCATGGTGGCCTCCTCCTCGGAAAGGTCGGCCCAGCGGAACTCCGGCCGGCGTTTTTGCGCCCGCAGATGGTCGATGCAGGTGGTCACCGCGATGCGGGAAACCCAGTTGGGAAAGGGCACCTTGCCCTCGTACTGGTCCATGCGCCGAAACATTTTGATGTAGACCTCCTGCGCGAGATCCTCCTCGGGAACCCGCCTTGGAAGGTGCGCGCGAACGATGCGGATGACCAGCGGGTAAAGGTGCTCGACCAGCGCCCGGCAGGCCGCCTGGTCCCCGTTGCGCACGCCGTCGAGGCAGCCGACCAGATCAAAAGTCTCGTCGAGCATGAGCGACTGGCGGCTGTCCCGGTTTTCCCATCGATGCGAAAGGCGAAACCTCAAATGAAAACAAGCGCGCGTCCGAGCGCCACCGCAATCTGCGGAGCGCGGCGCGCCCGATCGGGCGCGCACGGCGACCTTGACAAGCGCCGGTCCACCGCCGATTACGTCCCGCAATGGACTTTCCCTTCGAGGCGCTGCTTCGACTTAACTAGACGCACGATCCGTGGTGACCGCGTATGCGGTTGGTCGTGCGTCCCGTCCAGTGTGATCCGCCTGCGCGGGCGCTGCTTCAGCCAGTGAACTTCGCGCTTGGGCGTTGCGCATCCTTTCATGCGCCCGGTTCCGCAATCCACACTTACTGCTTACGCTCCTGGAGCGAACGTCCTTACAACCACCAAGTCATGCAACCGCCTCCCATCACCAAATACCGGCCCTTTCCACCGGTCCATCTGCCGGATCGACAATGGCCTTCGCGCACGCTCACGAAGGCCCCGATCTGGTGCAGCGTCGATCTCCGCGACGGCAATCAGGCCCTCGCCATCCCGATGAGCGTGGAGGAGAAACTCGAGATGTTCCAGATGCTGGTCGAGATCGGCTTCAAGGAGATCGAGGTCGGTTTTCCCTCCGCCTCCCAGATCGAATTCGATTTCTGCCGCCGCCTGATCGAGGAGGACCGCATCCCCGGCGACGTCGCCATCCAGATCCTCTGCCAGTGCCGCGAAGACCTGATCACCCGCTCCCTCGAGGCGCTCGTCGGGGCGCGCAATGTCGTTTTTCATCTCTACAACTCCACCTCGCCAGCCCAACGCCGCTACGTCTTCGACGCGGAGAAGGCGGACATCGTCGCCATCGCCACTCGCGCGATCGAGATCCTGAAGGACAAGGCCGCGCCGCTGATCGAATCCGGCGCGAACATGCGGCTGGAGTATTCGCCGGAGAGCTTCACCAGCACCGAGCTCGAGTTCGCCCTCGAGATTTGCGAGGCCGTGTCCGACGTCTGGGGACCGACAACCGACGACAAGATCATCCTCAACCTCCCCGCCACGGTCGAGTACGCCACGCCGAACGTGCACGCCGACCAGATCGAGTGGATGTGCCGCCATCTCACCCGCCGGGATTCCACGATTGTCTCGCTCCACACCCACAACGACCGCGGCACCGGCGTCGCCGCCACCGAGCTGGCGCTGCTCGCGGGCGCCGACCGCGTGGAGGGAACCCTCTTCGGCAACGGTGAGCGCACCGGCAACCTCGACGTCGTCACGGTCGCGCTCAATCTCTACACGCACGGCATCCACCCGGGCCTGAACTTCGCGGACATCAACGACATCCGCGAGGTTTACGAGCGCTGCACGCGCCTCGATGTGCATTCGCGTCACCCCTACGCGGGCGAGTTGGTCTTCACGGCTTTCAGCGGATCGCACCAGGATGCGATCAAGAAGTCGTGGGCCGTCCAGAAACCCGACGCGCCGTGGGACGTGCTCTACATTCCGATCGATCCGCAGGACATCGGCCGCAACTACCGCGCCATCATCCGCATCAACAGCCAGTCGGGCAAAGGCGGCGTCGCCTACGTGCTCGAGAAGGAATACGGTCTCCAGCTCCCGAAACTGATGCAGAAGGAACTCGGCAGGATCATCAACGATCTCGCCGACACGAAGGGCGGCGAGATCACGCCGGATGAAGTGCTCACCGCCTTTCGGGCGGAATATTTCGAGCGCGACGCGCCCTTCAAGCTCCTCTCCTTCCGGTCCGAGGCGACCGAGCCGAACAAGGTCCATTGCCATGCCGGAATCGAGAGTGATGGAAACGTGGCGACGATCTCCGGCTCCGGCAACGGGCCGATCGACGCCTTCGTGCAGGGCCTCGCGCGCAACGGCGTGAAACCGTTCGAGATCCTCAACTACTCCGAACACTCGATCGGCAAGGGCGCGGACTCGAAGGCCGCCGCCTACGTCCAGGTCAAGACCGCCGCCGGCTTCAACGGCTACGGCGCCGGCGTGGACACCAACATCGAGATCGCCTCCATCCGGGCCATCCTCAGCGCCCTCAATCGCGCCGCCGCCCGCCGCATGCTCGGCTGATCCGCGCCCCCGCCCAGCCTTCAGCCTCCATCCATAAAAGCCACGATTCTGTCGCGTACGCGACAGGATCGTGGCCTTGGGCTTTTCCGATCGCCCTGCTCCCACGGCGGACCACGCGGCTTCGACAACCGCCTGGCGCGAGGGGAAGCCGCTTTTTTGTCGCGTACGTTACAGAAAGTGGGCTTTCAGGGGGCCACTGTGAGGCCGAATGGGGCGTAGATTTCGTGGCCTTCGAGCTTCACTTGCGCCCAGAGCCGGTAGTAGCCGGGATCGGCGAGGTGGAGCGTGAAGCCGAGTTCCTGGCCGCCGTGGGCGGACGTCGGAGTCGCGTCCGTCGGATGCAGATGCGCGAAGCCTGAGCGTTCCGCGTCGAAGGCAACGAGGTGCGCCTTCGCGTCCATGATTTCCTCGAGTTGAACCCTGCCGCCATCCTTGCGCAAAACGTGGAGGGTGAGGTCCGAGGTTTCGTTGACTCGTAGCGGAGCCTTCGAAGCGGCGAGCGAAAAGATGTAGCCGGCCTTCTCGATTTCATTCCATGTCCGCTTGTCGACGCGGAATGGAGGGACGACCTCCGTGTCGTCCGCACTTCCTTCTGCAAAGGACGACACGGAGGTCGTCCCTCCGTTTTCAAAAGGCGGATTCGCCGCCCGCACTTCGATCGAGGCGCCCGCGTAAAGCGCGCGGCCGGTCGCGCGCGGCGTGAAGTCTCCGAAAGCCCGATACACGCCCGCCGAGCGCGGAGTGAACTCGAACCGAAACTCACCCGGCGCCCCCGTCGGAACCGGATGGACGTGATGGTAGTCGTCGAGCGAGGCATCGACCAGGAGCAGGTGCAGCTTTTGCGTGTGCACGACGAGCAGGTCGTCGACCGTGACCGGCTGTCCGGAACTCGCGGTGAGCGCGAGAGTCGCGCGCGCCACCTCGCCGGCGACAGGACGTCCTTCGGGCGCGAAGGTCAGCGTCACGGGCGAGCGCACGCGATCGACCGGCACGAATTGCGGGCTGCCCGGCTCGCAGAACTCGAGGAAGGTTTTTCCGCCGGCGTGAAAATCGGTGTAGTGGAGCGATCCCGACGCGAGCGGGAGGTGGCGCAGGCCGAGAAAAATGCCCGCCGCGGCGAGCGTGAAGACCGCGGTGAGCTTCCACGCCCGCGCGTCGCGTTGTTGCGATTCCGTCCGCGCCCCGACGCCGGCGCTCATGTCGAGGCCCCCGTTTCCGCTGTATCCGGTTTGTGGAGACGCGAGGCAAAATCCTCCGGCCGCCACTGGCTGCCGTCGACCCGGTGGATGATCCTGCCCCGTTCGTCGATCAGGACCGTCGCCAGCGTGTGCGTGATGAGCGGCCCGTCTTGAAACGCGAGCACGCCAAGCTGGCTCATGAGGTCCTTGATCGCGCTTTCGGGCCCGGTGAGAAAGCTGAAATTTCCCGTGTCGATGCCGCGCTGTTCCGCGTACTGCCGCAGGACGCCGGGCGTGTCGAATTCGGGATCGAGCGTGATCGAGACAAGTTCGAAGCCCGGGATCCCCGCCTCCTTCGCCAGCTCCTGGAGCTGGATCATTTTCATCGTCGAGGCCGGACACATCGTCGCGTCCGGACAGCGCGTGAAAATGAAGTTGAGCGCGATCTGCCTGCCGCGAAACCGCGCCGCCTGAACGACCTCGCCGGATTGATCGTAGAGCGCGAAGTCGGGCAACTGCTCGCCCACCTCGCGATAGGCGGCGCGCCCGCGCGTGACCGTGTCCTGCCGCAAGACGCGGGCGGCCTCGTCCACGATCCGCGATCCGGCGTCGCCCACCGGCCAGATTTCCTCCAGGTGAAATCCATCGCCCGCCTCGTAGATCACGCCGCGGATCCTCATCCCGGCGCGCGCGTTCGCGAGATCGCCCGAGGCGACCTTGAACTCCATCGTCATCGCCGGCATGTAGCCCGGGATCTCGTCGTGATCGACGAGCAGCGCCTGACGCTCCTCGCTGACGGAGATGATCGCGCCCGTCACCCGATATCGGCCTTCCGGCAGACCGGCTCCCGCAGCGGCGTTTTCCTCATCATGCCCGGCGCATCCGCCCAGGCCGGCCGACAACGCTCCGCATCCGGCGAGAAGACCGAGAAGACGAAGCAGTTGGAAACAGCGTGATCGAGACACGCCCTCACTCATCGATCCAAAGTTTCGTTTGTCAAAACCATCGAGAGGCGTATGCAGACCGTTTCTTCGCCATCATGCCTGCTTCTCTCGCGCAACGACGCACCGGGTCGCACCGTCCGGCCCTCGCCTGGTTCTGTATTTTCGCCCTGGTGTGGACGACGTTTCTTCTCTTCGCGGGCGGGTTCACGACGAGCATCGAGGCGGGCATGGCGTTTCTCGACTGGCCGCTTTCGAACGGCTCGATCAATCCCGACGGCTGGCTGACGGAGTCGGACAAGATGGCCGAGCATTCGCACCGGCTGCTCGGCGCGATCGTGGGTCTGCTCACCCTCACGATCGCCACCTGGACCTTCGCCACCGAGGCGCGGCGCTGGCTTCGAAAACTCGCCTGGAGCGCCCTCGGCCTCGTCGTGTTTCAAGGCCTGCTCGGCGGACTGCGCGTGACGCTCGATCGCCTCAACACCGGCGCGGACCACAACGTCGTGGCGCAGACGTTTCGCGTTTTGCACGCCTGCACCGCGCAGGTTTTCCTGTGCGCGCTCGTCGCGATCGCGGTGGCGATGACGCGGCGCTGGATCGAGCGAAACGCCGGCCTGCAGCGTCCGCCTTCCGCCGCGTTGCGTCGCGCCGGCTGGCTGGCATGCGCGGCGATTTTCGCGCAGCTCGTGCTCGGCGCGCTGATGCGGCACAACCACGCGGCGCTCGCGATTCCGCACTTCCCGCACGCGACGGGCGATGGCGCGTGGCTGCCGGAGTTCTGGAATTTTCGGGTCGGCATCCATTTCGCGCATCGCGCGTGGGCGGTCGTCGTGACGATCGCGCTCGTCCACTTCGCGGGCCGTCTTTGGGCGGCGCGCCATTCGGGACGCATCCTCGGCGCGGGAGCGATGTTGCTCATGGCCTTTCTCGCCGCGCAGATCTACCTCGGCGCGCTGGTCGTGTGGACCCAGCGCAACCCCTACTCCGCCACCGTGCACATGCTCCTCGGCGCCTTCATCCTCGCGACCACGTGGGCGCTCACCTTCTCGCTGCACCGCTTTTCCTTCGATCCGTCGACGACGACCGCGAGCGCGCGTCCGGCCGCGGCGCGAAAGCGCGCCGCGGTCCCGGCCTGACCGCGGCGGAAACCCGGAATCGACCTCATGGACGTCAACGACATCCCCGCGCTCAACGCGTCGCTCAATGCGATCGCCACCGTCCTGATCACGACGGGCTTCATCGCCATTCGCTCGAAAAAGATCGCGATCCATCGCGCGTGCATGGTCTCGGCGCTGGTCGTCTCGTGCGTGTTTCTCGTCGGCTACGTCTGGCACAAGGCGCTCGTGCGCGGAGTTCACACGCCGTTCGTCGGCGAGGGCTCCATTCGGATCGTTTACTATGCGATTCTTTTCACGCACATCCCGCTCGCCATGCTGATCGTGCCAATGGTCCTTTGGACATTCAGGTTCGCGCTCAAGGGAAATTTCGAACGCCACCGCAAATGGGCACGCTGGACTTTCCCGATCTGGCTCTACGTCTCGGTCACCGGCGTTTTGGTTTATCTCTTCCTCTATCGTTGGTATCCAGTATCTGGACACACATGAGCGTGGGAGGATGAGACCAATCGGAGAAACGATCCCCCAGACGAGCACCAAGGCATGAGAAAAAAGCAGGAGCGGCTTCAGCCGCGATCCGCAAAAAACCAGCGCACGAATCGCGGCTGAAGCCGCTCCTACGGCAAACCACGTCGAAGCAAGCTGATCCCTGCCTGCCAGCGCTTACTCCACTGTCATCGCGTGCCGGGTCGGGAGCAGCCTGACCGGGCCGAGGAGGCCGGAGGGCTGCTCCGGCCATTGCGAGGCGTCGAAGGGGCGGTAGAGGATGTTCACGAAATTGATCTCGTGCATGATCTTCCACTCCACGCCGCGGCGATCCATGTCGCGGATGCGGTTGGCCGCGAGGTTGGTGACCTCGAGTTCGAGCGTATTGCGCCCGCGCCGCAGAAACTCCCCGACCCGCGCGCGCATGGGCAGGCTCCAGGCCGTGCCGACTTCGCGACCGTTGAGCTTCACGCGCGCGCTCTCGCGCACGTCGCCGAGGTCGAGTATATCAAATCCGCGCGGATCCCGAAGATCCAACTCCAGGCGGTAGCGCGCCGTGCCCCCGAACGCCTCCGCCTTCGCGCCGCCC
>CAZFCY010000033.1:4400-33307 GCA_964517665.1 uncultured Opitutaceae bacterium | reverse complement strand
GGCCTTCGCCGCGCTCTCCGCGCAACCCGACGCGGACACGCCGGAGTTGAAGGCCTGGGTGCGGTTCAGGCCGGCGCGGTAGATCGTCTTGTAGGCGGCCTTGATCCGCGCCATCGCCTCGTCGGAGAAGCCGTGGCGCGCGAGGCCGACTTTGTTGTATCCGCGAATCAATGCCGGATTGCCGTCCGCGATCATGAACGGAAGCACATCCTGCACGGTTTTCGACATGCCCCCGATCATCGCGTGCGAGCCGACGCGGCAGAACTGGTGCACGCCGGTTCCCCAGGCGATGTTGACGTGGTCGCCGATCGTGCACGAGCCGGCGAGCGCGGCCTGCGAACTCATGATCATCCGGTTTCCCACCACGCAATCGTGCGCGATGTGGCTGTAGGCGAGGATGACGTTGTCGTCGCCGAGGACGGTGTTGTTTCCGTCCTTCGTGCCGCCGTGGACGGTGACATATTCGCGAAACACATTCCGCTCGCCCGCGCGCAGGCCGGGATTGCCGCCGGAGAATTTCAGGTCCTGCGTCTTCGTTCCGATCGCGGCGTAGGGAAAGACCTCGCACTCCGCGCCGAGGACGGTGAAGCCCTCGACCGTCGCGTGATGGTGCACGCGGCAGCGTTCGCCGAGCGTCACATCCGCGCCGATGTAGGCGAAGGCGCCGATCTCGACCCCGTCGGCGAGTTGCGCGCCGGATTCGACGACGGCGGTGGGATGAATCGAGGCGGGCACGCTCATTCCTCCTCGCTCGCGAAGGCGAACATCAACTCGGACGAGGAAACGACCTGGCCATCGACCGTGCAGGTGCACGTCGCGGAGGCGAGTTTCTCGCCCCTGACCTTGGTGATCCTGGCGTTGATGATGAGCTGGTCGCCCGGGCGGACGGGTTTGCGGTACTTGACCTTGTCGGCGCTGAGGAAGAAGGCGGTGCGGCCCTCGTTGCCGGAGCGGCGCAACATCACGATGCCCGCGGCCTGCGCCATCGCCTCGAGTTGGAGCACGCCGGGCATGACGGGATTTCCCGGGAAGTGCCCGTTGAAGTAGGGCTCGTTGATCGTGACGTTCTTGATCGCGACCAGCTCGCTGTCGCCGACGAACTCGATCACGCGATCGATCATCACGAACGGGTACCGGTGCGGAATCGTGTCGAGGATCCGGCGGATATCGAGCGAGGTCTCGCCGCCCGCGGGGATCGGCCGCGCTCTCTTTTTCGGGGCCTTCCTCCGCTCGAGGCGGCGGGCGTGGAGCGCCTTCGTAAGCTCGGCGTTGATCGCGTGGCCCGGCAGCGTGGCGATGATGTGCGCCTTCAACGGCATGCCGAAAAGCGTGATGTCGCCGATGATATCGAGGATCTTGTGGCGGACGAACTCGTCTTTGAAGCGCAGCGGCTCCTTCGAGATGATCTTGTCGCCGCGCAGGACGACGGCGCAATCGAGCGAGCCGCCCTTGATCTTTCCCATCTGGATCAGCGGCTCGATGTCCTCGTAAACCGTGAACGTGCGCGCCGCCGCGATCTGCGTGGCGTAAACATCCGGCGTGATCTCGAGCGAAAGATGCTGCGCGTGGATCCCGCGATTGTCGGCCGAGGTGCAGGAAATTTTCAACGTGTCCGACGGCAGCGCGATGATCGAGGAGCCGCCGTTCTGGATCGAGACGGGCTCATCGAGCACGAAGTATTCGCGGTCCTTTTCCTGTTCGACGGGCACGCCCTCCATGATCGCGTTCACGAAGGGCTTGGCCGAGCCGTCCATGATCGGCGGCTCGGAGGCGTTCATCTCGATGGTGGCATTGTCGATGCCGCAGCCGTGAAGCGCGCTCAGCACGTGCTCGACCGTGTGCAGGCTGGCGTTTCCCGAAGTGATCGTGGTCGCCCGGACGAGGTCGGTGACCATCGTGATGTCGGGCTTGATCTCGGGATTGCCGGGCAGGTCGGTGCGTCGGAACACGATCCCCTGCCCCGCCGGAGCGGGTTTCAAGGTCAGCCGGACTTCCTCGCCGGTGTGGAGAGCCTTCCCTTCGATACTCACCGCTCGGGTGAGCGTGCGCTGCTTCATAGCGGCGCAGCATGCTGAGCGCCCGGGGCGTCTGACAAGCATGGAGCAAGCGGGCAAAACCCGCCACGGGCTCGTGGAGTCGCTCCTCCAGGGCGGGGTAAACGCCACGTAAATAGGCCGCGCCGGGCCAACTCGCGCTTCAGTTCGGGAAAAATCTTCGGTCCAATGCCGGTCCCATGATCAACGGCGTTCTCCACCCCGGCCAGCTCTCCCCTTCGATTTTCACCCAGCCGCGATCGGCCCCGCCCGCGACCCGCGCCTCCTCTTCGCGGGAGGATTCCGCGCCCGCGGAGCCCAGGCCGGCCGGACAGGATCACGAAACGACGCTGCGCGATTACCAGATGCTCGGCCTGGCGGCGCGCAAGTTCTCCGAGATCCTTCCGCGGATCGAAAGCCTGGACGTGCCCATCGAATGAAGAATTGAGCATGTGGAATGCGCCCAACGGCGCGTCGCTCCACGTGCATTCATTCTTCATTCCGCATTCTTAATTCTTCGTTCGCAACTCCTCCGGGTTGACACTCCGGGCGGGCTCTCGTTACAGGAGTCCCCTTTTCGCCAACGCCACCCGCCCATGCCCTCCGCCAACGACATTCGCAAAGGAAACGTCATCAAGTACAACAACGAGCCGCATTTCGTCATGGAAACGCAGCATCGCACGCCGGGCAATCTCCGCGCATTCGTTCAGGCGAAGCTTCGCAACCTTCGCAGCGGCCGCAGCGGAGAGGTGCGTTTCAACTCGACTGAAAACGTCGAGGTGCTGCAGACGGACCGGCAGTCGCTCGAGTTCAGCTACGTGGATCGCGGCATGTATTGTTTTCTCCACCCCGAGACGTTCGAGCAGGTCGAGCTGAGCGAGGATCTGGTCGCGAGTTCCAAGGCTTACCTCGTGCCGAACAGCATGGTCGATGTGCTCTTCATCGAAGGCGTGGCGATCGAGATCAGCCTGCCGTCGTCCGTCGCCTTGAAGGTGGTCGAATCCGCCGACGGCCTCCGGGGCGACACCGCGAGCAATGTGCAGAAACCGGCCAAGCTCGAGACGGGCCTGACCGTGCAGGTGCCGCTCTTCATCAAGGAAGGCGAGATCATCAAAGTCAGCACCGCCGACGGCTCATACCTCGGCCGCGCTTGAGCAAAAGGGGGCGCGGACATTCCTGTCCGCTGTGGGAGTCACGCACGGTCTTGCGGCACTCGGCGTCAAACGGCGGGCAGGAATGCCCACCCTCCCAAAAAGAAGCCCCGGATCAAACCGGGGCTTCGCGCGAAGGAATGGAAGACTGCGTTTTCGTGCAACGCCTCAGGCGACGCGCTCGACCACCAACGGCGGCGGCGTCGGGCGCTTGGGCGCGAGGCGATAGGCGTTCTTGAAGTATTCGAGCGCCTGTTCGAGTTTCGCCTCGTCGTTGTAATGGATCATCATGAGCGGCTCGCCCTGTTTCACCTGGGTGCCGACTTTCTTGATCTCGGAAACGCCGACCGCGTGATCGATCGCGCCACCCGGCTTGTCGGCGCCGGCGCCGAGAAGGTGAACGCCCTTGGCGATCATGGCGGCGTTGATCGTGTGCACGTAGCCGCGCTTCGGAGCCGGGAGCTTCCGGATGTGCTTTGCCTGCGGGAATTTCGAGGGATCGTCGATGTACGAAGGGTCGCCGCCCTGGGCTTTCACGATCTCCTTGAGCTTTTCGAGCGCGGTGCCGTCCTCGAGGTGGCGCTGCACGGTCTGCTTGGCCGAAAGGGTCGAACCGGCGACGCCGGCGAGGCGGACGATTTCCATGCCGAGCTTGAGGACGAGTTCCTTCATGTCGTCCGGGCCTTCGCCCTTCAGAAGCTGGATGGCCTCCTTCAGCTCGAGCGACGTGCCGACGGAATCGCCGAGCGGCTGGTTCATATCCGTCACGAGGGCGACGCAACGACGCTTCATCGACCGGCCGACGCGGGTCATGGAACGCGCGAGTTGTTTGGCCTGCTCGAGATCCTTGATGAACGAGCCGTTGCCCCACTTCACGTCGATCACGAGGCCTTCGGCGCCTTCCGCGAGTTTCTTGGAAAGGACGCTGCCGGTGATGAGCGGGAGGCTCGGGATCGTGCCGGTGTTGCGGCGCAGCTCGTACAACTTCGCGTCGGCCGGCGCGAGGTCGTCGCTCTGGGCCACGAAGGCGCCGTGCGAACGCTCGAGCTGATGGACGAATTCCTTCACGGAAAGATTTCCACGGAATCCCGGGATCGACGAGAGCTTCGAAAGCGAGCTGATCTCGTAGTCCTGATCCTCCCCGCACATCATGGGCACCACGATGCCGCTCGCGACCGCGAGCGGGAGGAGGACGAGGGCGGTCTTGTCGCCCACGCCCCCGGTGGAATACTTGTCGATCTTCGGCTTCGCAATGTGCGAGAGATCAATCACTTCGCCGGAGAGCATCATCTCTTCGGTGAGGATGGCCGACTCCTGGGCCGACATGCCCTGGAAGTAGATCGCCATCGCCAGCGCCGCCAGTTGGAACTGCGGCATTTCGCCGTCCAAGGTGGAGTCGATGATGTAGCGGATCTCATCCTGAGTGAACTCCCCACCATCCCGTTTCTTTTCGATCAGGTAAGTGTAGGAGGGCTTGACGAAGCGACGACTGGTCAACGGACGTTTTGTCATAGATGAAAGCGAACGATAAAGGCCTTCGAAACGCCTAAGACATTAATGGATAACTTATTAAACCCGTTCTGTCGAGATCATTTTGCGCCCGTGTTTTTTTACAACCGGGACGGACCGTCCCAACCGCGCGGGATCGCGCGCGCAATCCCGCGGGTTGGACTCGGAACTTGCCCACGCACTTTCAGGGTGGAATGAGTGATCGGATGGACCCTTGGTTCGACGTCGCCCGCTCGTTGGAAACGCGCCTGCTCGAGGCTGCCGACAGCCTGGGCTGGGACACGTCCGTCTTCGCTCCGGAGGTGCGCACGGCCGATCCGCGCTTCGGCGATTTTCAGGCCAACGGCGTGCTGCCCTTCGCCAAGCGCACGCGGCAGAACCCGCGCGCGCTCGCCCAGGCGCTGGCCGATGCCTTCCTCGCGAAAAACGAGGAGGCGCGCGAGTCGATGGATGTCGGCGTCGCCGGTCCGGGGTTTGTCAACTTCGCGCTTCGCCCCGCCTGTCTCCTGGACTGGCTGCGGAAGTTCGATCAGGAGGCCGACCTGCGGCAGGGCGCGAGCGAACGTTTCGCCGGCCGGACCTGGGTGGTCGATTACGGCTCGCCGAACACCGCGAAACAGATGCACGTCGGCCACATCCGCTCGATCATCATCGGCGAGGCGATCTGCCGGCTGCTCGAGTTTTCGGGAGCGAAGGTCGTGCGGGACAACCACCTCGGCGACTGGGGCACGCAGTTCGGGAAAATTCTCTACGGCTACAAACACCACCTCGATCCCGCCGCGCTGGAGCGCGACCCGCTCGAGGAGTTCGAACGCCTTTACAAGGCGGCGGACACCGCCTGCCGCGAAAGCCCGGCCGCGCTCGAGGAGGCCCGGCTGGAACTGGTGAAACTCCAGAACGGCGACCCCGGGGCCGTGGCGCTTTGGGAACGCGTCAACCAGCTCAGCATCGACACGCTGAACTCGATCTACGCGCGGCTCGGCGCGCGCTACGACCACTTCCTCGGCGAGAGTTTTTATCGCGACAAAGTCGAGCGGGTGTACGGTGAACTCTCCGAATCCGGCCTCGCCGAGGAAAGCGATGGCGCGCTCGTCGTCTTTCACGATGAGCACCCGCGTTTCTCGCGCCACGCCAAACGGCCGCAGCCGTTCATCATCCGCAAGAGCGATGGCGCGAGCAACTACGCCTCGACCGATCTCGCGACGATGCTCCACCGCGTCGAGCATTTCCACGCGGACGGGATCATCGTCGTCACGGACACCCGGCAAAACGATCATTTCGAGCAACTCTGGCTCACGACCCGGAAGTGGTTTGCCGCCACCGGGCGCAAGCTGCCGGAGTTCCAGCACGTCACCTTCGGCACGATCCTCGGCGAGGACGGCAAGGCGATCAAAACGCGCAGCGGCGACCCGATCCGCCTGAAGGCGTTGCTGGACGAGGCGGAGGAGCGCGCCTTCGGCGTCGTCACCGAGAAAAATCCCGACCTGCCGGAGAGCCGGCGCCGCTCGATCGGGGCGACGGTCGGCATCGGCTCGGTCATTTACGCCGACCTCAGCCAGAACCGCACCGGCGACTACGTTTTCTCGTGGGACAAACTCCTGAGCCTCGAGGGCAACACCGCGCCCTACCTGCTCTACGCCTGCGTGCGCATCGCGAGCATCCTGCGCAAACTCGAGCCCGGGCAGGACGTGCCGCCGGCGGACGCTTCGCCGATGGAAACGCCCGAGGAAATCGCGCTGGCGCGCAAGCTGGTGGCGTTTCCCAGCGCGATCGATCAGGCCGTGACGACCCTGCGGCCGCATTTCATCTCGAGCTACCTCTACGAACTCGCGGGCGCCTTCAGCTCGTTTTACAACGCCAACCGCGTGCGGGTCGACGAGGCGCCGGTCCGCGGACGCCGCCTGCTCCTCTGCCGGCGCGCGCTCATGGTCTTGCGGACCGGCCTGCATCTGCTCTCGATCCACCCGCTCGACGAAATGTAGCCGGACGCGCGGCGCAAAAAGAGTGTCAATCATGCCCTCCCGCCGCTCGCGGCGCTCGCGAAACGGCGACGGCGATCAAGCCATCGCGGCAGGGTCCGTCCAATATCCAATAACATCTTGAAGGCCGACCCGGCCCGATCGAAACTCACCCAAGCTTCTATGCAGGAGTACTACATCCGGAAGGAAGGCGACGAGGACTCCCGTGGGCCCTTCACCATCGAGCAGTTGATCTCGCTCGTCGAGGCGGGCCAGGTGGATCGGCAGACGTTTTACTACGACGCGGAGGCCGAAAAGTGGGTCGAGATCCAGTCCAACGGCGAACTCGTCATCGCGCTCTTCCCGGTGAAGAAAAAGCTTTCGATGCGGGCGAAGGAAAACATCCGGACGCTCAACATCACCCCGACGCAGGAGCAGAAGCCGATCACGGTCGAGGACATGCTGGCCGCGGCCGAGGGCATGACGGATGAAACGTATGCCCGCCGCGACCTCTCGGCCGAATTCGCGCGCAATGCCCTGTGGGGCCTCCGCGCCATGGCGGCCATGCTGCTCGTCAGCGCGGCCGGCCTGCTCATCTCGAACATGGGCGTGCTCGCCACGATGGAGTTCGCCGCCATCGCAACCTCGCCGCTCATCCTCATCGGGCTGGCGGATCTCGTCCTTGCGCTGCTGCTGTTTCTCGAGGTCACCCAGATTTACAACCTGATCCGCATCCGCGCGGTCGTCGGCGTGGGGTTCTTTCTCGTTTATTTTCTTTCCGGCGGCGAATACCTGGCCTTTGCGGCGCTGGTCGCGGGCTCGATCTGCCTGTATGCGGGAACGCTCGTGAGCAACCTTTGGGCGGTGATCGGCATCGCCGTTTTAGGCCTCGCGAGCATGGGCGGGTTTGCCTACATCATGCTCGCGTAAGCCCCTCCGTCGCGCCATCCGGCGCTGGCAAACCGGGGCGAACTTCGACGTTCGATGATTCAGTGGCGCCAGCGTTACGACCGGACACGGCATCTGTTCTCTCATGACATCTGGGAGGCCGGAGCGCTCTCGGATCGGACCATTCGCGGGCGGCTCTACGCCGCGATGCGCGTCGCGGCCATGACGTGGCACGGCGTTGTCGAAAACAGCCTTTTCAGCCGCGCCGGCGCGCTGAGCTACAGCTCGATGCTGGGATTTCCCCCGCTGATCGCGATCGTGGTCATGTTCTCGAGCATCGTGCTGGAGCGATCCGACCCGGACTTCGCGCTCAACCAGCTCAACCGCGTCATCATCTTTGTCGCGCCCCAGCTCCGGCAGATCCAGGATCCCGCCGACACGCTCGAGCCGGTCCGTGAACAGGGGGCCGCGCCTGCCGGGCAGACCGCGCCGGAAGGCGCGCCGGCGCCCACGATCGCGCCGGACTTGGAGGCCGCGCCGGGTTACCCATCCGGCCCGGATCCGGCGGAGTCCGCGAAAACAGCGCTCACCGTGAATCCGGAGCTGCTCGGGTTTCTCAACGGCATCATCGAGGCGAGCCAGTCGAAGGCGATCGGCATCATCGGCGCGATCGCGCTCATCGTGATCGTGATCCAGTTGTTTTCCTCGATCGAGAACGCGTTCAACGACATCTGGGGCGTCCGCCGCGGGCGAAACTGGATCCTGCGCATCGTCTTCTATTGGACCGCGGTCACGCTCGGCGCGGTCCTCGCCTTCACGTCGATCACCCTGCTCTCCGCCTCGACCTTCGTCTCGACGATCGAGAGCCTGCCGCTGGGCCCGGAGTTGCGCCGGCTCTTCGTCGTCGCCGGCCCGCTCATCGCGGGTCTGGTGCTGGCGGGTTTGTTGACGGTCTTCTACAAGTTCATCCCCAACACCAGCGTGGGCTGGTGGCCGGCCCTGACCGGCGGGGTGACGGTCGTGGTGCTGCTTTATTTGAACAACATCCTCGCGTTCCTCTACCTCAACACCGTCGTGCGCCAGCAGAGCCTGTTCGGCTCGTTCGCGCTCCCGATCATCCTCATGCTCGGGTTGTTCGTGTTCTGGCTCTTCGTCCTGCTCGGCGGGCAGATCACCTACGCGGTCCAGAACGCGAACTACCGCAGCAGCAACATGGCCTGGCACGGCCTGCACTACCACGCGCGCCAGGGTTTGTCGCTGCTCGTGCTGACGTTGATCGCGCGGCGATTTCGCGCCTGCCAGCGCGCCTACAGCGCCCCGGAGCTTTCGGAGTTGATCAAGATTCCGACCCAGATCCTGAACGCATGCGTCAACCGCCTCATGAGCATGGGGCTGATCTCGCGCATCCCGCCCGAGGACGGCCCGGCGGTGCAGGAGTACCGGTTTCAACCGGCGCGGCCGCTGGACTTGATCACGCTGCCGCGCTTCAAGGAACTCTTCGATGGCCTCGGCGAAGGCCCGACTCGCGAGATCCTCGACCGCTTCGATCCGGTTGTCCGCCGCTTCCACGAACGGACGAAAACCGCCGTGAACGCCGCCCTGGGCGACGAGTCGCTCGACGAACTCATCGCCGAGCTGCCCGAGATCGAAATCAGGCATCAGAAAACGGGAAACGGGAGACAGAAGACGGAAGCGGTTTCGCCACTTGAAACCTGAAATCCGTCTCCTGACTACTGTCTCCTGTTCCCGGGTTGCCCGTTGACAGGGCCCGGCCCGAATCTAGCGTCCTTCGCTTCACTCCGGTCCCCAATGATTTCCTGGATCCAAACGTCGCTCCAAAAGCACATCAAATTGATGATGGTGCTCCTCCTCATCGCCGTCATCGTTCCGTTCGTCTTCGTCATCGGCAACACGCCGGGGCTGGGGCAGGGCGACCGCAAGGTGAAGTCGGTCGATCTCTTCGGCGTGCCGTTCACGACCGAGGCGGACCGCCAGTCGTTCTTCACCGACGGGCAGCTCAGCTTCTTTCTCACCGCTGGCCAGCCCTACTTCGATCCCAACCAGGTGCAGGCGCACTCCTTCAGCCGCGCCGCCTCGCTGCAACTGGCGGACAAACTCGGCATCCCCCAGCCCACCGAGGAGCAGAAAACCGGGTTCATCCGCTCGCTCCCGGCATTCGCCGGCCAGGACGGAACCTTCGACGCCGGCGCCTACGCCAGTTTTCGCGACAACATGTCCGCCAATCCCCAGATCTCGCCCGGCCGCGTCTCGCGCGTGATCAGCGAGGACTGGCGCATCGACCAGGCCGGCCGCCTGCTCGGCGGCCCCGGCTACGTGCTCAGGACCGAGGTCGAAAACGCGCTCGCGCGCGCGGACACACGCTGGTCCGTCTCCACCGCCACGCTCGATCTCGCCAGCGTCGAAGCCCCCGCGCAACCCACCGAGGAGGAGCTTCGCTCCTGGTTCGACTCGCACTCGGGGAACTACCGCATCCCCGAGCGCGTGAAGGTCAACTATGTGCGTTTCCCCGCCTCCGAATTCGCCTCGCGTGTCGCGCTGAAGGACGAGGACATCGTCGCCTATTTCGAACAAAACAAGTCCCGCTACACACCGCCCCCGCCACCAGTGGCGGAAGGTGAAACGCCGCCTCCGCCGGCGGAAGCGACGCTCGCGGACGCGCGCGACAAGGTCGTCGCCGACCTCACCGCCACCCGCGCCCGCACGCTTGCGGAAAAGGCCGCGGCCGATTTCGCCTACCTCCTTTTCGACCAGAAAATCGCGCCGGGCTCCGAGGCGTTCGACCGTGTCGTGGCCGCCCAGAACCTGAAGCTCGAGTCGGCCGCGCCCTTCTCTTCCGGCGAGTCTCCCGCCGGCACGGGCTGGACCGCGCAGGTCGTCAGCGAAGCCTTTCAACTCGACGAAAGGCGCGCCATCTCCGATCCGCTCACCAGCGGGAGCGATTCGTTCGTCATTTTCTTCGAGGAACGCATTCCCTCCACCGACGCCGAGTTCTTCGCCGTGCGCGACCGCGTCCTCGCCGATGTCGTGGCCAACAAGCGCAACGAAGCGGTCAACGCCCGCGGCGAGGAGCTTCGCGCGCAGATCGCCGCCGCGGTCAAATCCGGCGCCGCCTTCTCCGCGGCCACCACGGACGCCGGCCTCGAATCCAAACAATGGGAGGACTTCTCCCTTCGCGATCTGCCCGACGACATCGACTACTCGATCCTCAGCCGCCTCGAAGACCTCGCGATCAACGACGTCTCGCCCATGGCCGTTCAGGGGAATCGCGGAATCCTCATGATGGTTTCCAAGCGCGAGGCTCCCGAGATCTCGAGCACCGACTCCGCCTTCGAGGAAGCCCGCGCCATGATGATGCAACAGGGAGCCTCCGCCACCCGCCAGGGTTTGATCGGAGGCATCGTCCAGAGCGAACTCGACGCCTCCGGCCTGAGCCGCGATTCCGAGTAGGTTCCCTCCCCCGCCGGGCGACGGCATATGCCACTCCGGGCTTACGAGCCGATCGAGAAACCCTGCCGGCTTTGCGGCCAGGGTTTCGAATTGTTCGAACCCGGCAACAAGGCCCCCCTCCACGCCTGTCCGACGTGCGGCGCGCCGATCAAGCCCGTCGCCGTGGCGCGACACCATGCGCCGAGGATCACGAAACCGCTTTCCATCTCCGACGCCAAGGCCGCGGGATTCACCGTTCTCAAGCGCACGAGCGGTGGTGAATACGAAAAGCAATAGCGATCGGCGCCGCGCTCGCTCCGGCGCGTCTTCCGCTCCGGCAGCGCGAGTAATGGCGACCTTCTGAAACGCCTCCGGTCCCCGAGGCGTCATCCCTTTCGCGATATTCCCATGCGTTTCCCGAGCCTCCCAGTCTTCGCCTTTTTTCTAACTCTCGCCGCAAGCGGCGGCCTCGCCACCGCCGGGGAGGTCGATCCAAACACCGTGCCCGTGCGCCCCTCCGCCCTCGACGAGGCGGAGCTGGAAGCCGTGCCCGTGCAGCCCATCACGCTCGAAGAGGCCGTTCGTCGCGCGCTCGAGGACAACCTCCTGCTCGCCGCGGAACGCTTCAACCGCGACACCGCGCGCGAGGCCGTGATCGTGGCCGACGCCGGCTTCGACCCCACCCTCTCGCTCAACGCAGTGAAGCGGGTGAGCGATGAAGCCTCCCCGTCCAGCACGGTTTCCGCCTCGTTTACCGACAGCGAACGCATTTCCCTCTCCGTCTCCCAGCCGATCGACACCGGCGCGACGGTTACGCTGACCGGAAACAACCAGCGCCTCGAGCGCGACCGCATCTCTGTCTTCAACCCGCAATACGATTCGGACGTCTCCCTGCGCGTGGTCCAGCCCCTCCTGAGTGGAAGCGGCGTCACCGCCAATCGCGCGAACCGCCGGCGGGCGCGCATCGGCGTCGATCGCAGCGACATCACGTTCGAGACACGCGCGCTCGACATCGTCGAGAGCACGGAACTCGCCTTCTTCAACCTCTCCTTCGCGCGACGGCAACTCGAGGTGCAGCGCTCCGGCCTCGCAGCCGCGGAAAAATTCCTCGAGGAAAACGAAGCCCGGCAGCGCGCCGGCCTCGCCACCGAACTCGACGTCATGCAGGCGCGCGTCGGCGTGGCCAACCGGCGTTCGCAAATCCTCACCGCCGAGCAAAACGTGGACAACGCGGTCGACGCCCTCCTCGCGCTGCTCGGCCTCACGCAATTCCACCGCCGGCTCGAGCCGGAGGGCGTCGTCTTCGGCGTATCCGAGCCGGTCAGCTTCGCGGGATCGTTCAAGCTCGCGCTCGAGCAGGATCCGGCCATCCGCAACGCGGAACTCCTGCTCCAGCAGCTCATGCTCGACGTGCAGCTCGCCAAAAACGAGCGCCTGCCGCGCGCCGACCTCGGCGGCACGCTCGGCTACCTCGGGCGCAACGACGAATTCTACGGCGCCGTCAATCAACTGCGCACGCTCGACAGCTACAACTGGCAGGTCGATCTCACCGTATCCGTTCCCTGGGGGCTGCGCGAAGGCCGCTCCCGCCTCCGCACCGCGCAGCTCACCGTCGAGCAACAGCAGGCCCGCATTCGCGAACTCGAGCAGGATCTGCTCGTGCGCGTGCGCTCTTCCGTTCGCGCCGTGGAAACGAACGCCGAGGCGGTCGAGATCGCCGCCCTTTCCACCGAGCTGAGCGCGCGCGAATATCAACTGGAAAAGGCGAAGTTCGACGCCGGCTTGAGCACGAGCCGGCTCGTCGTCGAAGCCCAGCAGCGCGAGGACGAGGCCCGGGTGCGGGAGACGCAATCGCGCATCGAGCTGAAGCAGAACGAGGCCCGCCTCCGCCGGATCGAGGGCAGCGCCTTCGAACGCTACGGCATCGATCTTGGGACGGAGAGAACGGAACGATGATTGCAGAATGTGGAATGAAGAACGGCCTCCCCCGTTCTGATCATTCTGCGTTCATCATTCTTCATTCATTATTCTCTTCACATCCACGCCCGCGCCCGGATCGATCACCCGGCGCGCCGGGAGCTGGCTGCGAAACCAGGTCCTCTGCTTGCGCGCCAGCCGGTTCGTCGATCGCGCGATCGCGTCGATCAGGTCCGCCTCGGTCCCGCCCGCGTCCAGCCACGCGAGGGTTTCGCGATAACCGACCGCCGTCGCCACCGCGGGGTTGCGCTCGAATCCGGCCGCGCGCAACGCGCGAACCTCGTCCACCAGCCCGCCCGCGACCATCGCCGCCGCCCGGGCGCGGATGCGGCCGCGCAACTCCTCCGGTTCACGCGCGATCTCGATCAGCCGCGTGTCGTATCCGGGAAATGGAGACGGAAGCGCGCGAAAGGCCTCCGCCAGCTCCAGCAGCGGGCGCCCCGACACGAGGCAGCGCTCCAGCGCCCGCAGGACGCGCCGCGGATTCCTCGTGTCCAGCGCGCCCAGCCCGCGCGGGTTGATCGCGCTCAACCGCGCGACAAGCGCCGGCAATCCCTCGCGGCCCAGCGCGTCCTCGAGTGTCGCGCGAAGCTCGTGGTCCACCGGCACGTCGTCGGCCACCGGAGCGAGAAAGTTCTTCAGGTAAAACCCGCTTCCGCCCACCACGATCACCGGCCGCCCGCGGGCGGTGATCGAAGCCACGGCCTGCCGGGCGAGAGTGATATATCGTTTCACATCCATCCGCTCGAGCGGATCGAGGATGTCGATCAAATGATGCGGCACGCGGCCCCGCTCCGCCGCCGAGGGCTTGGCCGTTCCGATGTCCATGCCGCGATAGAAGAGCAGCGCGTCGCAGGAGACGATCTCGGCGCCGGCGAACTCCGCGCACGCGATGGACAGGCTGGTTTTCCCGCAGGCGGTGCATCCGGTGAGCAGCCAGATCACCGGCCGGCGGCCGGCGTGTGACTCCAGGTCCGTCACGATCCGGCGCCGGCGAGGTTGCGCCCCCGCAACTTTTCCTTGCGCGCGCAATCCAGGCTGGCACAAGCGACGCCTCCGCGGTAGGGGCCATGCGCGACACCCGCGCGCCCGTGGCGTGGAGGTCTGTTTTTCCCGATCATGAAAAAGCCGGTCCTGAAGTTCCGCGCCATCATCATCTCCGATGTGCATCTCGGCACGCCGGACTGCAAGATCCGCGAGGTGAATCATTTCCTCAAGCACACGCGCGCGGAAAAACTGATCCTCAACGGCGACATCATCGACGGCTGGCAGCTCGCGCGCGGCGCGCGCTGGACGAAGCAGCACACGAAATTCATCCGCCACATCCTGAAGCGCCTGGAGAAAGGCGATACCGAAGTGGTTTACCTCCGCGGCAACCACGACGACATCCTCGGGCGTTTCCTGCCCCTGCAGTTCGGCAATCTCCAGATCGTCGAGGACCACATTCATGAAACACCGCGCGGCCGCTACCTCGTCCTGCACGGCGACATCTTCGACTCCGTGATCAAGAACGTCGTCGGCCTCGCCCACCTCGGCGACCTCGGCTACAAGCTCCTCCTGCGCATCAATCGCGCCTACAACCGGTTCCGCGCCTGGCGCGGCAAGGAGTATTACTCGCTCAGCAAGGTCATCAAGGCGAAGGTCAAATCCGCCGTCAGCTTCATCTCCAAATTCGAGGACCGCCTCGCCGCCCTCGCCCGCGCGAGGGGCTGCGTCGGCGTGATCTGCGGCCACATCCACACCCCGGAAATCCGCATGATGGGCGACATCCATTACCTCAATTCGGGCGATTGGGTGGAATCGATGACGGCCATCGTCGAGCACTTCGACGGGCGCTTCGAGCTGATCCACTTCAAGGATTTCTGCGAATGGATCCCGCTCGAACGCCGCGACCCCGACTCCGATCTTCCCGAAACGGACGCGCCCGGGGAATCCGTCGTCGCTTTCGCCGAAGCCTGAATCCCGTGGCCCGCTCCGGAAGGAGCGGAATCTCGCGCCGAGACCTCAGCGCGCCATCCCAGCAACGAGATCTGTCGCGCGCGCGCGCATGGCCGCGACCGCCGCGGCGGGATCATCGAGGTGGTCGCGCACGCAGTTGACCAGCGTGCTGCCGACGATCACCCCATCGGCCATTCCGGCCACCTCGCGCGCCTGCGCCCGCGAGGAAATGCCGAAACCGACGGCCACCGGCAGCGGCGTCGCCGCCCGGATGCGCGCGACCGCCTCGCCGATGTTGGTTTCCAGCGACTCCCGCTCGCCCGTGACCCCCTCGCGGGATACGTAATAAATAAACCCGCTCGCGACCGCCGCGATCTTGCGTATGCGCGCCTCCGGCGTGGTCGGGGCGACGATGAAAATGTTCTTCACCCCGATCTCGCGGCAATGCCCGAGCAATTCGCCCGCCTCCTCCGGCGGCAGGTCAAGCGTCAGCATCGCGTCGACGCCGGCCGCCTTCACCCGCTCGACGTAATTGCGCACGCCGTTCGCGAAAACGAGGTTGTAATAAGTGTAGAAAACAATCGGCGTCTCCGTGTGCTTGCGCAGCTCCGCGGCGAGCGCGAAGACCCGCTCGGTCGTCATGCCGCCTGCGAGCGCGCGCTGCGCCGCGAGTTGATTGGTCGGCCCGTCGGCGAGCGGATCCGAAAACGGCACGCCGATCTCCAGGATGTCCGCCCCGGCCTCGATCACCGCGCGGCAACAGGCCAGCGACGTCTCGAAATCCGGGTCTCCCGCGCACAGATAGGTGATGAAGCAGGCGCGGTTCTCCTTGCGGGCTCGTTCAAAGGCGGCAGCGATTCGGTCCATGGCAAAAGAACGATCAAAGCCATTCCGACGCGGAAGGGAAACCCCGAAAACGCGTGATCGCGCGACAGCGGTCCGCGGCCCGGGCGAGGCCGAAATTACCATTGACACCCGTCGCCCGCAGCGGGACTTTCCGCACTCTTTTTCCCGGAAAACCTCCCGGGCCGGACGGTGGTTGTAGCTCAGTTGGTTAGAGCACCAGATTGTGGATCTGGGGGTCGCGGGTTCAAGTCCCGTCAGCCACCCCACTTCGAGGCCGTGCTTTTGTTTATGTGTTGGACGCCTGAAAACCTGGCGAACTGACAAACGCGGCCGGGCGCGGCCCAGGGCTTGGATCCGGCTTTTCTCGTCACGGGAAAAGCCCAGCCCAGCCGGACATGACGATCCCGTCATCCGCTTGCTGGTTCCCGATGGGGACCAACACTTCGGAGTGGCTTCGACTCCGATGATGCGGAGCCTGATGCCTCCGCCCTCGCCCCGTCAGCAAAACCTCCGTGTCTTTCTCGAGCTTCCTTCCCGTTCCCACGCTTTGTCTGTTTCTGTTGATGGCTCTCGGCTGCAGTCGGGCTCCGGAGGCGAGATCCACGCAGACATTCTCCCACGCCGTCGAAATCCTGCCCGCCGCTCCGGCTTCCCTGATCGGCGAAGCCTGGACCATGATGGGCGATCGCATCCTCGTTGTCGGCGGACGAGATCGCATCAGCGAACAGTCCTCCCGCGCAGTCTGGCAGCTCAACCCGGCCAGCCAGGGCTGGGAAGTCGCGGCCACGTTTCCGCGCGACATGATCGGCACGCGCGCGTTCGGGTGTGACGCAGGTGTTCTCCTGAGCGACAGCAGTGACAACGGACCGCTTTGGCTTCGAACCTTCGGGCCAGGCGGAATCGATATTCTTCCGCTCGCCGCCCTTCCGCACAGCGGTGAAATCGTCGCGGCCACGGAATTGGGCGGGACGATCTATGCCATCACCCATTTCAAAGCGGGTTCACAGCCGCGACTTCATTCCCTCTCCCTGGACCGGCCTGCGGAAGCCTGGACGGACCTGGGCGAGATCGGAGCTCCGATCGACACAATCTTCGGTCTGGTCGCCCAATCGAACGGAGAACGACCGCATCTCTTCGCGTTCGGCTCGACCGGCGACAGATCGATCGTGGCCGCCTACGAGCCAGAACGCCGCACATGGCGTGCCATCGAGGGCGCTCCATCGGCCGCACACTCCGCCGTCCTCTTCACTCCCGTGGGAATCGCACATGTTTATGCGCTCTCCTCGGACCTGCGCATCTTCAATACCGTTACCCGGGTTTGGACCGAACCCTACCCTTTTCCGTCGGCTGGCCGCCCTGTGGCCGCGGCTGTGAGCGGAACACATCTAACCGTTCTCACGCAGGGTGACGACGCCCGGGCTCGTTTGGTCACCTCCGAGTATCTTGTGCGTGCCCGCGGTCTTCACGTGGCCGACTATGCTGTAATCGTTGCCTTTGGCCTGGTGCTCACAGCCATGGGGCTGATCAATTCCGCACGATTCCGAACATCGGAAAGTTACTTTCGCGGTGGAAAAAAAATCCCGTGGCTTGCGGCCGGCCTCAGTGTGGTCGCAACCGGACAAAGCGCCACATCGTTCATCTCGCTGCCCGCGCGCTCGTTCGCGACGAACTGGCAGTTCTCGCTCGTCCCTCTGACCAATATATTCGGCGCGCTCATCATGAGCCGCTACTTCGTCCGATTCTTCGTCCGCCTCAATATAACCAGCGCCTACGAGTATCTCCAGGCGCGCTTCAGCCCGTTGGTGCGGACGATCGGCAGCCTCAACTATCTGACCTACGAACTCACTCGCATCAGCCTGATGATCCTCGTGCCGGCCGTGGCGGTCTCCGCCGTGACCAAAATCGAAATCACGACGGCGATCGTCATGATGGGCGCGATTGCCACGATCTACACCACGCTCGGCGGACTGGAAGGGGTCGTGTGGGCCGACGTCGTCCAGATCCTGATCAAGATCGTGTCTCTTGTCATGGTCATCGTGCTGATCTTCGCCCAATTGGAGGGCTCGCCGCTGGAGCTCGCCGCTCTGGCCTGGAACGAAGGCAAGCTGCGCGCGGTGGACTGGTCCTTCGACCTGACCCGTGAAACGATCTGGGCGCTGCTGTTGTTCTGGTTGACCGACGGCCTCAAGAGCTACGTCGCCAACCAGACCATCATCCAACGATTCATCAGCACGCGCGACGAGCGCAGCGCGCAGCGCAGCGTGAAGACATCCGCCATCGCCGGCACGCTGATCTTCTGGACCTTCCTCCTCGTCGGCACCGGCTTGTTTCTCTTCTACCGTCAGAACCCGGGACGGCTCGATCTGACGATGAACAAACCCGATGCGGTCTTTCCCTGGTTCATCGTGTTCGACCTGCCGCCGGGCGCCACGGGTTTTCTTATCACTGCGCTGATCGCAGCCGCGCTTTCCAGCCTCTATGGAGCCTTGAACAGCACAAGCACGGTCATCGTCACGGATTTCTATCGCCGCTTCGCAAGAAACGCATCGGATGCCGGGGCCCTGCGCCTGGGACGAACGCTCACCCTCGCCGTCGGCGTGCTCGCGACAGGGCTGTCGCTTCTGCTCGCCGGCCTCGCCTCCCGCTCGCTGGTGGAGCAAACGTTGAGCGTCATCGGCCTGTTCGGCGGCGGACTCGGCGGGCTCTTCCTCGTCGGCATGCTTACTACGAGAGTCAATGCGCGGAGCGCCCTTGTCGGTTTCGTCGTGAGCGCGCTCGTTCAATATATCGTCAGCCGACACACGCCCCTCTCCTGGCTCACCTACATGTTTACCGGCATGGGCTCCTGCTTCGCCGCGGCGTACCTCGCGAGCTTTCTGTGGCCCGAGAAAAAAGCGCTCGACGGCCTGACGGTCCATACCTGCGCACGCCAGATCCAGGATGATATTCGATGAAACGAGCGCGTTGTGATGTGCTGATTGCCGGCGGCGGGACAGGCGGGGTGGCCGCGGCCCTCGCCCTGGCCCGTGCCGGCCGTCGTGTCATGGTCATCGAGCAAACGGACTGGATCGGCGGTCAGCTCACCTCGCAGGCCGTGCCGCCTGACGAACATGGGTGGATCGAGCAGTTCGGCTGCACAGCGACCTATCGATCGTTCCGCGAGAAGGTGCGCCAGTACTATCGCGATCACTATCCCCTCTTGCCAGGGGTCCGGGCGAACCCGCGACTCAATCCCGGCAACGGCTGGGTTTCACCCCTGTGCCATGAGCCGCGCGTCGCGCTCGCCGTCCTGCAAGCAATGCTCGCCCCGTTCGTCACCGCCGGGTTCGTCGCGGTCCTCACTCGTCACCAGGTGATCGCCACGGAGCATGATGGACCCGACCGGCTTCGACACGCCATCGCGCGCGACGATCACAGCGGAGAAGAGACAGCGATTTCCGCATCCTATTTTCTCGATGCAACCGACAACGGGGATCTTCTTCCGCTTGCCGGCATCGAGCATGTAACCGGAAGCGAATCCCGGGCCGAGACCGGCGAGCCATCCGCTCCAGAGGTGGCAAATCCAGGAAACGTCCAGGCCTTTTCCATCTGCTTCCTGCTCGAGGAACTCGCCGGCGAGAACCATGTCATTCCGCCTCCCACCCGTTATGATTACTGGCGCAATTATATACCGAAGCTGACGCCCGCATGGCCGGGACCGTTGCTCGGCTGGCAGGGATTGAACCCGCGATCCATGGAGCCGATGCGCTATCGTTTCGATCCTCATCGCGAAACCCCCGGGCTCTTTTCCGGTTTGTGGGCCTTCCGCCGCATTATCGATCGGGCGCAGTTCGAGCCGGGGTTCTTCCGAAGCGACATCTGCCTCGTCAACTGGCCGATGATCGACTACATGGAAGGAGACCTGCTGACCTGCACGCCAATGGAGCGCGCCGAACGCATCGCGGAAGCGAGACAACTGAGCCTGTCGATGGTGAGATGGCTGCAGACCGAGGCCCCGCGCCCTGACGGAGGCGCGGGCTGGCCCGGCCTGCGTCTTCGTGGCGATCTCCTCGGCGCCGCGGACGGACTGGCGATGGCTCCTTATATCCGGGAATCCCGACGGATTCGCGCCCTCACCACCGTCAGGGAGCAGGATGTCTCGTCACAGTTCAGGCCCGGCGACACTCTGGCCGAACGTTATGAGGACTCCGTCGGCATCGGTTATTATCGCATCGACCTGCATCCGACGAGTGGAGGAGACAACTATATCGATGTGCCTTCCCTGCCCTTCCGGATACCTCTCGGCTCTCTTATTCCGGTGCGCATGGAGAACGTCCTGCCCGCCTGCAAAAACATCGGCACGACACACATCACCAACGGCTGCTACCGGCTTCATCCGGTCGAGTGGAACATTGGCGAGTCCGTCGGCTGGCTTGCGGCGTTCTGCCTCGAACGTGATATGCCTCCGCGAAAGGTTCATGCCGACCGGAGCCTCCTCGAAGACTTTCAAGCATTTCTGCGGGAGCGGGGCGTGGAACTGGAATGGCCCGAAAATCTCGATCTGGACGACGGTGACCCGCACGCGCATGCCCGATAAAGCGTGTTCCCCAATCACCTGGTCATGACCTCAGGCCTCGGAACTTATCAGTCGCTGCCCGCGCAAGTGGCCAGTCGCATCGCGAAGGAGATCGCGGAGAAGAAGTGGGTGGACTGGCTGCCAGGAGAGCGCGCCATCGCCGAGACGCTGCAAGTCAGTCGGAAGACTGTGCGCAAGGCGATCGGCATCCTGCAGCACGACGGCGTTATACGAACCGCGCAAGGCTTGGGCCACGAAATCATCACCCGGGCGCCGGGCAAGAAGCGGGGGCGCCCCGACATCGCCGTGGGCCTGCTCGCGCCCGATTCCCTGGAGCAACTGCGACCGTTCACGGCGCTCTGGGTCGACGCCCTCCGTTCCCTTCTGATCGAAAAAGGATGCCGGCTGACAACATTCTCCGGCCACCGCTATTTTACGCAACGGCCCGAGAAGTCCCTCGCGCGATTGGTGAATCAGAATCCCCAGGATTGCTGGATTCTCGCGCATTCCAATGAGCGCGTGCAGAAATGGTTTCAGGACGAGCAGGTCTCCTGCGTCATTGCCGGTTCGAGCCATCAGGATCTCGACCTGCCCAGCGTGGATCTGGATTATTTCGCCGTCTGCCGGCACGCCGTGGGCGCCATGTTGCGACATGGCCACCGGCGCATCGGCCTCCTGACGAAAATCTCCCAGCGCGCCGGCGACCTCGAAAGCGAAGCGGGATTTTCCGCGGGCACGCGTCAGCCAAGCTATTCCAACATCGTTCCGCATATCATCCGACACGATGGCACGGTCCCCGGAGTCAACCGCATGCTCGCGCGCATGTTCGATCTCCCCTCCCCTCCAACCGCGCTCCTCATAGTCAATCCGGTTTACTATCTGACCGCCGTCACCTTCCTCGCCGGGCGCGGGCTTCGCGTCCCCCGCGATGTCTCGCTCATCTCGCGGGAGGACGACACCTTCCTTTCCTATATCAACCCTGCTCCGGCGCGCTATACCTGCCAGCCGCGCACCTTTGCGAAGCGGCTGATGCAGCCACTGCTTCTCCAGCTGCGCGGAGAAAAGCTGCCGCACACCAGCTTTCGAATCGAATCAAAATACGTCCCCGGCCCATCGCTGGCGACGATCTCGACTCAGGTGGACAAGACGAGCGAAGCTTAGGAATTTTCAGTCGGCGACAGGATTCCGTTTCCCACCGGCGGCAAAAACGACTTCGCCAGCTCCCGCATTCCGAGATTCATGACCCGCACGTCGCCTCCCGGACTGATGAAGCCCGCGCCCAACGCGCGCACCTTGCGATACATTTCCGGGCCGATGCCCAGGGTGCCCCAAAACTTGCCGTGCTCCTTGCACGACGCCGCCACCCGCTGCATGGCCGCCAGCACGTCGTCATGCACGATCTGGCCCAGTCGTCCGATCCGATGCGCGTAGTCGCCCGGGCCGAAGAATATTCCGTCAACGCCTTTGACCGACACTATTTCGTCCAGGCGCGCCAGCGCGTCCTCGGTTTCGATCTGACACAGAATCGCGGTCTCCCGGTTTTGATGAGCGACGTAATCCGCGGCAGCCAGGTTGCCGTAGCGCCCGTCGACACCGCCCGCATTCCAGCCACGTTGTCCGGTTGTTTCGCCATCGATCGGGCTGGGGTTGTTGAACCGCGCCCAGCGCACGATTTCGCGGGCCTCGTCCGCCGAATCGACCATGGAACAAATGATGCCGCCCACGCCCGCCTCCAGCACCTGCATCACGCTCTTGTAATCCGTCGCCCGCATCCGGGCCAGCGTCGTCATCGGATAGGCGCGGGCCACCATGTTGAGCACCGCAAGATTGTCGATCGGGATGTCGAAGTGCTCCAGGTCGAACCACAGTGTATTGAACAGTCCGGTGCTGCAGACAAAATCGACATGTCGCGGCGTGGCATGATTGCCCAGACTGTAGAAGTGCTCGATCTGACCGGCGCGCATGTGCGCCAGAAACTGATTGGGACGCGGGTTGTGCATCTGCCGCAAGTGTGCCGTCCAGGGAATGTCTCGCGCAAACTTGCGCCGCTGGTTTCCTCGGGAGTCCACCAATCCGTGCTTACCGCGACGCCTGGAGGGCTTCATGACATCGAGGCCAGCCCGGCGCACAACGCGCGGGTTCATTCATGTTTCCACATCTTATTCCGTTTGCCCTGGCCGGTGGAATGCTGTCGATCGCGACCCTGGCGGCAGCCCCCTCCGCCGCCGTCTTCGTCGTCGCGGGACAGTCCAACGCGCTCAACTGGCACGCCGCCGCCGCTGCCCTCCCTTCGGACGAAATCGACACGAAGATCGCCTTCTATTATCTATCAGGGGCGCCGTTTGATCGTGGATTCGAGAAGCCGGTCAACTCATCTTCACAAGGAGAGTGGCTCCTTTTGAGCCCCCAGCGTCAGGAGCCGTTCGTTCGATACGAAGCGGAGTTTTTCGGACCGGAAATCACTCTCGCCCGCCGCCTTGCGCATGCGGGCGTCAACCCCATGGCGGTTATCAAAATTGCCTTCTTTGGGACGAGCCTCGCGGAGGACTGGCGCCCCGACGCCAAAACCGGAAACCAGCTCTATGTCCTGTTGCAGCGCGAGATTGCCACCGCTCTCGAAAAGCTTCGTGGCGCCGGACAGCCCTGTCATGTCGCCGGCTTCTTTTGGATGCAGGGTGAGACCGACGCCGTCGACGAAGCTTCCGCTCTGGCCTATGGCAAGAACCTCAGCGCGCTCATCTCCGCGGTTCGACGCGACTTTTCCACGCCGGATCTTCCCTTTATCCTTGGCCGCATTGGTCCGCCGCCTCCGAACAAATATAGGCGCCAACACCTGGTGCGCGAAGCCCAGACGACGATCATCGCGGCAACACCCATGGCGGCCTGGGTGAATACAGACGACCTGGCTCGGGACACCGATGGGATTCACCTGCTGGCGGCTGGCGTCATGACACTCGGCGAGCGCTGGGCCGAATCGTGGCTGCGCCTGAAAAGGTCACCGCAGGAAGCCAGCGACACAAGCTCGCCGGAACCAGCCCCGACACCTTGAATCCCTTCGCATGACCAAGCCACCTTTCCGCTTCGATCTTGTTGTTGTCGGCGCCACTCCGGCAGGCGTCGCCTGTGCCGTTCGCGCCGCCCGGGAAGGACTGACCGTCCTATTGACGCAGTATAATCATCATATAGGCGGACTCTGGAGCAACGGCCTTGGCGCCATCGACACCCAGTATGCCGGATGCCGGGCGCCGATCTACAATGAATTCTGCGATCGAATCCTGAAGTTCTATCGCGAACGCTATGGGCGGGATTCGGCCCAATACCGCAGCTGTATGACCAAGGCGTTCTCGCGCTACGCAACCAGCGGCCCCGCCAGCGAAGCGGATACCCACGGCTCCCGCGAGGCTCCGCGCGAGTTGCCCGAACGCTACTACGGCAAGTTCAACTTCGAACCTCACGCCGCCGAGAAAATCCTCGACGAGATGGTCGCGGCGGAGAAGAGCCTTGCGCTGTGGCTCAACTGCATCCCGGTCGCCGTGGAGCAGGACAACCGCTTGCTGCAATCGCTGCTGTTTCGGTCTTCCGACGACTCTTCCGAACGCGAGGTGGCGGCCGACGTCTTCGTCGATTGCACCTACGAAGGCGATCTTTTCGCGCTCGCTGGCGCGCCGTATCGAGTCGGACGCGAGTCACGGTCGGAGTTCGGCGAACAGCATGCCGGACGCATCTTTACCGCGCTCCACTTCGCGACAAAGGACGAAGTCGGGTACCCGCAGGAGGCCGTGGAGGGGCGCCTCAACCTGGAGCCCTATGAAGCCATCTCTCAACAGATCTACGCGGGCAGCACCGGCGAAGGTGACGGCAAAGTGCAGGCCTATACTTATCGACTCTGCCTTTCGAGCGACCCGGCCAATCGCGTGATGCCGGAAAAGCCCGCCGCTTACGATCGGAACATCTTCCTGCAAATGCGCAATCGGTGGAGCCTTGGCTCGCCGATTCCGAATGGAAAACTCAAATGGAACACATCGAATCTTCCGGGCGGCAACTGGGAGTATCCCGAGGCGGACTGGCCGAAGCGTCGGGAGATTCTGCGGAAACACCGGGATCACGCGCTCGGATTTCTCTGGTTCCTGCAGCACGATGAAGCCGTGCCCGAATCCCTGCGTGCCCGGGCGCGGGAGCACGGGCTCGCGAAGGACGAGTTTACGGACAACGATCACTTTCCCTGGGAAATCTACGTGCGCGAGGCGCGACGCCTCACGGGCCGATATATTTTTCGGGAGCAGGATGCCACCCTGGCGCCGGGCCTCGCCCGCGCTCCGATTCACCGCGACAGCATCGCGATCACCGAATGGGGGTTGGACTCGCACTCGGTCAGCATGGAGATCGTCGCTGGGAGCCGGCGCGAAGGAAAATTCCTGCTCCCCGAGCTGACCCGCCCGGGTCAAGTGCCCTGGCGCTGCCTGCTGCCGCCAGCGCACGACAATCTCCTGGTTCCCGTCTGTCTCTCCGCCACTCACGTCGGTTGGGGCACGATCCGGCTCGAGCCCACCTGGATGCACATTGCCGAGTCCGCCGCGTTTGCCGCTGCGCTTGCGGTGCGCGCGGGCGCCGCTCCCGCGGAGATCAAGCCGGGGCAATTGCAACGCCGCCTCGTCGAGAGCGGCGTGATGATTTCGTTTTTCAACGACTTCGACATGGCGGCTCCCGAAGCCTGGGCGCCCGCCGTCCAGTTCCTCGGCGCGAAATGGTTCTTCGCCAGCTACGACGCCCGGCCGCGGGATCCGCTCGACGCCGGGACCGCCCGCATCTGGGCCGGCATCGCCGCCGACATCCTCACGGGCAAACACAAGCACCTGGAGGAAGCGCGCTGGGCTGAAATCTATCCCGAGCCCGGAACCGCGCCACCGGCGATCGACGGCGAATTCCGCGACCTCATCTCCTCCGCCCTCCGCGAACGGCAGCTTCCGACGGAGCGCCTGAACGCGCTTTGGCCCGAGCTGGCGCCGGGCGACGGCGTCTGGTCGCGCGGGGCGGCCTGCCTGCTCTTCTACCGACTGCTGCAGAAGTAAACGAAGGCGATGAGCGGATGGCCATGGACCCTTTGAACAGCGAAACGCTTCGAGGCACGTGGGGTACTGTGCTGCTTCCGATCAACGCCGACGACTCCATCGACCATGCCCGGCTCGAGGCCGAGCTTGCCGCGCTCGTCTCCGCCGACCTCGACGGGATATATTCGAATGGCACCGCCGGCGAGTTTCACACCCAGACGGAAGAGGAGTTCGACCAGATCAGCAGCCTGGTGGCCGGTCTGGCGGAAGAGCATCACGTGCCCTTCCAGCTCGGCGCCAGCCATCCCCTGGCCCAGATCGCTCTCGAGCGCGTCCGGCGGGCGCGGCAGCTCCGGCCGGGCGCCATTCAGCTTATCCTGCCCGACTGGCTTCCCGTCGGACACGACGAGGCGGTGGCGTTTCTCTCGCGCGCAGCCGAAGCGGCGGCCCCCATTGGGCTGGTGCTCTATAATCCGCCCCACGCAAAACGCGTGCTGACGGTGGCCCAGATCGCCAGGCTCCGTGCCGCCGTGCCGGCGCTGGTGGGCGTCAAGATCGGCGACGGTCCCGCCTCCTGGTATGCCGCGGTCAGGCGGCAGTTGTCGGATCTTTCCGTTTTCGTGCCGGGGCATCACCTGGCCACCGGGCTGCTGGCCGGCGCCCACGGGAGCTATTCGAACGTCGCCTGCCTGCAACCCGCGGGCGCGGCGCGCTGGAACCGCCTGGTCGGGACAGATGCGCTGCGCGCCCTCGACATCGAACGACGGCTACTCGCTTTCTTCCAAGAGCACCTGAAGCCGCTCGCCGCGAGCGGCTTCAGCGGCGCTGCGCTCGACAAGCTGCTCTGCGCCCTCGGTGGATGGACCGACGTCGGGTTGCGCCTTCGCTGGCCCTACCGGTCGGCGCCGGCCGAGACCGCCGATCACCTGCGGCCTCTCGTGCGCGCCGCCGTGCCTGAACTCTTCGAACTCGCATGAACGTGCTGCTTTTTCGCGACGTGCCGGAATCGGCGTTGGCCGAACTCCGGATCGAGTTCGGCTCGTGCCGTTTCCGAGCCACCACGAATCCCGGCCAGTTGGAAGCCTGGCTGGACTGGCCCGATGTCGTCTTCGGCAACGTGCCGACCGCGCTGCTCGCCCGCGCGCCGCGCCTGCGCTGGCTCCAGATCGTCTCCTCCGGCTTCGACGAATACCGCTCGCTCCAAGGCAGCCCGATCGTCGTGACCACGGCGCACGGGATTCACGCCTCCGTGATCGCGCAGCACGTGCTGCTGATGTTCCTCCTCTTCGTGCGCGGGCAGCTCCATTTCGAGACGTGCCGCCGCCAGCGGATCTGGGACCGGCGGCCGACGGCGCCGCAGGATCCGGCGGCGCTGACCGTGGGTCTGGTAGGCTTCGGCGCCGTCGGGCGCGAAACCGCCCGGCTCCTGCGCCCGCTCGGCCCGCGAATCGTCGCCACCAAACGCACGCCGATGGCCGTCCCGCCGGAGTTGGACGAACTCCATCCTTGGGAGCGGCTCGACGACCTGCTCGCTGTCTCGGACCACGTCGTCCTCGCGCTCCCGCTCACGGAGGCGACCCGGGGCCTGCTTGGCGCGGAGCGGCTCGCCCGTCTGAAACCCGGCGCGGTGCTGCACAATATCGCTCGCGGCTCGCTCGTGGACGAGCCGGCCCTGATCGAAAGGCTGCGCGATGGCCGGCTCGGCGGCGCCGCGCTCGACGTCTTCGCCGAAGAGCCGTTGCCGTCCGCCAGCCCCCTGTGGAACCTCCCCAATGTCGTGATCACGCCGCACCTCGCCGGCCACCATCGCGACCTCGGCCGCGTCCTGCTGGAACGTTTCAAGGACAACCTTCGCCACTACCTGCGACACCAACCACTGCGGCATATAGCCGACTTCGCGCGCGGCTACTGAACCATCATGAAGATCACAGGTCTCACCACCCGCCTGCTCGAGATCGATGCCACCCCGCGCTACAAGGACGGCGTCGTGCCGCACGGCCGGCCGTCGCAGTGGTGCTTTCCGCTCGTCACCCTGCACACCGATGAAGGGATCGACGGCCACTCGATGATCTACGGACCGCACGGCGACGGCCGCGCGCTGGCGGAGATGTTGCACGAGAGCTTCTGGCAACAGATCGCCGGGGCCGATCCGCAACGAAGCGAAGCGATCTGGCAACGACTGCGCACACGCCAACGCCATCTATACAACCTGACCGACACGCTGCCCGGCGTGATCGATGTCGCAGTCTGGGATCTGCGCGGCAAGGCCGCCGGCAAGCCCATCGCCGCCCTGCTCGGACAATACGTCGACCGCATGCCTGCTTACCAGACGGCCAAAAGCGAGTTCTACACCGCAGATGAAATCGCACGGGAGGCAGCAGAAGCCAGGGCGGCCGGCTTCCACGGCTACAAGCTGCAACTGCGCGACGGCCCAGCGGACGACATTCCGCGGCTCCGCGCCGCTCGCGAGGCGGTCGGACCGGAATTCCCGCTCATGCAGGATCCGAATTCCGGATACACCCTGGCGGAGGCGCTGACCGTCGGGCGCGAGCTCGACGCTCTGAACTATCACTGGTACGAAGAGCCGCTGCCGGAAGCGCAAATCGACCATTATCGGCGTCTGGTCGCGACGCTGCGCACGCCGATTCTGGCGACCGAAACATCGCGCCTCGATCAACTCCCGCAGTTCCTCACCGGCCGCGCGATGACGATCGCCCGCGGCGATGTGCTCATCAAGGGCGGCATCACCGGCCTGCGCAAGGCCATGGCCGCGTGCGAGGTGTTCGGCTTCAACCTGGAAATCCACACCGCCAATACACCGTTGCTCGACGTGGCGAACCTGCACGTCGCCTGCGCCGCGCGCAACACGACGATGGTCGAGGTGCATCATCCGGTGTTCCGCTTCGGACTGAAAACCCATCCCTTCGATACGGATGCCCAAGGCCTCGTCCACCTCCCGCCAGGCGCCGGCTTGGGAGTCGAATTGGACTGGGATTGGATCGACCGCGCCACCGACGGCGTCCGCCGCAGCGGTGGCGCGCCCGCGTGAGCGACCCGGTCGCCGACGGAAACCAGTGACAGGCACTTGTGAGCGAGTCGATGGGCGAAAAGATGAAGTCAACCTTTTCGCCCCATGTCGAAATCCCTCTTCCCCCGCCTTTCCCTGTCCGGTGTCCTTCTCGTCACCTGTCTGCCTTCGCTTCCGGCAGCCGAACTGCCCTCCTCGCCGAAAACCACCGCCGTCTGGAACGGCGGCGAAGATGATATCAAAGTCTACACCATTCCCGGTTTGCTCGTGACCCAAAACGGCGTCGTCATCGCCTACGCGGAAGCGCGCCATGAAGGGCGCGGTGATGGCGGCAAGGTCGATATTGTGATCAAACGAAGCCTCGACGACGGCCGCACGTGGTCGAAGAACGTCTTTATCGAACGCGCCAACGGCATCGAGAACTATGTGCTGGCCACGCTGGTGCAGGATCGCGTCACCGGTCGCGTGTTCTTCTTCAGCGCGCTTCGCGACGAGGGACTCGCGGATAAAACCACGACCAATTCCTACC
>CAZFCY010000033.1:0-4381 GCA_964517665.1 uncultured Opitutaceae bacterium | reverse complement strand
GACGGCGCGACCTGGTCCGGGCCCCACGACATCACCGATCTGCTATACGCCGCTGATGAGAAAATACAGAACGACCTCCGCGCCCGTCGCGCCCCCAGGGAGTTTGGCGGCGACGGCCCCGACTTGTTCGGACGCAAGCTGGTCTTCTTTGGCCCCGGCCGTTCGATCCAGCTTTCGGAGAATCATCCGCAATTTCCCAATCGGCTTGTGGTTCCCTTGTTTTATATCAAGGACCGCATCATCAAACCGCGCGCCAAGCGCGGCTATGGCGACGCGGTTCTGGTCAGCGACGATCACGGCAAGACCTGGAGCGTGCCAGGCATCGTGCCGCTTGGCGACTATGGCTCTAGCGAGGCCAGCGTGGTGGAGCTCGCCGACGGCCGTCTCCTGATCAATGCCCGTGGCGCGCCGCCCGAATCGAGCGGCATGTCCGTGGCGGGGCGCACTGTCACCTATAGTTCGAACGGCGGCGCGACCTGGACCCGCCCGAAGCCCGACACCTCGGGAATTCCGAACTATATCGAAACCAGTTCCGGTCTGCTCCGGCTCTCCCACCCGGCGGGCGATCCAACGAAGACCTCACGTCTTCTCTTCAGTTTTCCCCACAGCCTGCCCCCGGAAGGCGCCACCCGCCTCAGTTCATCGCGCGCCAATGGGACCATCCTTCTCAGCTACGACGAAGGCCGGACCTGGGCGGAGAAGAAGCTGCTCGTTCCCGGCTCGTTCGGCTACAGCAACATGGATGTGTTGCCGGATGGCGCCGTTCTGATCCTTTACGAAAACGCCCGGGGCACCGTCGTGAACGCCACTCGTTTCACCCTCGACTGGCTCACTGACGGCCGCGATAGCCTGGCACGCGGAAGAAACTGATTCGCCAGGATCACACCACATGCGACTCCGCCGTCTTGTTTGCCTGCTTCCAATCGCGATCATCTGCGGCCACGCGTTTGCCGCCGCGCCCGTTTCGGACATCCATCAAACCGACGAGCAGCGAGTGCGGGCTCTGCTCGAAGGTGACATCAACGCGTTGCGGAATATCATCGCCCCCGACTGCGTTTATACACACGGCAGTGGACGGGTTCAATCAGGCTCCGATTATCTTGCGCTGCTCGAGCGCGGAGGCCTGCGGTATCTCGCGATGTGCTACGAATTCCCGCCCACCGTGCGGCTCCAAGGGCCGGATACCGCCGTGGTCAACGGACGCATGCGCGTCAGAGCGGAGGGGCGCAACGGCCCGGGCGACGAGCGGATCATGGCCGTCACCGCGATCTACGCCCGCCAAACCTCGCGCTGGAGGCTCGTCTCCTATCAGTCGACTCCAGCGCCGGCGGCGTTCGGTTTCCAACTCCTCTCGCAACAGGTGGCGGTGAAAAACGCCTGCGCCTGGCCAAAGCTCACTCTGCTGCCCGACGGCACGATCATCGCCGCGCTCTACGACCAGCCCTCGCATGGATTGCTGCCGGGCGATGTCTCCTGCTGGGCGAGCACAGACGGAGGCGCCACATGGGAACAGCGCGCCAACGTCACGAACCATGAAGGCGATCGCGCGTGGTTCAACCACGCCCTCGGCGTTGCTGGAAACGGCGACCTGATCGTCGCGACCAGCGGCTGGGACTATATCGACGGCGCGAAAACCGACAGGCCACTCGTGCCGGTGGTCCGGCGTTCCTCCGACGAGGGACGCACCTGGGTCGAATCCGGTCGGTTTCCTGAATCTCCGGAGTCGGCCGAGGCCCTCGTGCCGTTCGGCACGATCGTGCGCGGAACGGACGGCGTGCTCCGGGTTGCGGCGTTCAGCTATGCCCGCAACCAGCCGCCGCCGCGCGAGGATACCGGCTACGTCGTTGCGAGCACCGACGACGGAAAGAGTTGGAGCATTGCTGCGACCATCGGCCGGCCCGAGGTGAACGAGACCGACATCCTGCAAACGCCCAGTGGTCGCTGGCTCGCCGCCGCGCGCAATCTCGGCACGCACAACGGCCGCGGCGCCCACAGTATCGATCTTTACGCTTCCAGCGACGCACGCACGTGGAACCGGCACGCCCAGCTCACCCTTCCCGACCAGCATCCCGGAGACCTGCTCGCGCTCGCCGATGGACGAATCCTGCTGACGTTCGGCGATCGCCGCGGCCCGGACTTCGGTGTGAACGCCATGGTCAGCGCCGACGACGGCGACTCTTGGAGCGCTCCTTTCCGAATCGCAGGAGGCTTCGCCAGCCGCGACTCTGGTTATCCGTCCAGCGTGCAGCTCGACGACGGCACGATCGTCACCGCCTATTACGCCAAGAGCGCGGAGGATTACCGCGGCTACCACATGGGTGTCGTCCGCTGGCGGCTGAACTAGAAATCGATCCGGCATGGGCCCGTCGGACAGACTTGCCAACACGGTTGCGTAGATCGCGCAACGCCGGTCATTCTCGCCCCATGAAATCGAACCCCACGCGCGCCCTGCTCGCCATGGTCCTGTCCGCTACGACGCCGGTTGCCTTGCCGGCCGACCCGCTCACCGAATCACGCGAAGCTTTCGACGAACGCATGGAATGGTGGCGTGACGCCACGTTCGGCATGTTCATCCACTGGGGGCCCTACGCCGTGCCCGCCGGTGTGCACGACGGCAAGGATATCGAAGGCATCGGCGAGTGGATCATGGACAAGGCGTCCATCCCGGTTGCGGAGTACGAGAAATACTCGCAGCGGTTCAATCCCACCGCCTTCGACGCGGACGAGTGGGTGCGCATCGCGAAGGAGGCCGGGATGAAATACATCATCATCACGTCGAAGCACCACGACGGCTTCTGCCTTTGGGACTCGGAGGTGTCGGCTTACGACGTAATGGATTTCTCGCCCATCAAACGCGACCTATTGGGCGAATTGAAGCATGCGTGCGACAAACACGACGTCGTCCTCGGGTTCTATCATTCGATCATGGACTGGCATCATCCCGATGCCCAAGCACCGCACTTCCCGACTTACAACAACGGCAAAAAATCCAATCCGAACTTCGACCGCTATATCGAATCCTACCTCAAACCCCAGCTCCGCGAACTCATCACCCGTTACGATCCCGCCGTGCTCTGGTTCGATGGTGAATGGATCCCCGAGTGGACCCACGAACACGGGCAGGAGCTTTACAGCTTCGTGCGCGGCCTGAAGCCGGACATCATCATCAACAACCGCGTCGACAAGGGCCGGCAAGGCATGAAAGGCATGAACCGCGAAGATCGTCTCTACGCCGGCGACTTCGGGACGCCGGAGCAGGAGATCCTCGAGGGCGTCTCCGACTTCGACTGGGAAGCGTGCATGACGATGAACGACACGTGGGGCTTCAAATCGCGCGACCACAACTGGAAGTCGGCCGAAACGCTCGTTCACCAGCTCGTCGACGTCGCCGCGAAGGGCGGCAATTATCTCCTCAACGTCGGCCCGACCGCAGAGGGACTCATCCCCGCGCCGAGCGTGGAGCGACTCACCGCCGTCGGCCTTTGGTTGAAGACGAACGGCGAAGCTGTTTTCGGCGCCCAGCGCCTGGAGCACTTCAAGGAGAACGACACCATTTTCCTTACCCGCAGCAAGGATGGCCGCGCCACGTATGCGATGCTGACCGAGTGGCCGGGCGCGGACCTGCGTCTCACCCGGGTCGCGCCGGAGGAGGGCAGTAAAATCGAGCTGCTCGGCTACCCGCGTCCGCTCTCCTGGAGTCGCGAAGGGAACGCCACCATCATAAAGCTCCCGGAATCCGCCCGCGCGGTCAGCAACCACGCCTGGACGCTTCGCATCAAGGGACGGAAAATCACCAACTGACCCACGCGGCGTGTTTTCGCGGCTTCGATGCGCCGTTGCCCTCATGCCGGGAGCGGGCTCCGAACATTTAGCATCACTGGACGCTCGTTTGCATCCGAGTCGCGCGCAGCTTCATCGAACACGCGCAAATGCCCGCAGCCATCGAGGTTGAGTTCGTCGCGCTCCGCCTCCACGAAAGTTCGAAAGACGTGCTCCGACCCCGGTTCCACAGACAAGTCGATTGGACCAGATCGCTCGGCTATCAGTCGGCAACCAGGACCTTCAAGTTCAGATCCTCTATCGACAGCACCACGGCTGCCCGTGACCGCAGAATAAACCTGTTCTCGCCTGAAATGAGAATTTTTGGATCAACTTCAAACTCCGCCCAACCGGGGCCGTGCGCCGTGGATATCAGATCTTCGCCATTCAACGTGACAGATATCTGATTCCCCGATTCCGATTTCCCAACGGTCACACGCACCCGTCCAGTATACGACGTATCCGCTGCTTGCGCGCCCAACCAGATGGGGATATCCGCCGCCTCATCGGGACCGATCTTCAACGGGCGGCGCGGCGTGAGAATTGGCATGCGAAAGTATGT
>CAZFCY010000032.1:20887-33837 GCA_964517665.1 uncultured Opitutaceae bacterium | reverse complement strand
AGGAAACAAGAACGCTGATTTTCGCTTATCTCCGCCAATCCATGGATCGGGGATCCCCGAGTTCATCCATTCATCAGCGCAGATCAGCGTTTCCATCCTTCTCACCGCACGCGCAGGTTCGCGCTGAGCTGGAAGACGGCGAGGATGATGCCGAAGGCGATGAGCGCGACGAAGACGAAGGCGACCATGAGCACCGCGATCGAGAGCGCGCCGACGAAGAAGTTGAGCTGCCGGCTCTGCCGCCGCCGGTAGTAGCGCGCGACCTCGTGCAGGCCGGGGACGAGGTTTCCCGTGTTGTCGCCGATGATGAGGATGTCCGTGACGAGGTCCGGGAAATAACCCGTGGCGCGCAACGCGGCCGAGATCGGCAGGCCCTCGGCGATCTTCAAACGCGCCTCGTTGAACGCGCGCCGGATCGTGGTGTTGAGGATCGTGCGCTCGGTCAGCGTGAGGGCCGTCAGCGTCGTGATGCCGTTTTCCAATAGCAGGGCGAGCGTTTGCGCGAGACGCAGCAGATCGCTGTCGCGCAGGAAGGCGCCGAGGCCCGGAAGACCGAGCACGCGCTGGTCCACCATCGCGCGGCCCTTCGGCGTCTTGCGCCAGGCGAAGATGGCGACGCCGCCGAGAATCGAGCCGATGAGGATGACCGGGCCCCACGTGACGAGAAACTCCGACATGCCGATCAGCAGCCGCGTCATGAGCGGCAGTTTTCCGCCCAGGCCCGCGAGCAAGGTCTGGATGCGCGGGAGCAGGAAGTAGAGAAACACGAGCACGACCGCGAGCGCGACGAGCACGATGAAGATGGGATAGGCCATCGCGCCGAGGAGCTTCGCCTTCAACTCCTCGCGTTCCTCGAGGTCGATGACGAGGCGCTTGAGAATCTCGCCGAGATTGCCGGTCGCCTCGCCGGCCTCGACGAGGCTGATCGAGGCCTCGTCGAAAACGGCGGCGTGCTCGCGCATCGCCTGCGAGAGCGAGCGCCCCTGGCTCAAGCCGTCCCAGATCGCGGTCGCGATTTTCTTCTGCGAGCCGCCGCTCAGGCGCTTGCTGAGCATGCGCACGGCGTCGCCCGTCTGCACGCCGGCGTTGAGCAGATCCGAAAGCGCGCGCAGAAACGGCAGCCTATCCTTGCGGGAAAAGCCGCTCCCCGCGCCGCCGCCTCCGAGTCTTTCGCTGAACAGACCGCGCCAGCCGCGCGACTTCGCGGCCTCCTCGGAAGCCTCGGCCTGTTTCCTGGAAACGGACGCGCCGCCCTCCTGCAGCCGGACCGGCACGAGCCCGCGCGCGGAGAGCTGGCGCAGGGCGCCCTTGCGGTTGTCGGCCTCGAGCCGGCCGCTGGTGACCGTGCCGCTGGCATCGCGCGCGGAGTAAGTGAACGTCGGCATGAGATGGGAAAGAGTGGAGGGTGAAGCGTGAAAGATTTCCTTCGATCGAAAAGGCGCCGCGATGCAGAGAAGGTCCTCTGGGTTCGGAGTCCCGCCTTTAGGCGGTCTGGAAAGCAGATCGCCTAAAGGCGGGACTCCAGGCTTCCATCCGCGCAGCCATCATCCTTCGAGTCCGATTTTCACCCTTCACCCTCCGCTCTTCACCCTTCTTTTCCTTCGCGCATCGAGACGACTCGGACGATCTCCTCGAGCGAGGTGAGGCCCGCGCGGACTTGTTTCCAGCCGGACTGGCCGAGGGTTTGCATGCCGTGCTCGAGCGCGACCCTGCGGATCGCGCGCGCGGATTCGCGGCCGACGATGAGGTCGTGCAGGTGCTCGCCGACGCGAAGAATCTCAAAGACGCCGACGCGGCCCCTGTATCCAAGATTTCGACACCGTTCGCAGCCGACGGGCGCGTGCACATGCGTCACGCCCACGCCCTCGGCGGGATCGACCTCGAGGATGGCGAGCGATTCCGCGAGCGCCGCGGGCGAGAGCGGCTCGAGCCGGCTGCAATGCTTGCAGAGACGGCGCACGAGGCGCTGCGCGATGACCAGTTCGACGCCCGAGGCGATGAGAAATGGCTCGATCCCCATGTCCACCAGGCGCGTCACGGCGCCTGGCGCGTCGTTGGTGTGGATGGTCGAGAAGACGAGGTGACCCGTGAGCGAGGCGCGGATGGCGATGTCGGCCGTGTCGCGGTCGCGGATTTCGCCGACCATGATCACGTTCGGATCCTGGCGCAGGATGTGCCGCAGCCCCTCGGCGAAACCGAGGCCGATCTCCGGGCGCACCTGCATCTGGTTTACGCCCGGAACCTCGTACTCGATCGGGTCCTCGATCGTGATGATGCGGCGCTCGGTCGAGTTGATCTCGCGGATGAAGGCCGTGAGCGAAGTCGATTTGCCCGAACCCGTCGGACCCGTGACAAGGACGATGCCGTGCGGCAGCTCGAGCACCTCGTGGATGCTCGCGCGCTCGGAGGCGCTGAGACCGAGTTGCTCGAGCGAGAGCGGCTCGGACTTCTTGTTCAACAGGCGCAGGCTGACGCTCTCGCCGTAAATCGTGGGGATCGTGGAGAGGCGGATGTCGAGGGTGTTGACGCCGAACTTGTAGTTGATGCGGCCGTCCTGCGGGAGGCGGCGCTCGGAGATGTTGAGCTTCGCCATGATCTTCAGGCGCGAGGTGATCGCGTCCTGGAAACGGCGCAGGTTGTCCGGCACGGGCACGGCGACGAGCAGCCCGTCGATGCGGTAGCGGATGCGCAGGACTTCCTCCTGCGGCTCGAAATGGATGTCGGTCGCGCCGTCGTCGATCGCCTGCGCGATGACCTGGTTGACGAAGCGGATGACGGCGGCATTCTCGTCCTCTTCCTCGTTTTCGACTTCGCTGAGCGCGGACGTGTCCGTGATGGTGTCGTCAAGGCTCTCGGCGCCGACGCCGAGGTTTTGCGTGATGAACTTCGAGATCTTGTCGGCCGAGGCGAGGTGCCAGCGCACATCGCGGCCGCTCGCGGCGAAGATCCATTCGTCCATGATCGGCTCGGGCGGCCAGCTCGTCGCGAGATCGAGAACGCCGTCGGCTGAAGCGTCGCCCTCGGCCGGCGTGATCGGCACGCAATGATACTCGTGGACGATGCGCACGGGCAGTTGGTCGATGCGCTCGAGATCGAGCCGCTCGGGCGGCACGATGGCGAGGCCGCTGGCGGCGGAGAGGCGAGCGAGCGCGGCGTCGAGATCGAGTTTCGCCGCCGCGGAAAAAACCTCGCAGCGGCGCGAACGGGGCGCGTCCTCGACCGCTTCGCGCTTCTCCGGCGGCAGGCCGCCGAGCAACGGATCAACGGCCGGCATGGTTTCGGTGACTTCACTCATGGACGGCGCCCTTCTGTTGTTTCGCCTCTCGAGCGACCGCATCCATTTCAACCACGCCCCGCCCTCCACCCTTCGCCTCTTGCCTCTCGCCTGCTTCGCAAATCATGGCGTTCAGTTCTGCTGGCTTCTCTCGAGGGCTTCGCGGCGCACGGCGCGGCGGCGGCGGATCTCCTCGGCCACGCGCTGCATGCGCTGGCGCACTTCCTCGTCGGACATCTGCGGCATGTTGCCGCTCTGCGGCTGGGCAATGGCGCCGGCTTGTTGGGCCGGCGGGGGCTGGCCCGCGGGCAATGGCACGGCGTTCACCGGCGGCACGGCCATGGCGACGATCTTCGCCTTCTTCAGCGACACGCGCCGCGTCTTGCCGCCGGACTCGAGCGTGACCACGTCGTCCTGCCCCTCGAACGTGTAGTCGGTCACGGTGATGTTGTTCACCGTTTCGCCGAGCTGAGCCGTGAAGGATTTCGAATCGCCGGTGTTGAAAAGCGTGATGAATGTCTTGCCGTCGAGCGAAAGGATCCCGCGCACCTCGATGCTGTCGAGCGGCCCGGCCGCGGCGGGCGGCGGAGCGGCCTGCTGCCCGAAACCCGGCGGCAGGAAGGGAGACTTCGCGCTCTGGGCGTCGGCGGGCGCGCCGAGGCCGATGCACAACGCCGGCGCGACGGCCGCGATGAAGGCGCTATTTATTCGGCGGGGCTTCATGGCGTCAAGTTGACGAAAAAACGACAATGCTTCAACGCCTTGAGCCCCTCTTCTTCTCGCGCGACGGAAAATCAAACTCCTCGCCGCCGATCTTGCTGATTTCCTCCGCATTCTCCTCGCGCGGGTGGAGTTCGCCAATCTTTTGCCGGGCGTCCGCATCAGCTTCGTCGGTGTTGCGGATGACGGTCGGTTTGATAAAGACCAACAGCTCCGTCTTCGTGGTGGAGTCTGTGGTCCGTCTAAACAGCGCGCCAAGGACCGGTATATCGCCAAGCAAAAAGGCGCGGCTTTTGACATTTCTCACTTCATTGCGCTGCAAACCGCCGAGCACGATGAGCTGGCCGTTCTTCGCGCTTATGTACGAGGTGGCCTGACGCCGGCCGATAATCGGCTGTTCCTCCCCGTTGATGATTGTCGAGTCCACCACCGAGTCGACCTTTTGATCAATCTCCAGTTGAACGACATCATTCGGTCCGATGGTTGGCTTCACCTGCAACTCGAGGGCGATGTCCTGAAACTGAAAAGAAGAGTAGCTTCCACCCGTGTTCGTTATCGATTGCTGAGTGGAGGTTACAATGGGGCGCGCCTCGCCCACGATGATCGTCGCATCCTTATTGTGCGTCGTCATAATGGTCGGTATCGAAAGCAGATTGACATCTGAATTCGTGCGCGCGGCGCGAAGAATGCCGTCGATGGTGAAATCCCTGAGCGTTCCACCGGAGAGCACGCCTGTGATCGTCGCGCCTATGGGGCCGGCCAGCGTGCCCGCTCCGTCGCCGGGATTCAGTGTCACGCTCGTCTGCCGTGTTTCCTGATCGTAACTGTAATTGAAGGCGTCCATGCCGCGCGTGTAACCGTTCCCCAGCGTCACTTCCGCGATCACGACTTCCAGCCGCACTTGCGCGAGAATCACATCGAGGTCTTCGATGACGCGCTTGATCAACTTGAGGTCGCCGTTGGTGCCCGAGACGATGATCGCGTTGCTGCGCTCGTCGGCGATGACGGTCATCAGCTCGCTGAACTGCGTGGCGTCGGCCGTCAGGGCGGACTCGACCGCATTCTGAACGGAGGCCGGCTGTTCGCGCGGCTGGTTTTGCGGAGCGAGGTTCGGGAAGGGCGTGCCGCGCTCGCGGTTGATGCCCGAGCTGCCCGACCGCTGGCTCGTGCTCTGGCTTTGGCCGGAGATGAACTGGCTGAGGAGGCTGGCGAGTTCCGTGGCATCGGCGTACTTCATCGGGATGACCTCGATCGAGGTCGGCGGATCGGCCGGGACGTCGAGCTTGTCGATCAAGTCGTCGAAGAAGGCCAGGTTGGCCGGGTCGGCGATGATGATGAGCTGGTTGGTGCGGTCGTCGGCCGTGATCGCGGTGTTGGTGGAAAACACCACCCCCATCGGGACGGCGCCGCCGCCGGAAGCGCCACCGGGAGCCACGCCCGGCGGGGGCTGCGGAGCGCCCGAGACCCCGGCGAGGATGATGCGCTGCTGGCCGCCGCCCTGGCCGCCGCGGGCGCTTTCGATCATGTTGCGGATCTGGTCGGCCAGCTCGCTCGCGGTGGCGTAGCGGATCTGGTAAAACTTCGTCTCGATGTTCACCCGCTTGTCCACCTCGCTGACGACGTATTCGAGGCGTTGCAGGTTCGCGACCGTGTCGGTGACGATGACGGCGTTGGAGTTCTGAAACGGCACGATCGTGCCGAAGCCGCTCAGGAAGGGCGCCACCTGCGTCTGGAACGAAGCCGAATCCAGATACTGGAGGCGGAAGAGCTTGCTCACGACCTTGCCGCTCGGGGCCTGGTCGCGCAGGGTGCCGACGACCAGCTCGGGCGCCTCGGTGCGGATGCTGGCGATGGGCACGACCTTCATGAATTTCTCGCCGAAGGGCACGACGCCGATCTGATTGATCGAAAGCAGGCTCTCGATCGCGAGGATGGCCTCGGCGCGCGTGAGCGGCTGCCGGGCGTTGAGCGTGAGCTGCGGCGTGGGCAGCGCCTGGGGGCGGATGACGATGCGGCCGGTCAGCGTCTCGAGCGTCTGCAGCACGCTGTCGAGCGCCGTGTCCGAAAAAGCCAGGCGACCGACGATGTCGTCCGGATTGGGGCCCGGGGGAATGCCGACGGGTGTCGTCGGATCGACCGCCGGTTCCTGGGCTAGAGCCGGGCAGGCAAGCGCGCCGGCGCAGGCAAGCGCGACCGAGGTCCGGCGGAGAAGGCTCGAGAGGAAACTCATACGTGGGTCATTTGTTGAATTCGACGGCGACGAGGCGAAGGCGGGTGTCCAGTTGAGAGGGAGTCCTCCGGTCCGCGACGAGCGTGATCTGCTCGAGGTTCACGGTCGGGAGCGAGGCGCTCAGTTCGTTTTGAAAAGCCATCAGCTTCTCGTATTCGGCCTTGTCGATGGAAACGGAGATGGTGTGAAAGGTGAGCCGGTCGCGAACCTGGCTCTGCGGGGGATCGATGCGAAATGTGAACTGATACTTGCGCACCAGCGCGTCGATCCGCGCGAGCACCTCGCTGCGCGACGGCAGGGCGGCGTCGCTGAGTTGCGCGATGGCGGCTTCGTAGCCGGCCTCGATGTTTTCCCGGTCGTCGAACCACTGCCCCTGGCTGTTGGCCGTGGACTGCACGGAGCGCAGTTCGAGGGAGAACGCCTTCACGCGCGTCAACAGCGCGCTCGCCCAGATGAGCGCGAGCACGACGATGAAGAGCACGGCGAGAAACTTCTCCCGGCGCGAGCGCGAGAGAAATCCCGGGCGAAGCCGGGCGAGGGCGATCACGAGCCACCTCCCGCGGCGGCGACGCTTGCCGGCGACTCGAACGCGCGATCGAAGCTGCCGGCCTTGAAGACGACGACGACGGAAAACGTCGTTCCATCCTCGCGCGGGCGCGGGTTTCGCACCTCGACGTTTTCAACCTCCGGGAGCCTGCGCAGGGCGGCCTCGAAGGTGTTCATGTCCGCGACATTCTGGGTGAACGCGTCGATGGTGAGATTGTTGGCTCCCTCGGCCGTGGCCCGGGTGAAGTAAACCGATGGAGGCTTCGGAGCCGACGCGGTCGCCAGCATGACAAACGGGCTCAACCCGCTCGCGCCGAAATCGGCGAGGCGGTTGGCGACGGTGTGTTTGTCCTCCAGCGCGGCGACGATCGGGGCCTGTTTCTCGACCTTGCGCGAGAGCCAGCCGGCGTAGCCGCGACCGGCGAGCAGGAGGAGTTCGCCCGCGAAGAGCAGCGCGATCGCCGCGGCGGCGCCGAGGACGATGCGCCAGAGCACGAGATCGAATCCGAGGCGGCGGCGCTGTTGGGCGACAAACTCCGACTCGCGCACGTCCATGCCCCAGCACTCGCTCATCGGGACGACGACCTCGATCGCGCTCCCCTCGCCCGCGTCCGGGCCGAGAATGAAGATCATGCCGGGCGTCCGCTGTTCCGGCGCGGAGGTCAACCGCACTTCGCGCACAGGCCGGCCCACGGCGTCGATCGCGGCGAGCAGGCGTTCGCGCACGCCACGCATTTCGTCGTCGTCCGCCTCGAGTCGAAGCGGGCGGCTGGCGACGCGGTCGGGCAATTCCCGGGCGCCGTCGAAGCGGAGCGCGGTCAACGCCGTCTCCGACCGGAAAAGCACGACGGTGGGCCGTTCGAACCGAAGCCGGAGCGCGGCGGCGAAGTCCGGCAGGACAAAGAGCGCGCGCGACCACCGCTCCGCATGCGCGGGCTCGAAACGGCGGCGGTAGGCCGCGTAAACTAGCACGCCGGAGCCGTCGGAGGCGACGGTGTGGCCGTGGTAAACCTGCTCGAGCGTGAACGGCGAGAGTTCCTCGAGCTGAAGATCCACGAAGCCGGCGATCTCACCCGCGGCGATGCCGGCGGGCAGGTCGAAACGCCTGACGAAAAAGAAATCGCCCGGCGCAAACACGACCGGCGACTCCGCGGATGTCTGAGATTGGTTTCTGACGGAAAAAAGCTTCACAACGTGGCGCGGGCTCCGCGGCTGTCCTGGAGCGTTTCCTCCCCGGCTTCCGCAGGCGCGGCAAGCGAGTCGTTGTGTCCAACGTCCTCGGTCAGCTCAAGGAAAACAAAAGGATACGGCACCTCCCTGGATTCGAGGGGGCCTCCGGTGGATTGACCACCCTGCTGTGGACGAGGGCGCGGCCTCTGGGGCTGCCGCGGTCCACCGCTTCCCCCGGTCGCCCCGGGCTGCGAAGGCTGGACCACCGCCTCGAGCCCATAGTGGCTGTCGCCCTCCGAGACATCGATCCGCACGCGAACGACATCGGAGTTGACGCCGAGCGCGGCGCCGGACGGCAGCTCGCCGACGAGCGCGCGGATCTCGCCCGCCTCGGCGAAATAACGGTCGTCCGCCGTGCCCCGGATTCCGTCGGCGCCGGCGAGGTGCCTGCGCAACGCGTCCACCTGCGGATCGCCGAAACCGGCAAACGCGCGCAGGGCGATGTCCGAGACGCTGTTGACGTTGAGATTGCCGGTGGCGTAGGGCGAGACGATGTTGGCGAAGAGGCGAAACCAATCGTTGGGACGCCCCGCCTCGTCGAAGAAGAGGGTGGAAAAACCATCGACCACGGCCAGTTCCTCCAGGTGCGAGACCGGACGGTTGCTGCTCATGAACGGCCACTCCGCGGCGGCATAGGTCTCGCTCTCCGCGCCGTCGATGCGCGCCTCGTCATCCTCATCGATCCAATCGAGGAGGGAATGCGTAAGCTTGAGGCTGTCCTCGATCGGGAGACCCATTTCGGTGAAAAGCAGATAGAGCGTGCCTTCGTCCAGATTCCCCAAGGGGAGTTTCCCGCTTTCATCGGTAAAAGACACTACGACCTTGAGGGATTCACCCGGGTTGAAGCCCGCGACGGTCAACGGATCGGCCCAACCCTGCGCCGGATTCGTGAGCGCGCCGTCGATCGCGATGACGTCCGCCATGACCGCGAGCGTCGTCTCCAGCGCCGAGAACGCGGTGATTCTCATGCGGTTGCGCTCCACGTAATGCCCCTCGGCCACGATCTCGGTCATGCCCTTCTCGGTAAACTGCACGAGCACGGCCGAAAGCACGACGATGAGCACGAGGATCATGAGGAGGATCGCCCCGCGGCGCGGATCGGTTTGCCGACACGCATGGCGCGCCGGGACCTTGAATCCCACATCTGAAATTTCAGATTTCATCAGTACACCGGCACTCCCGCCGCGATCCCGGGAAGGATCAGGTTCACCTCGCGCGTGAGGCCCTCGTAGGCGAAGGTGAGCCGGATCCGCCGCGGCGTCTCGAGCTTGCGGTTTTCGCCCATCTTCGGCGTGTCGCGCTCCTCCCAGGTCGGATCCCGGCTGCCTTCGGAATCGTAGTAATAATACGTGATCGCCGTGACGAACGGCGACACCCGCATCTCGCGCGGAGCCACGTCGGCGAAGTCGATTTCCAGCCGGGATTTCCACTGGAGAAACAGGCCGTCGTTCCGGTCCAGGCGCAGCGCGCAGACGACGAACGGCAGCGGCTGCTCCGGCCATGCGAAGATGCCCGGGCTCTCCACCAGCTCGAAGGTCAACAGCTCCTCGCCCGTCGCTCCACCGGCCCTGCCGCGCGGCTTCTGCCAGACGATCGAAGCCTCTTCCGTTTCGCTCGACGACGCCTCGAGGCTCGATTCCGACTCGGCCGGCGGCGGGGTCGCCTTCTGCAGCACGCCCTCGAGAAAACGGGAAACGCCGCGCACGTGCTGGTCGAAGAGCCGCGCCTCCGAACCGCTGCCCCAAAGCTCGCCCATGGAGAAAACGAACGTCACCGCCGCGGTGATCAAGGCCGCGCCGATCACGATCGCGACGAGAAGCTCGGGCAGGGAAAAACCAGCGCGGGCCATGGAGCGCTCCCCGGAACAAGGGCGTGGCGCTGTTCCCAATCGCACCCGATGCCTGCCATCCTCCCAGCTCATAGCGGCCGCATCCGGCGCAGTTCCTCGATGCGCTTGCGCGATTCCGCGCGCAGATCCTCGCGCGCGGTCGGCTCGGACCAGCTCGGGCGCAGGAGAAAGAGCCTCTGGGTCACCGTGCGCGCCGGCGTCGCCGCGCCATCGCCCGACAGCTCGATCGTCAGATCGACGCGAAACAGGTCGGCCGTGGTCGTGGGGCTCACGACCGCGCCCCACACCGCCATGCCGTGCGTCGGCGTCGGCGCCTCGCCGCCCTCCTCCACGTTCTCCAGCTCGGGCTCCATCAACAACTGCGCGCGCACGAACGCCAGCTCCTGTTCGAGGCTCTGATCGACCCGCACCGCCTCGATGCTGTTGAGCACGTTCACGTACGAAGCCGTGAGCACGACCACGGCGAAGGAAAACAACATCAACGCCACCACGACCTCGATCAGCGTGAAGCCGCGCCTCCCCGAATGGGCGTGCCCCGGCGCGCCTGCGAACGCGAGCAGCCGCTCGTCCGCCAAACAGGCGCGGCAAGCCACGCCCCTGCGACTTTGTTCACTTCTCATCGGCTGCGAGCAGTTCCGCGCCCGTCCATGGATCGATCTCGATCGTGCGCTCATCCCTCCCGACTTTCATCGAGAGCACGAAGGGCGTGCAGGTTCCGTCGGGATAAAACTGCACCATCGGCACGGCGCGCATTTCCACCAACCGGCCGCGCACGAGGGAAAACTGGCTGGCCGGCAGCCGCTTCTGCAGCTCGATCTCGATCTTGAAATCCTCCGGCCAGCGGTCGCGGTCGATGTGAAAGCGTCGCCCCGCTCCCGTCCCTTGCGCCTCGACGATGAATGCCGCCGTTTCCTCGTCGTAGCGCAGCGCCTGGGGCGCGCGATCCACCAGCGCCCGCGTCCGCGCTTCCCGGCTCGCCTCCCAGAACGTGGTCTCCACCGCCTCGCTTTCGCTCACCTGCATGAGCGAATCGAGATTGACGAGAAACAGCGTCGAAAACAGCCCGATGAGCGCGATGACGAGCAGGATCTCGACGAGCGTGAAACCCCGCGGGACTGCGCCGCGATCAAAAGCCGAAGGTCTCAGGTCCAAAGTCGGAAACTCGACATCACGATGGACTGCTCCGACATGCGGCTTCCGGCTTTCCGACCCCTCCTTCTACCAGTTCCCGATGTCGTCAGCCGATTCGACCCCGTCCGGACCGTAGGAAAAGAGATCGTACTTCCCCGGATTTTTCGTGCCGGGATAGCGATACTGATAGGGATTCTGCCAGGGATCGACCGGGAGCTTGTTCCCCGACGTATCGAGGTAGGGGCCTTTCCAACGCTCGCCGCTGCCGTCCGGGGAGGTCAACAGGGCCTGCAATCCCTGCGCCGTGCTCGGGTAGCTGCCCATGTGGATTTTGTAGCTCGTGAGCGGCGCCTTCATCGTGTCGCTCACGAAGATGCGCGCGATCGTCTCCTGGTTCTGCCCGAAAATCTTGTCGACGTTGGTGATCGCCACGCCCGCGAGCAGCGCGATGAGCGCAATCACGATGAGCATTTCAAACAACGTGAAAGCCGCGCGCGGATTGCGGCGACGGGACGGCTCCGGAAGGTTCATGCGAGGCAGGTTGGTTTTTGCATTGCGGGCGTCAAGCGGATGGGGCGCATCCGATCGAACCTTGTCGTTGCGGCGCGATGGGCGCGCGCCTATCGATTCGGACATGGAATCAGCGACGAACCCTTCGTCCCACGCGCCGTCTTCGCCGCCCCTCTCGCCGCTCGAGGCGCGCGTGCTCGGCTGCCTGATCGAAAAGGAGCTGACCACGCCCGAGTATTACCCGCTCTCGCTCAACGCCCTGGTCAACGCCTGCAACCAGAAGAGCAATCGCCACCCCGTCATCGTGGCGAGCGCGCGCGAGGTGGAGGTCGCGCTCGACGGCCTGCGCCATCTGCGGCTCGCCGGCCTGTTTTCGGGCGCGGATGCCCGCGTGGCGAAGTTCAAGCAGACGATCGACCTCGTCTATCCGATGGAGACGGCGGACCGCGTCGTCCTCTGCGAACTGCTGCTGCGCGGCCCGCAAACCGCCGGCGAGTTGCGCGGGCGTTGCGAGCGGATGCACGGTTTCCCGGATGTGAGCACGGTGGAGGCCAGCCTCGACCGGCTCGCGCATCGCCCCGCCGGCCCGCTGGTCGCGCGGGTTCCCCGCCAGCCCGGGCAGAAGGAGGGTCGCGTCGCGCAACTGCTCACCGGCGAGCCGGACTTTTCAACCGCCTCGGAGGCCGAACGCCAGCCGGCCGCGCCACTGGCCGTGGAGGTGCGCCTCCCGGCGGAAGCCGAGGCGCGCTTCGCCGCCCTCGAGACGGAGGTCGCGACCTTGCGCGAGCAACTCGCGGACCTGCGGAAGCAACTGGGCGTTTCCTGACAGCTCTTCCCGGCGCCGGTCGCCGCCGCGGCGCGGGGGCAGGAACCTGCGAAGCGGCGTTCCTTCGGCTTGTCCCTGGCGCGCCCGGCGCGTGAGGATGGGCGCGCCCCAACGCCGTTGATCATGAAAGCTGTCCTCGCGCTCGACCAAGGCACCACCAGTTCACGCGCGATCGTCTTCGATCGCGCCGGCCGCCCGCTCGCGCGGGCGCAACGCGAGTTCGAGCAGCATTTTCCCGAGGCGGGCTGGGTCGAGCACGAGCCGGCGGAGATCTGGCAATCGCAGGACGATGTCGCGCGCGAAGCCCTGAAGCAGGCCGGGCTCTCGCCCCAGGACATCGCCGCCGTGGGGATCACGAACCAGCGCGAGACCACGCTCCTGTGGGACCGCCGCACGGGCGAGCCGGTCCATCGCGCCATCGTCTGGCAGGATCGCCGCACGGCCGGCATTTGCGAGCAACTGCGCGCGGACGGGGCGGAGGAGACGTTTTCCGCGAAGACCGGCCTTTTGCTCGATCCCTATTTTTCCGGCACGAAACTGCGCTGGCTCCTCGATCATGTGCCGCGCGCACGCGCGCGAGCGCGAGCCGGAGAGCTGGCCTTCGGGACCGTCGATGCGTGGCTGATCTGGAAAC